>PGZE01000013.1:0-33601 GCA_002840015.1 Gammaproteobacteria bacterium HGW-Gammaproteobacteria-2 | reverse complement strand
GCTTTCGGCACTCCTTCGCGGGCATCACGCACCAATGCAAACACGGCTTTGGGCCCAGCGCTCGTTGCTTTCATACCCCCATTTCCGCCGCAGCGCATCTGCTCGCCCCATGTTTGATGCGCGAATAAGCGCACCACCGACCCGGGGCGGCCTGGACTCCTACAGGTGAGCGTTACCGCTTCTCTGTGGTAGCGCACCCTGTGCGCGACCAAGCGAAGCGAAGGCGTAGCGAGCACAGCGAGCGCCGTCGCGCAGCGACCGACCGACCGACCGAGCAATCGAGTCCCGAGTCGCAACGGTGTTTTCGGCAATCCCCATCAATTCATGGCATAGCAAACAGTTCTTAAACAAGACTCTCAAGAGTGCTGCAAGGTATTGAAAAAAAAAGCGAAACCAGCCCCCAGATTCGCTTGACAGCGTTCAATTGCAGGTCTAATGTGGGTAATAGAGGGAAAAATTGGTTTTCCGTGGGGATTTGTGGAAATGTTCCAGGGCGAAACTGCCATCACGATTGACGACAAGGGCCGGTTGGCGATTCCTACTGCCTACCGCGATCCGGTCGCGCGACTGTGTGGCAATCGGCTGGTCGTTACCTACAACCCGTACGAGCACGGTTGCCTGTGGCTGTATCCGGAAAAGGCCTGGGAAGCGGTGCGCGATCAGGTCAATTTGTTGCCCAATGCCAAGCAAGTGCATCGCAACCTGCAGCGCAAGCTGGTCGGTGCCGCCACCCATCTGGAGCTCGATGGCAATGGCCGCATCACCTTGCCGGCAAGTCCACGTGCTGCTGCGGGTATTGAAAAAAAGGCCGTGCTGTTGGGCATGGGCGCGAAGTTCGAATTGTGGAGCGAGCAGGCGCACCTTGCGCAGATCCGTCAAGCGATCAGCGAAGACGAGATCAGCGAAGACATGCTCGAACTGAGGTTGTAGCGGGTTATGGCAGGCGGGCGTGACAAAACGCTGACCCCTGATAAACCGCCGCAAGCCCATCTGCCTGTGTTGTTTGCGCAGGTAATGGAAGCATTGCGAGTGCTCAAGGACGGCGCATATCTGGATGGCACATTCGGGCGAGGTGGTCATGCGCTGGGTGTGCTTGAGCGGTTGGGACCCGAGGGGCGTTTGCTGCTTATGGACAAGGACCCGGAAGCCATCGTGTGCGCCGAACAACGTTTTGCCGCTGATCCGCGAGTTTCGATCCGGCGTGGCAGTTTTGCGCAAATTGGCTTGTGGCCGCAGGTGCAGGCAGGTCTTGATGGTGTGCTGCTGGATCTTGGCGTGTCTTCGCCACAGCTTGATGTCGCCGAACGAGGTTTCAGTTTTGCCAAGGATGGCCCGCTGGACATGCGCATGGACCCTGACACGGGGCTCAGTGCAGCACAGTGGCTTGCGCAAGCTGGCCGCGAAGAAATCGCCGACGTGCTGTGGACCTACGGAGAAGAGCGTCGCAGTCGGCGCATTGCTGACGCCATCATCGCGCAACGCACGCTCGAACCGATCACGCGTACCGCTGGGTTGGCCACATTGATTGCCCGCGTTGTTGGCCGTGGTGAGGGTGACCGGCATCCGGCAACGCGCAGTTTTCAGGCCATTCGCATCCATGTCAATCGTGAACTTGCCGATCTGGAGCTGGGCCTGGAAGCGGCGTATCAGGCCTTGCGCGCACATGGCCGGCTGGTAGTGATCAGCTTTCATTCGCTTGAGGATCGCATTGTCAAGCGCTTCATCGCCCACAAGGCACAGCCGCCGGCGGGTAATCGCCGGTTGCCTGCATTACAGCATTTTCAGCCAAGCCTGCGCAGCATGGGCGCGGCGCAACGTGCCGATAACGCCGAGTTGGCCGTCAATCCACGGGCGCGAAGCGCGGTGTTGCGTGTGGCGGAGCGCTTGCCCGAGGTGTTGCCATGAGCCCGCGCAACTTTTTTTTCGGATTGCTGGTGCTGGCGGTGATGGCCTGTGCGCTCGGTGTGGTGTATCAGCGCCATCATCATCGGCAATTGTTCATTGCCTTGAGCAGCCTCGAAAATCAGCGCGATGAACTGAATGTTGAATATGGCCGTTTGCAATTGGAGCTGGCCACCATGACGGCAACGGATCGGGTCGAGCAGCTTGCGGTCAGTCATCTTGGGATGCGTCTGGCGCAGCCCGAGGAGCAACGCGTGGTGGTGTTGCAATGAAAGCGCGCAGCCGCAACGTCAATGCACGCGGCCGCCTGCTGGCAGTTGCCGGGGTGCTTGCCTTGGCTGCCATCGCACTGGTAACGCGGGCGGCCTGGCTGCAACTGCTGCACAACGATTTTTATCAGCGCCAGGGTGATGCGCGTTTTCTGCGTGACATTCCGATTGCAGCTTCGCGCGGCGCCATCCTTGATCGCAATGGTGAGCCGTTGGCAGTGTCAACACCGGTTGCCTCGATCTGGGCCAATCCGCAGGAATTGCTGCAATACCCGGATCACCTGCCGGCATTGGCAAAAGCGCTGGACATCAATCCTGATGCGCTTGTGCAGCGTCTTGCACAGCGCGCCGATCGCGAGTTTGTCTACCTGCGTCGGCATCTGAGCCCCGATGCAACTGCGGCAATTTTGGCCTTGCAGATTCCGGGTGTTGCAGCACAACGAGAATTCCGCCGTTTCTACCCTGCCGGCGCCGTTGCCGCGCATGTGTTGGGCTTCACCAATATCGATGACGTGGGTCAGGAAGGGCTGGAGCTGGCTTTCAACGACTGGTTGACCGGAAAGCCAGGCGTCAAACGGGTGATCCGTGACCGGCTGGGGCGTGTCGTCGAAAATGTGGATTTGCTGCGCGCAGCAGAACCGGGTCGCGATCTGGTGTTGTCGATTGATCGCCGTCTGCAATACCTCGCCTATCGCGAGCTCAGCACCAGCTTGCGTGAGCGTGATGCCAACGCCGGCAGCGTGGTGATTCTGGATGTGGCCACGGGCGAAATACTGGCCATGGTCAATCTGCCTTCACACAACCCAAACAGTCGTGATGGCGACAACATTGGTGCGCAGCGCAATCGTGCGCTTACCGATGTGTTCGAGCCCGGCTCGGTGATGAAAGCATTCACTGCTGTGGCTGCGATGGAAAGTGGCAAGTTCACGCCCGATACCTTGATCGCCACTTCGCCCGGATACATCGCGCTGCAAGGTGGTTACACCATCCATGACTTCAAGGATTACGGCACCTTGAGCATGGCCGGAGTGTTGATAAAGAGCTCAAATGTTGGCGCGATAAAAATTGCCGACCAGCTCACCGCCGAACAGCAATACAACACCTATCAGCGCTTTGGCCTTGGTCAAAGCACTGGCAGCGGGTTCCCTGGCGAATCCGCTGGCGTGTTGCCGACGGCGAGTGCCTGGGGCCCGGTCGAGAAGCAAACCATTGCCTATGGTTATGGTGTTTCCGTCACTGCCTTGCAGTTGGCACGCGCCTACGCGGCATTTGGCAATGGCGGTGTGTTGCCCACGCCGTCTTTCGTCAAGAACACGCCGCCGCAACAGCGGCAGATCGTTGCTCCTGCAATTGCCGGCAAAGTACTCAGCATTCTCGAAGCGGTGACTGGCGAGGGCGGTACTGCGAGCCGATCCCGCGTGCCGGGTTATCGTGTGGCCGGTAAAACGGGCACTTCGCGCAAAGCCAGTGGCGGCGGTTACGCCGAAAAACGCTACGTTTCGGTATTTGTCGGTCTGGCGCCGGCATCGCGGCCGCGTCTGGCAATGGCGGTTGTCATCAACGACCCGAAAGGCGAGGAATATGGCGGCGGCGCCGTGGCAGCGCCAGTCTTTCGCAGCATCATGACCGGCGCCTTGCGTCTGTTGGATGTGCCGCCCGATCACATCGAGCAGTGGTACGCGCAGATGCCTGCCAAACCGGCAGAAGCTGTCGCCGCTCGCGTGCCGGAAAGTACCACTGCCAAGCAATCCGGGGCGGCGTTGTGAATCGGTCGATGCCATTGCACCGTCTGCTGGCGGGGTTTCTCGACACCCCGTTGGCTGATATGGCAATAACCGGGCTGTGCCTCGACAGCCGTGCGCTGTGCGCTGGCGATGCGTTTTTCGCACTGCCAGGCGGCAGTGGCCATGGCATTGCATTTGCCGAACAGGCGCTGGCCAACGGCGCAGCGGCCGTGCTCTATGAGCCGCCGCTGCCGGTTGCGCTGCGGGCACCGCAGGCTGCGATCGCGGTAACGGGTTTGCGGGCGGCGCTGGGCGCAATCGCTGATCGTTTTCACGAGCAGCCATCTGCAGCCATGACGGTGATCGGGATTACCGGAACCAACGGCAAAACCTCGACGGTGCAATTAATTGCGCAGGCGTTGCATGCGCGTGGTCTGGTCACTGGAACCATCGGCACACTTGGTGTCGGGTTGCACGGCGCATTGCTGGCGGGAGAGCGAACGACGCCAGATGTCTTGCAGGTGCATCGCTCATTGGACGACATGCGTGTACAGGGCGCCAGCCATGTTGCCATGGAGGTTTCTTCGCACGCGCTCGATCAAGGGCGCGTCGATGCGGTGCGTTTCGCTGTGGCGGTATTTACCAATCTCAGCCGCGATCATCTGGATTATCACGGTGACATGGCGAGCTATGGCGCTGCCAAGGCCAAGTTGTTTGCCACGCGCGGTTTGGCGTGCGCAGTGATCAATCTCGATGACGCATTTGGTGCGTCGTTGTTCGAAAACCTTGCGCCGACGCTGAAGCGTGTGGGTACCAGTTCACGCGGGCATGCCGACGCCGCCATTGCTGCCGATGACGTTGTTACCGGCAGCGAGGGGATCGCGTTCCGCTTGCGTATTGGCAACGATTACGCCTTGGTACGCTCGGCTTTGATCGGTCGCTTCAATCTGGATAATTTGCTGGCCGTTGCCGGTGTGCTGCATGCCCTGGGCATAACAACGCAGGAAATCGCGAAGGCGTTGATGCAATTGCAGCCTGTGCCCGGGCGCATGAGCCGGGTTGGTGGTGGCGACAAGCCATTGGTGGTGGTGGACTACGCCCACACACCCGATGCCTTGCAGCAGGCGCTGGCCAGTGCGCGCGAACATGCTACTGGCCGGGTCATCTGCGTCTTTGGTTGCGGCGGCGAGCGCGATGCCGGCAAACGGCCGCAAATGGCGGCCGTCGCCGAAGCCGCAGCCGATCAAATCATCGTGACCGATGACAATCCGCGCGCCGAATCCGGCGATGCCATTGTTGCCGACATCGTTGCGGGTTTGCGTGATCGCAGTGCGTCGCTGGTCCAGCGGGATCGCGCCCGTGCCATTGCAGATGCCGTAGCCATGGCGCACCCCGGCGATGTGGTGCTGATTGCCGGCAAGGGCCATGAGTCGTACCAGGAAATCGCTGGTCGGCGCCTGCCATTCGACGATATGGATGTGGCGCGCTCAGCACTTGGGGATGCGTCGTGACGCCCCTGTTGCTATCGCAGATCGCCGCTTGGTGCAGTGCGCGCCTGCTCGGTGATGATGCAACGGTGCCATCGCTCACTATCGATTCGCGCAATGTCGCACCCGGTGCATTGTTTGTTGCCATAGTCGGCGATCGCTTCGATGGCCATGATTTTTGCGCGCAGGCAGCACAGGCAGGCGCTGCCGCGCTGCTGGTGTCGCGGCCGGTACAAAGCGACCTGCCGCAATTGCTGTGTGCCGACACAGTGGCAGCACTTGGTGATATCGCGGCAGCAGTGCAGGCCGCACGTGCCACTCGTGTGTTGGCACTCACCGGCAGCAACGGTAAAACGTCGGTCAAGGCACTGCTGCTGGCGATTGTTTCGCGGCAAGCCCCAAGCTATGCCAACCCCGGCAATCGCAACAACGAGATCGGCCTGCCGCTGGCGGTGCTCGATGCACCCGAGCAGGTGGCGTATGCGATCTACGAAATGGGTGCTGGCAAACCTGACGATATCGCCTACCTGAGCTCGATTGCCCGCCCGGACATTGCGTTGGTCAACAACATCGCGCCGGCCCACCTCGAACGCATGGGCAGCCTGCTCGGCATCGCGCAGACCAAAGGCGCGATTTACGAGGCGTTGCCCGCCGATGGCGTGGCGATCATCAATGCCGATGATGCCTTCAGCCAATACTTTGCGGACATTGCCAAGCCACGGCGATGCCTGCGCTACGGGCTTGAACATAGCGCCGATATCAACGCCGATCGCATCGCATTTGACGACGAGGGCAGCCGCTTCCAGTTGCATCTGCCAGACGGCAGCGTGCCGGTACGCCTGCTGTTGCAGGGCCGCCACAACGTGATGAACGCACTGGCAGCAGCGGCAATGGCGCACGCGGCGGGTGTGTCGGCGGCAGTGATTGTCGATGGCTTGTGCGCAGCACGTGGCGTGCCGGGTCGCCAGCAGGTGCGGGTGTTGAGCGACACGGTGCAATTGATTGATGACAGTTACAACGCCAACCCGGGTTCGGTTGCGGCGGCCATTGATCGCCTGGCGGCTTCTTTTGGCGACAGCTGGCTGGTGCTTGGTGACATGGCCGAATTGGGCGATGGCAGTGCTGTACTGCATGCGGAACTGGGCGACCGCGCACGGCGGGCCGGGTTGTCGGCGCTGTGGACGGTGGGCAGTCTGAGCCAGGAAACCAGCCGCGCCTTTGGCGATGGTGCTCGGCACTTCCCCGATCAGGCCACGCTGATTCAGGCGCTTCGCGCCGCATTGGTTGAGCGGGTGATGCGCACACCGCTGCAAATACTGGTCAAAGGCTCGCGCTCCAGCGCGATGGAGAACGTGGTGGCAGCGCTATGCCCCGCGCTTTCGCAACCCGGGAGCGATCATGCTGCTTGAACTCGCACATTGGCTGAAATGGCTGGATCAGAGTTTCGCCTTGTTTGGCTACATCACGGTGCGCGCCATTCTCAGCGCACTTACGGCGCTGGGCTTGTCGCTGGCATTGGGGCCGATGGTCATTCGTCGCCTTGGCACACTACGCGGTGGTCAGCCGATTCGCAGCGATGGCCCGGTATCGCATTTAAGCAAGGCCGGCACACCCACGATGGGCGGTGCCCTGATATTGATGGCAGTAACCGTGGCGAGCCTGCTGTGGAGCGATCTTGGCAACCGCTACGTGTGGGTGGTGCTGGGCGTACTGCTGAGCTTTGGTGCGATTGGTTGGTATGACGATTGGATCAAGATCGTGCGGCGGGACCCCAATGGCCTGAAGTCGCGCTGGAAGTATGCCCTGCAATCGGTCGCTGGCCTGGTGGCGGCACTGGTGCTGTTCCACACCGCCGACGCGGCTTCCAACACCACTTTTTACTTGCCGTTGCTGAAAAATGTCGCGTTGCCACTCGGGGCGGCGTTTGTGCTGGTCGCCTATTTCTGGATCGTCGGTTTCTCCAATGCGGTCAATCTGACCGATGGCCTCGACGGCTTGGCGATCATGCCGACGGTATTGGTTGCCGGTGCTCTGGGTGTGTTTGCCTACGTGTCGGGCAATGCGGTGTTTTCGCAATATCTACAGATTCCCGCTGTACCGGGCGCCGGTGAGCTGGCTATCGTCTGCGCCGCGATTGCCGGCGCCGGGCTTGGGTTCCTGTGGTTCAACACCTATCCGGCGATGGTGTTCATGGGCGATATCGGCGCGCTGGCATTGGGGGCGGCGCTGGGTGCCATCGCCGTGATCGTGCGCCAGGAACTGGTGCTGGTGGTAATGGGCGGCGTGTTTGTGCTGGAAACCGTATCGGTAATGCTGCAAGTGGCGTCATTCAAGCTCACCGGTCGGCGCGTGTTTCGCATGGCGCCAATCCATCATCACTTCGAGCTCAAGGGCTGGCCGGAGCCGCGCGTGATCGTGCGCTTCTGGATCATTTCCGTGGTGCTGGTCCTGGTCGGGCTGGCGACGTTGAAGGTGCGCTGAGTATGCTCGGGTCATTCCAGCGTAGCGAACAAGCGCAACGGCTCGATGCCATCAAGGGTCGCATGGACCCGTGGCTGCTGCTGATTTTTGCTGTGCTGGCCGCTTTCGGTCTGGTGATGGTGGCATCCAGTTCGGTTGCGGTGGCCGAGGGTTTCAAGGTCAGCGAAACCTATTTTCTGGTCCGGCATGCGATTTTCCTGCTCGCCGGCTGCGCGATTGCGGCGGTAATCGTGCGTACTGAGTTGCGCTGGATCGAACAACGCAGCCGATGGCTGTTGATTGCCTGTTTCGTGCTGCTGGGCGCGGTGTACTTGCCGGGGTTGGGGCATTCGGTGAACGGTGCGCGGCGCTGGATCAACTTCGGGGTCTCGAACTTCCAGGTTGTTGAAGCCGTCAAGTTGCTGCTCATCGTGTGGCTGGCAAGTTATCTCAAGCGCTATTACCACGAGCTGCAACAAAGCTGGCGCGCGATGCTCAAGCCGATTGGCGTGCTGATTGCGATGGTGACGTTCTTGCTGTTGCAGCCTGATTTTGGTTCGGCGATGTTGCTGTGCTCGGTTGTCGGCGGCATGTTGATTCTTGGCGGAGTCAGTCTGCCACGGCTGATGGCACCGGTATTGATTGGTTTGCCGATGCTGGCCATGGTCGCGGTCTCCGAGTCGTATCGCATCCGCCGCTTGACCTCATTCCTCGACCCGTGGGCCGATCCGTTCAAGGATGGCTTTCAGCTCACCCAGGCGCTGATCGCGATTGGCCGCGGCGAGTGGTTCGGCGTTGGCCTGGGCGCCAGTGTGCAGAAGCTGTTTTATCTGCCTGAAGCGCACACCGATTTCATTCTGGCGGTGATTGCCGAGGAACTCGGCTTCGCCGGGGTAATGCTGGTAATTGCTCTGTACGCCGGATTTGCCGGACGAGCGCTATGGATCGGCCTGCGTGCCATCGAGTTGCGGCGGCTGTTTTCGGCGTACTGCGCATTTGGTGTGGCGCTGTGGATCAGCTTGCAGGCACTGGTGTCGATCGGCGTGAACCTTGGGTTGCTGCCGACCAAGGGATTGACCCTGCCGCTGATTTCATCGGGGGGGTCGAGTGTGTTGATGACCTGCGCGGCAATCGGCTTGCTACTGCGCGTAAGCCTGGAGCTTGATCGTGCCGAACGCAAGGTGGCGCGTGTACGCGCCGATTTCGCCGATGAAGCCGAATTCTTGCCAATGGCAAAAGCTGATAACGGCATGTTGCGGCAACGCCGCGAACCGACGTTGGGAGCGGTGGCATGAATCACATCCCATACGAGCCGCAGCCGGTGTTGATTCTCGCTGGCGGCACCGGCGGCCATATTTTTCCGGGTATTGCAGTGGCCCGTGCACTGCATGCGCGTGGTGTGCCCGTGCTCTGGCTGGGTTCAGCCGGTGGCATGGAAACCCGTCTGGTGCCTGCGGCCGGCATTGCCATCGAAACCATCAACGTGCGCGCGGTGCGTGGCAAGGGTGTTTTGCGAATGTTGCTGTCGCCGTTTGTGATTGCCCGCGCCGTGCTGCAATCAATTGCGGTGCTGCGCAAGCACCGGCCGCGTGCAGTGATCAGTTTTGGCGGCTTCGCCGCTGGCCCCGGCGGTATCGCCGCGTGGTTGCTGAAGACGCCGTTGCTGGTGCATGAGCAAAATCGTGCGCCCGGCCTGACCAACCGTATTCTGGTGCGTTTGGCACGCCAGGTACTGTGCGGATTCCCTGACAGTTTTCCGGGGCGAAACACGCAATGGCTGGGCAACCCGGTGCGCGAGGTGCTGACAACGCTGCCCGAGCCAGCCAAGCGCGTGCGTAATGCGGATGACGCGTTTCACATCCTCGTGCTCGGTGGCAGTCAGGGCGCGCGGGCGCTGAATCAGGCGTTGCCGGTTGCGCTGGCGCGGTTGGGCACGTCGGTGCCGTATCAGATTCGCCATCAATGCGGTGCCAACCAGCACGATGCGACGGGCAAGGGCTACGCGCGTATGCAGGTACACGGCAGCATTGAACCGTTTATCGAGGACATGGCGGCAGCGTATGCCTGGGCTGACCTGGTGATATGCCGTGCCGGCGCGCTGACGCTGGCTGAGCTATGCGCTGTCGGTGTGGCCAGTGTGCTGGTGCCATTTCCGCATGCCGTGGATGACCACCAAACCCGCAATGCCGAGTTCCTCTCGCAGCAATCGGCAGCGGTGTTGTTGCCCGAGTCGCCTGATCTTGCCCGTCACCTTGCTGTCGAGATTGTTCGGCTGCATCGGGATCGCGTGAGCTTGCTGGCGATGGCACAGGCGGCACAGGCGCTGGCGCAGCCGCGCGCGGCCGAACACGTCGCCGAAGCAATCATCGCGCAGGCTGCCGTATGAATCGTCGATTGGCTGACAGTGGCGATCTGGCACGCGTGTTCTCGCATGTGCATTTCATCGGCATCGGCGGTGTCGGCATGAGCGGCATCGCGGAAGTGTTGGTGACTCTGGGTTATCAGGTCACTGGCTCGGATATCGGTGAAAGCGCCAGCACCCGCCGGCTGGTTGCGCTCGGTGCCAGCATCCGTCTCGGCCATGCCGCTGAAAACCTGTCGGATGTCGATGTAGTGGTAGTGTCCAGCGCCATTCGCAACGACAACCCGGAATTGCGTGCTGCCCATGAACGGCGTATTCCAGTGGTGCCGCGCGCCGAAATGCTGGCCGAGTTGATGCGCTTCCGTCGCGGCATCGCGGTAGCCGGCACCCACGGCAAAACCACAACGACCAGTTTGATCGCCAGCGTGCTGGCGCAAGGTGGCCTTGATCCGACGTTTGTCATCGGCGGGCAGCTGCTGTCGGCGGGTGTCAATGCGCGCCTCGGCAGTGGCCAGTGGTTGGTGGCCGAGGCCGATGAAAGCGATGGCAGCTTTTTGCGGCTAAGCCCGTTGATTTCAGTGGTCACCAATATCGATGCCGACCACCTGGAAAACTACGGCGGCGATTTTGCTCGCGTGCAAGCGGCATTTTCCGAGTTTCTGCATCGCCTGCCGTTCTACGGGCTTGCCGTGTTGTGCATCGACGACCCGGAAGTGGCTGTGCTTGCGCAATCCATGCCGCGTCACGTCATGCGCTATGGCTTTGCCGTCAACGCCGATGTGCGCGCCGAGCAGGTGCAGCAGGACGGGGCGCAAACCCGGTTTGTGTTGCATCTTCCCGATTGCGCGCCGTTGCCGGTGACGCTGAATCTGCCGGGTCGGCACAACGTACTCAATGCACTGGCCGCTGCGGCGGTTGGCTGGCAATTGGGTGTCGAGGGCAACCACATCGCGCAGGCATTGGTGCAGTTTCAGGGCATTGGCCGACGCTTCAACATCAAGGGTGAATTGTTGCTGGCAAATGGCTCGGCATTGCTGGTGGATGACTATGGCCATCACCCGGCAGAATTGCAGGCTGTATTTGATGCTGCGCGCGCTGGCTGGCCGGGCAAGCGCCTGGTAATCGCATTTCAACCGCATCGTTATACCCGCACCCGCGATCTGCTCGATGATTTTGTGGCGGTGCTGTCGCAGGCCGATGCGCTGGTGCTGACCGAGGTCTATCCGGCTGGCGAGGCGCCGATCATGGGTGCCGACAGCAAGGCACTGGCGCGTGCCATTCGCGCCCGTGGGCGCATCGATCCGGTTTTGGTCGGCAGTGCGCGCGAATTGCCGCAGGTGCTTGCCGACGTGTTGGCAGACGGTGATTTGTTGATCGTCATGGGTGCTGGCGATATCGGTCAGCTCGCCGCCGGTCTGGCTGAGCATGGTTTGCCAGCACGGGAGGGAAACGCATGAGTACGCGCAACGATCCGCGCCGGTTTGGCCGCGTCGCGGTGCTGATGGGGGGCACCAGTAGCGAACGTGAGGTGTCACTCAACTCCGGTAAAAATGTGCTGGACGCGCTGCGTGCTCGCGGTGTTGACGCCGTGGCGGTCGATGGCGTCCCGGCCTTGCTCTCTGGCCTGCAACAGCAGGCCTATGATCGAGTGTTCAACATTCTGCACGGCAACAAGGGTGGCGGCGAAGATGGTGTGGTGCAGGGGTTGCTTGAAGCCTATGCCATCCCGGTTACCGGTTCGTCGGTGCTGGGCACGGCACTGGCCATGGACAAGATTCGCAGCAAGCAGATCTGGCTGGCACTCGGGCTGCCTACGCCACGCTACGCACAGTTGTCGCCCGGCGATGATGTGCGTGCAGCGGCGCAGCAATTAGGTTTGCCGGTTATCGTCAAACCGGCCTGCGAAGGTTCCAGCGTGGGCATCAGCCGGGTGTTTGTGCTTGACGATCTGCAGCAGGCCGTGAAGCTGGCGGCGTGTTATCCCGGCGAGTTGTTGATGGAGCAACTGATTGTCGGTGCTGAATACACGGTCGGTATTCTGGCTGATAGCGCCCTGCCCAGTATCCGCATCGTGCCGGCCGGCGAGTATTACGACTATCACGCCAAATACCTCGCCAACGACACACAGTACGTATGTCCGGGCCTGGATAATTCGGCCGCCGAAGCGCAAATGCGAGCGCTGGCGCTGCATGCATTTACCGCACTCGGTTGCAGCGGCTGGGGCCGTGTCGACGTCATGCGCGATCATGCCGGCAACAATTGGTTGCTGGAAGTGAACACCGCGCCGGGCATGACCAGCCATTCACTGGTACCTAAAGCAGCACAGGCAATCGGTATCGATTTCGACACCTTGTGCTGGCGCATTCTTGAGATGACCTTGGTCGGGGAGGCGTCATGACGCGCTGTGAAGCCGGGACTGGCGAGCATGCGCACGGCGTTGCGTTCGCTGCCGCTCCGAGTCCCCAGTCCCGAGTCCCCAGTCCCGAGGTAGGCGCATGAATGCCTGGCTACGCCTGAGTATATGGATTGCCGCCTTGCTGGTGGTGCTGATGCCGGTTGCTGCGGTGATAAACGGCTGGATTGCCGTTGATCGCTGGCCACTGTCGCGTCTGCAAGTGACCGGTGAGCTGCACCATGTCAGTGCCGAGGCAATGCGTTCCGCCGTGTTGCCGGAGCTTGGCAAGGGCTTTTTCGCCATTGATCTGCGCCGCATCCGCGATTTGGCCAGTGCGTTGCCGTGGGTGGCATCGGTGCAGGTACGCAAACGTTGGCCCGATCTGTTACAGGTGGATGTCCGCGAACATCAACCGTTTGCCCGCTGGGGTGAGCAGCAATGGCTGTCGCGCGAGGGCGTAATCTTCTCGGCACCCGATGATGCGGCGCTGGCGCACTTGCCTTCCCTGAGCGGGCCGGTGCGGCGGGTGGCCGAAGTTGTCACCTTGTATCAATTTGCAGAACAGCGCTTCGCCGCACTGGATCGGCGGGTTGTCGAAATGCGCCTGTCGCCGCGTGGCAGTTGGAGTCTGCGTCTGGATGATGGCAGCCGCATTGTGATCGGTCGAGAAGACGCGCAGGTTCGCCTTACCCGATTGCTGCGCGCGATGCCGCAATTGACCGCCAGCCACAGCGACGCATTTGTACGCGCCGATCTTCGTTACACCAATGGTTTTGCACTCAGCTTTGCCAATAACGGGCAGGGCGATGACGCGCCGTTTTACGCAAGGAATATACGATGAACCGCAAAGGCGACAAGTCACTTATCGTCGGCCTGGATATTGGCACTGCCAAGGTGATGGCGCTGGTCGGTGAATATACGCCGGGCGGATCAATCGAGGTCATTGGCCTGGGGAGTCACGATTCGCGCGGCATGAAACGCGGTGTTGTGGTTGATATCGAATCGACGGTGCGCTCAATACAAAGTGCGCTGGAAGAAGCCGAGCAGATGGCGGGTTGCGAGATTCGTTCGGTTTACGCATCCATTTCGGGTAGTCATACGCAATGCCGCAACTCACCAGGCATGTCGCCGATTCGCGATGGCGAGGTGACCTATGGTGATCTGGACCGTGTGCTGGAAGCCGCGAAAGCAGTGGCGATCCCTTCGGATCAGAAAATTCTGCATGCAATTGCGCAGGAATACATCGTCGATAACTCGCAAGAGGGCATTCGCCATCCGGTTGGCATGTCAGGTGTGCGCCTGGAAGTGCGCGCGCACCTGGTAGTGGGCGCGCAGTCGGCAGCGCAGAACATCACCAAATGCATCAATCGCTGCCACCTGCAGGTTGATGAACTGGTACTCGGTGCGCTGGCATCCAGCACGGCAGTGTTGACCAACGATGAAAAGGAGCTGGGCGTCGTGTTGGTCGATATTGGTGCCGGTACGACCGATATCGCGGTGTTTGTGCAGGGCGCCATCCGGCATACCGCGTCGCTGCCGATTGCCGGTGACCAGGTGACCAATGACATCGCGCATCTATTGCGTACACCGACACCCGAGGCCGAACAGATCAAGGTGCGTTACGCCTGCGCTTTGGCACAACTGGCAACCGCCGAAGAAACCATTCAGGTGCCCAGTGTTGGCGACCGGCCACCGCGCCGCTTGGCACGCCAGGCATTGGCCGAAGCGGTGCAGGAGCGATACGAGGAAATTTTCGAAATGGTGCAGGCCGAGTTGCGCCGCTCCGGTTATGAGGAGTTGGTGCGCGCCGGTTTGGTATTGACCGGTGGTGCCTCGCGCATGGAAGGCGTTGTCGATCTGGCCGAAGAGATGCTGCATATGCCGGTGCGAATGGGCATTCCACAGCAGGTTACCGGTCTTGGTGAAGTCATCAACAACCCCGTGTATGCAACCGGTATTGGCCTGTTGCTTTGGGGTAGTCAACTTGAGAATCCCAGTCGGCCCAGTCTGCCGCCAGGCAAGGTGGGCAAGGCATTGGCGCGTTTGCGCAATTGGTATCGGGGCGAGTTTTGAGCAAGCCCACCGAAGAGCGGTGGCGTGGCGTAATGCAGCAGTGATGGGCACAAACAGGGCGTAGCAAATCAGTAGGCAACAGCAGTAATCACGGAGGAAGCACCCATGGCGAAGTTTGAACTAATCGAAAAAGTGGCGCCAAACGCGATCATCAAAGTGATCGGCATCGGCGGTGGTGGCGGTAACGCCGTTGCGCACATGGTCAGTAGCGCGGTGGAGGGCGTGGAGTTTATCTGCGCCAATACCGACTCGCAGGCCATCCGCAACTCGGGTGCCAAGTTGCAATTGCAACTCGGCAGCAATGTCACCAAGGGGCTGGGCGCCGGCGCCAACCCCGAAGTGGGGCGGCAATCGGCGCTGGAAGATCGCGAGCGCATTGTCGAGGCGCTTGAAGGGGCCGACATGGTATTCATCACTGCCGGCATGGGCGGTGGCACGGGTACTGGTGCGGCACCGGTGGTGGCGCAGCTGGCCAAGGAAATGGGCATCCTCACCGTGGCGGTGGTCACCAAGCCATTCCCGTTTGAAGGCCGGCGCCGGATGCAGGTGGCGCTCAAGGGTATCGAAGAGCTCAGTCAGCATTGCGACTCGCTGATCACAGTACCGAACGAGAAGTTGATTACCGTGCTCGGCCGTGAGGCGACCATGGTGCAGGCGTTCCGCGCTGCCAACGACGTGCTGCTGGGCGCGGTGCAGGGGATCGCCGATCTGATCGTACGCCCGGGCATGATCAATGTCGATTTTGCCGATGTGCGCACGGTGATGAGCGAGATGGGCATGGCGATGATGGGTACCGGCACTGGTCGTGGTGAATCACGCGCGCTGGACGCCGCCGATGCTGCGGTCAGCAACCCGCTACTGGAAGACATCAGCCTTGCCGGTGCCTGCGGCGTGCTGGTCAACATCACCGCCGGCCCGGACTTCACCATGCGTGAGTTTGACGAAATCGGCCGCACCATCGAGGAGTTTGCTTCCGAGGACGCCACCGTGGTCATCGGTACTTCGCTTGATCCGGACATGCAGGATGAGGTGCGCGTGACGGTGGTTGCCACCGGCCTGAACCGAGGCGCGGTGCGGCAACCGGTGCGATCCAGTGAGCGCGAGCCCGTGGTGCAGCCACGGCCGATCAAGCTGGTCCGCAATGGCAGCACCGGCGCCATCGAAAACGCGGATGATTTCAATCCGGGCTTGACCGGCAACGGCCTGCGCGCCAGTGCGCGCAATGATGCGGCGGCGAGTATGGAGCCGGCGGTTGACCATAGTTATCTGGACATTCCGGCGTTTTTGCGCAGGCAGGCGGATTAAACCGTTGGCAATACCCATGCGCTGGCCCTGAGCCCTGGGTTTGGTGCCGCAGTCGCGTCCTCCGCGCGGCTGCGGCGCTGCAATGCAAATCATTCATGCCTGCGGCAGGCGAGGCACTTCGCAGCGCCGTTTCGGAAACAAGCAAAAACCGCGTGCTGTGCGCTGACAGCGAGCGGCGCCCAGACCAGTGGGATCCCACAAAAGAGTAGCAATGCGCCTCAGTAGGTGGACACCCTGTGGCCGACCTGCTTGCCTGCCGGCAGACTGAGCGAGGCGTGCAAGCGACCGCTGTTGAGAAGCAGATGAACCCTGAGCCCCGGCATCGCGCCTACGGCCGTTAAGCTTGGGTTGGCAGGGCTTTATGCTATTCTCATCGGGGTTTTACGTCGCGTTTGTGCCGGGGAAACACGGAATGATCAAACAGCGCACGCTGAAGAATGTGATCCGCGCTACTGGCGTTGGCATCCATTCCGGCGAAAAGGTATACATGACGCTGCGTCCGGCAGCGATCAACACCGGCATCGTATTCCGCCGTGTCGATCTCGACCCGGTGGTGGAGTTGACTGCCCATGCGCAAATGGTGGGCGACACACTCATGTCCACCACTCTGGTCAGCGATGGCGTACGCGTAGCCACCGTTGAACATCTGCTTGCGGCAATGGCCGGTCTGGGTATCGACAACGCCTACGTCGAGTTGTCGGCGGCTGAAGTGCCGATTATGGACGGCTCCGCCGGGCCCTTCGTGTTTTTGATCCAGTCCGCCGGGATCGAGGAGCAGGAAGCGGCCAAACGCTTTGTGCGGATTCGCAAGCCGGTGCAAGTCAGCGATGGTGATCGTTGGGCGCGGTTCGAGCCATTCGATGGATTCAAGGTGGGTTTCACCATCGATTTTCGCCACCCACTGTTTGCGCAGGCGCAATCGCGGGCCGAAATCGATTTTTCGCAGACCTCGTTTGTCAAAGCCATCAGCCGCGCCCGCACCTTTGGCTTCATGAAGGACATCGAGATGCTGCGCGAGCGCAATCTGGTGCTGGGCGGCAGCATGGACAACGCGATCGTGCTCGACGAGTACCGCATCCTCAACGAGAACGGCCTGCGCTACGCCGATGAGTTTGTCCGCCACAAGATTCTCGATGCCATCGGCGATATCTACTTGCTGGGGCATGGCCTGATTGGTGCATTCAATGGCCACAAATCGGGGCACGAATTGAACAACCAGCTGCTTCGCACCCTTCTGGCCGATACCAGCGCCTATGAGGTGGTCAGCTTTGATGATGCGAACGCGTTGCCGTTTTCATCTGGCTTGTTGCTGCCGTTGCCTGCGTAAATTATTGATTTGATTGATATCATTGCTGCTGCCGCAGTTGACGGAAAAGTGTGCGCTGGATCACGGAATTGCTTGCGAGATGGTGACGAAACTTAACGGCACTGGAACAAAACGAAAAAATCGCCTAAGGTCGGTCACTGTTTCTCGGGCTTTGGTGGCTTTTGTCGCCGCGCCAGAGAAGCGCAGGGTTATGGCACGGATGCCAGTTTCAGTAGTTTGGCCTGCAACTTCGGGTCAGAGATGGATTGTGCGGCAGACCGCAATGCAGCGCGGCCAGCCGGTGACAGGGGAGCGTTTGGCGTTGTCTCCGGGGGAGACATTGGTAAAGTCGCGACCTTCAGTGTGAGCTCACGAGCCGGAACGCCGGCGCCGTTTGCGGCAGCCAGCAGGGTGTCGCCGAGCAGGCGCAGTTTGGCCTTCCATACCGGAGAGCTGACCAGGAAAACTAGTGTGTCGTCGCGCACATTGGCCAACGTGCAGTGGTTGGCCAGGGCTGGCGGCAAAGATTGACGCAAGTGCGCGTCGAGCGTGACCAGCCACTGGGCACGTTGGACGATATCGCCGAGCGCATTACCAGCAGCCGCCAATGCGGTCTGTGCGGTGGCGGGGCGGGCGGTGCCGGACTTACGATTGACGGAGTGATGCTTCATGAATGTCATCATCGTAGCGAAATTCTTGCGTGGGCCGCGAAATTTCGCGTTACGTGACCCGAAAGTGATTGCAGCAACAAGCATCGCTCTGGTTGCAATTGTACTGTCTGGTTTTTTGATCGGTTTTTTTGCTCGCGGTCTCAATGGCCCGGCGCACGCTCAATTGGCGGCGATGCAAGCGCGCCTTGATGAGCACAATGCGGCATTGCTTGATGTTCGCGCAGGCTCAAGCCGTGAACTCAATGCAATGGCCGCACGCCTGGGTGAGCTGCAGGCACAGGCCAACCGGCTCAATGCGCTCGGTGAACGCCTTACCCGTTCGGGCAAGCTGGGCGATGGCGAGTTCAACTTCATCGAAGCCCCTGGCGTGGGTGGTATCGATCCGGCGACACCGCAATCGGCATTCGATGTGCAAAGTCGCTTGAATGAGCTTGAGCTGCAGTTTGAATCCTCCGGTGAGCAACTCAGTTTGATCGAGGCGTTGCTGGCCGATCAGGATGTGGATTTGAGCGCCACCCCGGCCGGAATGCCGGTAAAGGGCGGTTACATGAGCTCGCATTTTGGCAATCGAACCGATCCGATAACCGGTGGCAACCAGTTTCACCGTGGCCTGGATTTCAGCGGCAAGTTGGGTGATCCGATCACCGCAGTGGCCGATGGCGTGGTGATCTTCGCCAGCCGGGACGCAGGTCTTGGCAATCTGGTAGAAATCGACCACGGCAACGGATTGATGACGCGCTACGGCCACAACAGCAAGTTGCTGGTCAGCGTCGGCGAGCGCGTCAGGGCTGGCGACAAGATTTCGCTGATGGGCTCCACCGGCCGCTCTACCGGCAACCACCTGCATTTTGAAGTCTGGCGTGATGGCCGCCCGGTCAATCCACGTCAGTTCCTGCAGCACAGCCGCGGCTGATAATCTCTGGCGAGCGCTTGAAGCGCGACGAGCCGTCCCCACGTTACAATGACGTCTTTGCTGGTCAGCCGCGTTGCGACACTGATCCAGTAAATCGTGTGCCGGGCCGCTGAGGGTGGCCCGATTTGCGAGCCGTGTTGGCGCCGATGGCGTTGGTAATGGTCGTGAATAGCGCAGGCCCAAGCTGAAAGCCTGCCCCTCATATGCTTTGCGCCTATTACCCAATCCAAACCGGTCACCATGATCAATTCCCTGCTTACCCGTGTATTTGGCAGCCGCAATGAGCGTCTGCTGCGCCAGTTGCAAAAAACCGTCGTCCGTATCAACGCGCTGGAGCCTGAAATCAAGGCACTCGACGATGACGCGCTCAAGGCAAAGACGACGGAGTTTCAGCGTCGGCTGGCTGATGGCCAGAGCCTGGATTCGATTCTGCCGGAAGCGTTTGCGGTATGCCGCGAGGCTTCGCATCGTGTGCTTGGCATGCGCCACTACGATGTTCAGTTGATCGGCGGCATGGTGCTGCACATGGGCAAGATCGCTGAAATGCGAACCGGTGAAGGCAAAACCCTGGTCGCGACACTGGCGGTTTACCTCAATGCGCTGGCTGGCAAGGGCGTGCATGTGGTTACCGTCAACGATTACCTCGCACGCCGTGATGCTGCCTGGATGGGCAAGCTCTACACCTGGTTGGGTCTGAGTGTGGGTGTTGTATACCCAGGTATGCCGCATGGCGACAAGAAGGGTGCCTACGCTGCCGATATCACCTATGGCACCAATAACGAATACGGCTTTGATTACCTGCGCGACAACATGGCGTTGTCAAAAGACGACCGTTTCCAGCGCGAACTCAACTTTGCCATCGTCGATGAGGTCGATTCGATCCTGATCGATGAAGCACGCACGCCGCTGATCATTTCCGGGCCGGCCGACGAGTCGCCCGACTTGTATGTCAAGGTCAATCGCATTGTGCCCAAGCTGGTCCAGCAGGCCACCGAAGAAGGCGAGGGCGACTTTTTTGTCGACGAAAAAGCCAAGCAGGTGCATTTGTCGGAAGCGGGCATGGAAAATGCCGAGCGGCTGCTGCATGAGGCCGGCATTCTCAAGGATGAAGAAGACGCGCTCTATGCCGCCAACAATCTGGCCGTCGTGCATCACCTCAATGCGGCGCTGCGCGCCAACGCACTCTACCAGCGTGATGTCGATTACATCGTGCGCGATGGCGAAGTGATCATTGTCGACGAGTTTACTGGCCGCACCCTCGCCGGGCGGCGCTGGTCCGATGGCCTGCATCAGGCGGTCGAGGCCAAGGAAGGCGTGCCGATTCAACGTGAAAATCAAACGTTGGCATCGATCACCTTCCAGAACTTCTTCCGCATGTACAGCAAGTTGGCGGGGATGACCGGCACTGCCGACACCGAAGCCTACGAGTTCCAGACGATCTATGGTCTGGAAGTGGTAGTCATTCCGACCAACCGGCCGATGGTGCGCAAGGATCACCCGGATCTGGTGTTCCTCAATCGCCAGGCCAAGTTCAAGGCAGTGCTGGAAGACATCCAGGACTGTCACCAGCGCGGGCAACCGGTGCTGGTTGGCACTACATCGATCGAAACATCGGAGATGCTGTCCGAACAATTGCGCGAGGCCGGCGTCACCCATGAGGTGCTCAATGCCAAACAGCATGAGCGCGAAGCGCAGATCGTTGCGCAGGCGGGCCGCCCGAAAGCGGTCACCATCGCCACCAACATGGCCGGTCGCGGTACCGACATCGTGCTGGGTGGTTCGCTGGAGCATGAACTGGCTGGCCTTGGCGAGGATCTTTCTGACGCCGATCGCGAGCAGGTGAAGTTGCGCTGGAAGCAAAGCCACGAGGCCGTGATTGCTGCCGGTGGCCTGCACATCATCGGTACCGAACGCCATGAGTCGCGGCGCATCGACAACCAGTTGCGTGGCCGTTCCGGGCGTCAGGGCGATCCGGGGTCTTCGCGCTTCTTCCTGTCGCTGGAAGACAACCTGATGCGCATCTTTGCCGCCGACTGGGTACAAAAGGCGATGAAGATGATGGGCATGAAAGAGGACGAGGTGATCGAGTCCGGCATGGTCAGCAAGCGCATCGAGGCGGCGCAGCGCAAAGTTGAAGCACACAACTTTGATATCCGCAAAAACCTGTTGGAGTTTGATGACGTCGCCAATGACCAGCGCAAGGTGATCTACCAGCAGCGCAACGAACTGCTTGATGCCGAATCGGTGGCTAGTTCCATAGAAGGCATTCGTGACGACGTGTTATTTGATGTTGCACGGCGCTTTGTTGCGGCAAACTCGGTTGATGAGCAATGGGATATTGCCGGGCTCGAACGCGCGCTGGTCGACGAGTTTGGCATTGCGCTGGACATACAGGGCCAGATCAAGGCGCACGAAGAGCTCGATGCCGATGGCATCGCCCGCTTCGTGATCGAAGGTGCAGCAGCGCATTTTGCTGGCAAGGAAGCGCAGATCGGCGCCGAGATGATGCGCCATCTGGAAAAGCATGTGATGTTGACCGTGCTCGATCAGGTTTGGAAAGAGCATCTCTCACGCATGGATTACCTGCGTCAGGGCATCCATTTGCGCGGCTATGCGCAAAAGCAGCCCAAACAGGAATACAAGCGCGAAGCGTTCGAGCTGTTCGAGCAGATGCTGGCAAAGGTGCAGGTGGACGTGGTCACCATTCTCGCCCGCATCCGTGTACGCAGTGAGGAGGAAATGGCGCAGATCGAAGCGCAGGAACGTCAACGCCAGCAATCGCGGCCGATGGAGTTCCAGCACGCCGATCCGGGCAGCTATTCCGCCGATGAGGAAGCCGCGCAGGCGCAGGCAGCGGAGCAGGGTGTAACTCATGCCTCGCATGAGCCGGCTCGGGCCGCGCCAAAGGTTGGCCGCAACGATCCGTGCCCCTGTGGTTCGGGCAAGAAATATAAACAATGTCACGGTCAATTAAGCTGAGGGAAGCCTCGCTGAATCCACCGCGTGGCCCGATTGCAGCACTTGCAATCGGCTCCCTGCCATTTGTAGTGCGCGATGGGTGCTGAACCGGTTCACGTCAGCGCGGCGGTGATGGAAGATGCGCAAGGCCGCGTGTTGCTGGCGCGGCGCAGTGTCGGCCGCGATCTGGCTGGTGCCTGGGAGTTTCCCGGTGGCAAGCGCGAGCCGGGTGAAACACCGCAGCAGGCACTGTGCCGTGAGTTGCGCGAGGAATTGGGGGTTGGCGTCAAGCCCGAAGACTGTAGCCCGCTGATTCGGGTTCCTCATGCCTATCCACACAAGCGTATTGTGCTCGATGTGTATCGAGTCAGTGCCTGGCAGGGTAAGCTGCACGGCAGGGAAGGCCAGGCCTTGGCATGGACCCCCGGCTACAAACTGGGCGATTACGCAATGCCGGCCGCTGATCTGCCGGTGATCGCGGCACTGATGCAACCTGAGCGTTATCTGTTGACGCCTGCAACAGCAGGCCCGCTGCGCAGCTTTGCCGATGAACTGCGCGGGGCATTGGCACAGGGCGCGCGCCGTATCCAATTGCGCATGCCCGGCCTCGACAACAACGACTGGCGCGAGTACGCACATTTGGCGCGTGATCTGTGCGCCGACTTCGGTGCTGGTTTGCTGCTCAATGCGGATGTGAAAATGGCCATTGAGCTGGGCGTTGGCGTGCATTTGCGCGCCGCACAATTGAGTGAACACAAAGCCCGGCCACTGCCTGCTGAGTTGCCGGTGGCAGCGTCGTGTCACAACGCGACTGAACTGGCACAGGCGCAAGCGTTGGGTGTTGATTTTGTGGTGCTCGGGCCGGTACAGAAAACGGCTTCTCATCCGGGGCAAACGCCATTGGGCTGGGCCGCATTTGCCAGGCTGCGCGAAACCTCAAGCCTTCCGATCTACGCCATTGGTGGCATGACTGTGGATGATTTCGATGTTGCCCGCCAGCATGGCGCGCAGGGCATTGCCGGTATCCGTGCGCTGTGGCCATCCAGTGGCGACCTGTGTTGATGATGGGTTTCGGTCGCTTCGCTCGGCCGGAACTCGGGGGAAGCGTAAAGCTTCTGATCCGCAAAGGACGCAAAGGACGCAAAGGCAGTGACGTAGGATTTCGCAACAGCGTTCGCTGCGCGAACTACGCCTTCGCTTCGCCGCTGCGCGGCTCGCTCGGTCAAACAACGGTGCCTTGCTCCCGCATTTGCCTGCGATGCTCGGCGTGCTTTATGGCGAGTTGTCGCACTCGACCGCGCATTCGGCAACTGCTCCTGCGTTGCTCTCGGCCGCTGTTCCAGACGCAGCTCTACCTCCTCCATCCATGGAGTCGTACCTCGGCAACTGCTCCTGCGTTGCTCTACCTCCTGCATCCATGCAGTCGTCCTGCATCCATGGAGTCGTACCTCCGGCTTGACCCACAGGGCTGGGGAATGCAGATTTTGCATGGAGCAAAATATCTGCCCATGCCGTCGCCTTGAGCTACCCATCGGGTTTTCCGTTCCATCCCGCGCAATCATTGTCACCCATCGCTCGTTGTAGCCCGGGTTAGCGCGAAGCGCGTAACCCGGGACCGCGTCACCGTTGCGATTGCGCGATGACCATCACGGCATTGCCTGCGGTGGGTTCACGCATTGCCTCGGTTGGTGATGCACTGAGGGATGTTGGCGGCGGTCCCGGGTTACGCGCTTCGCGCTAACCCGGGCTACATAAAAACGGGGTGCCAACATGAACATGAGGCCCGCAGGGCCGGCCGCTCTTGTGCATCCATGCACCCGCGGCACTTGCACATCCTTGTGCGTCGTAACCCGGGACCGCGTCACCGTTGCGATTGCGCGATGACCATCATGGCAATGCGCGCCGTGACGCAGGCATCGTCCTGCCTTTGCGTTTATTTACGTCCTTTGCGGACCAATTGCTCTATGCTTTTCCCGTGATCCCGTGATCCCGTGATCCCGAGTCCCGAGTCCCGAGTCCCGAGTCCCGGCTTCACTGCCGCTACCCGAACGACTGCAACTCACGTAACAACTGTTCGGGGTCGGTGATCGCCGGCAGGCATTCGCTGCCCGTACACAGGTAGGCGATGCCATCGCCCGTGCCTGGATGCATCGGCAGCGGGTCATCGACGGCGCTGGCAACCGGCAACTGGATCACGGTGATGCCACGGCGATGCGCCGCTGCGATGGCCGGTTGCCAGGCGTGGCTGCCATCACGCGGCAGACGCAACACCAGTTGGCTTGCCGGTGCGTGCCAGTGGCGGAGTACCAGCAGCAGGCTGGCCGCCGCCGCAGGCATTGTCGCCAAAGCATCGCTTGCCGCGCACAGGCAGCGCTCGACGGCATCGAGATAGCGCGGTTCTGCAGTCAGCCAGGCCAGACGCAGCAGTGCCTGTGCGGCAATGGCAGCACCGGCCGGGGTGGCGTCATCGATGAAGCCGCGCGGCCGTACCGGCAATGCTTCGTGATCATCCGCGGTGAAGAAAAATCCACCGTTCGCGCGATCTTCAAATCGGGCAAGCAAGGTATCGGCCAGCGCGATGGCGCGATGCAGGTGGGTGGGGTCGGGATCGACCGACAGCAGCTCCAGATGCGCCAGCAGCAACCAGGCATGGTCGTCCAGATACGCCGAAAATTGTGCCACGCCGCCTTGCACGCTGGTGTGCAGCCGGCCATCGAGCATGGCCTTGTCATGGATAAACGCGACAATGGCGCGCGCGCGTTGTGTCCACTGCGGGCAATCGAGCCATGCCGCCGAGCGCGCATAGCCGACAGCCAGCATCGCATTCCAGGCGCTCAGGCGTTTGTCGTCAAGGCCGGGGCGGATGCGGGTCTGGCGAATCGCGAGCAGCACCGCACGCGCCTCGTCGAGCCGTTGTTGTGCCAGGTCGATGCGGATGGCGAGCGCATCGGCAACCTCTGCAAGCGGCCGTGCCACACGCAGGTGCCAGTGTTCGCCCTCGAAATTGGCCGGTGCGTCCAAACCCCAGTGCGCAGCGGCAACGGCGTATGTATCGTGCGAAAGCGCTGAGCGCACCTGATCGCAATGCCACACGTAAAAGCGGCCTTCTTCGCCCTCGCTGTCGGCATCCAGCGCCGCGTAATAGCCACCTTCGGGGGCACGCATCTCAGCTTCAAGCCAGTTCGCGATGACTTCAGCGGTGACGCGGTAATGCGATTCACCGCTCAACGCCGCCGCCTTGGCGTATAGCGGCAACAGCAGCGCGTTGTCGTACAGCATTTTCTCGAAATGCGGGATTTCCCAACGCGCATCGACGCTGTAGCGGCTGAAGCCGCCAGCGAGCTGATCGTGGATGCCACCCTCGGCCATTCGCGTCAGGCTGTGCAGTGCCGCCGCACGGTGTGATGGCTGATCCGAGGCCAGCAGCAGTTCCAGATCGCCGGTATGCGGAAACTTGGGCGCGCCGCCAAAGCCGCCCCAGTGTGGGTCGAAGCGCCGCATCAGCGCTTGCTCTGCTGCCGTGATCACTTCCGCAGACGGCATCGCCGCGTGCGGCGGTACCGCGTACTGGCGTTGCAAAAACACGCGCAATTGCGCGCTTTGGCTTGCGGCCTGGTCACGATTTGCAGCGAACCAATCGGCTACGCGTTGCAGTAGATCGGCAAACGCCGGCATGCCGTAACGCGGGGTTTTCGGGAAATAGGTGCCGGCAAAAAACGGCAACAGATCGTGCGGCGACAGGAATACCGTCAACGGCCAGCCGCCACCGCGTTCGGTGAGTGCCTGATGCGCCAGTTGGTAGATGCGATCGAGGTCTGGCCGTTCCTCGCGATCGACCTTGATGTTGACGAAGTGCGCATTCATCAATGCGGCGGTTGTTTCGTCTTCAAAGCTCTCGTGCGCCATCACATGGCACCAATGGCAGGCCGAGTAGCCAATCGACAGCAGGATCGGCAAATCGCGTGCGCGCGCTTGCGCCAGCGCCGCCTCATCCCAGGGCTGCCAGTACACCGGATTGTCGGCGTGCTGGCGCAAGTAAGGGCTGGCGGATTGCGCGAGGCGATTGTGCATTTGAATTCAGTTCCTCAGCGGGGGATGGTAAACACAAGGTCAATTCTCGCCAAGAACGCCAAGAGCGCCAAGGTGAAGAAATGATGGCCGAGAATGAAATCGGCAGCTTGGTCGTTGACGTAACCGACGGTCGTTTCCACGAAGCGACTCATTTGCTCCTTGGCGTTCTTGGCGAGAGCAGTGCCATGCACCGAATAGAGCCGCATGAAGACGGGACTCAACCGTCATCAACAATTCATGAGCATGATCCACTTGGTGATCACTGCAAGCAAACAGCAACCCGCACGACCCTTGTGAGGCACTACACTAGCGGTTTATCAGGATACTGCCCGTGAACGCTGAGCCATACCCCATCTTGCAACTCAAGCGTAGCGAAGAGCGCCGTCTGCGTGCCGGTCATTTGTGGGTGTTCAGCAATGAGGTCGATGTTGCAAAAACGCCATTGACCGCGTTTGCCGCGGGCGATCCATGCCGGATCGTGGACTACACCGGCCACGAACTCGGCAGCGGCTATGTCAATCCCGCAACCCTGATTGCGGCGCGGCTGGTTGATCGCAGTGGTCATGCACTGGACCGTTCGCTGTTCGTGCATCGGCTCAACGTGGCGCTGGCCCTGCGCGAGCGCCGCTACGCTGAGCCGTATTACCGGTTGTTGTACGGCGAGAGTGATGGCGTGCCCGGCCTTACCGTCGAGCGCATGGGCGATGTGGTGGTAGCACAGGCCACGACAGCCGGCATCGAGCGTCTGCGCGACCCGATCAGCGAAGCAATCGAGAAAGTCCTGTCACCACGAGCGCTGGTATGGAAGAACGATTCCTCGGCTCGGGTACTGGAAGGGCTGGGGTCGTATGTTGAGGGTGCCGAGGCGTTGGCGGGTGAGTCGGTGCTGGTGCATGAAGGCGGGCTGCAGTTTGCCGTTGATGTCAACGAGGGGCAAAAGACCGGCTGGTTCTTCGACCAACAGGCCAATCGCGAGCGTCTTGCGCCGTATGTCAAGGGGCGCAGTGTGCTCGACATGTTCAGTTATGTCGGCGCCTGGGGCTTGCGTGCGGCGGCCTTTGGCGCCAGTGAAGTGACCTGCGTAGATGCCTCGGCGGCTGCGGCGCAGCACATCACCGCCAATGCCGAGCGCAACGCTCTGGCCGATCGGGTCAGTGTGGTGACCGCGGATGCGTTTGATTACCTCAAGGCCGCGCGCGGGGAACGCCGTCATTTCGATGTGGTGATCCTCGATCCACCGGCTTTCGTCAAGCGCAAAAAGGATCTGAAGGAAGGCGCACTGGCGTACCGGCGTCTGGCTGAGGCAGCAATGCAGGTGCTCTCACGCGATGGCGTGCTGGTGCTGTGCTCGTGCAGCCACCACATGCCACGTACGGCGTTGCTCGAAGGCATCCAGGCTGCTGCTCGCCATCTCGACCGCTTTGTCCAGGTGCTGGAGCCACTGAGCCAGGGGCCGGACCACCCGGTGCACCCGGCGATCCCGGAAACCGCCTACCTCAAGGGCTATATCTGCAGGGTGTTGCCGGCATGAGGGCTTATCGCGCGGAGCGCGGCCAACCGTAATGGTCTGTCGTTTCTTCACGCGATAGTGCTAGGCTTGGCTCGGGATGATCTGCGTTTCCGGGGGCGCGGTGAGCGAAGATGGCACTCCACGCGATTACGTGACGCCAGCCAATGCCTCGGCGCGCTGGAAGCATTTGCGTGATTCCTTGTTCGAGCTTGGCCATTCACCGCCACGCGGTATCGACGCGGCGATGCACCATCTGCTGACCAGTTCGGCGCAGGCGCTGGATGTGTTTCGTGCCAGCTTCTGGCGAATTGCAGAGGATCGCCAGTCGATCCGTTGCGAATATCAATGCACGGCAGCGGGGCTGGTGGAAAAACCCGGTACCGAGCTGACTGCCGTTTCAGCGCCGCGCTACTTTGCCGCGCTGGACGCCAGCCTGACCCTCGCCGCCGAAGATGCGCTCACCGATGCGCGTACTGCCGATCTGGTCAGCGGTTATTTGCAGCCTGAGGGCATTGGCGCACTACTTGATGTGGCAGTGCGCCAGAGTGGGCAGATGATTGGCGTGGTGTGCCATGAGCACACCGGCGGTGCGCGGGCCTGGGCATCCGAGGAACGCCTGTTCGTTACCGCAATAGCGACCATGGTTGGGCATCAGTTCGAGCAGCAGCACCTGATCGAGTTGGAAGCAGCACGGCAACGAGCATTGTGCGTCGATGAGCTGACCGGCCTCGCCAACCGCAATGCCTTGCTGCAAACGTTGACCGCTGTCGTCGGTACAACCACCGGCTTGCCGATGGCGCTGGTGGTGATCGATATCGACCGTTTCCATCGGGTCAATCATGCCTTTGGCAGTGAGATGGGTGATCGCGTATTGCGTGCAGTCGCTGACACACTGAAGGCGTTGTTCGCCCCCGAGTCACTGGCACGCCTGGCGGGGGACCAATTTGTGGTGTTGCTGCGCGCGGATCGGATCGACGAGGCTATCGAGCGTATTCGCGACGCGATTGCCGGCACCAGCCTGATCCCGGAGCGGGCTTTGGGCGTGAGCCTGAGCATCGGGGTGGTGCCGTCATTGGCTGCCTATCACGGCGCGGAACCCGTCTTGCGCGATGCCATGATCGCCGTGGATGTCGCCTCGCGTGGCCGCCGTGGCGGTGTGTACCGGGTGGACGGCAATCACCACAATGCCGCCGAACAGCGGCTACGGCTGGAAATGCGCCTACGCGCGGCGCTGGTTGCCAACGAGTTCGAGTTTCACTTGCAGCCAATCATGGCGTTGCATGGCGCGCGCCTGGTTGGTGCCGAGGCGCTGTTGCGCTGGCGGCACCCCGAGCGCGGTGTGTTGTCACCTGCCGAGTTCCTTGACGTGCTGGAGGAGTCCGCGCGTTGGCGGCAATTGCCGGAGTTTTCCGGTTTTGCGCTGCATATCAATCTGGCGTCGGTGCAATTGCGCTCGGCGCAGGGTGTTGATCATTTGCTCGCGTTGTTTTCTGCTGCCGGGCTGGCTCCGTCGGCGGTCAATATCGAGATCACCGAAAATACCCTGCTCGATCAGGGCTCGGAAATTATTGCGCAACTGCATCATCTGGCGCGCGCCGGTGTGCCGCTGTCGATGGACGATTTCGGCACCGGTTTTGCCTCGATCAGTCATCTCGCCGAGTTGCCGTTGGCGTGCATGAAGATTGATCGCACATTCGTTGCGCGCATGGGGAGCGAAGCCCGCGCGACCAACTTGGTGCGGGTGCTGATCGACATGGCGATCGAACTGGGCCTGAGTGTGGTCGCCGAGGGCGTGGAAAGCGAGAATGAGTTGAACTTGCTGAGGGCACTGGGTTGCAGCATGGCGCAGGGCTACCTGTTGGGGCGGCCGTTGCCGGTGAGCGAGTTCGAGCGGCACTGGATACGTGGCGCAAGTGTTTCCAGTTGATATCAGGGTGCGACCTGGCGCATCAATCGTTTGCTGCAGCGGGCTGGATTACATCGCGCACAGAGCCTGCCCCGGACTTGATCCGGGGGTCGGCGCCCACAAAACGACGTGAGCGCAACTGTTGGAGCCCATCCCCGGATCAAGTCCGGGGCAGGCTCTGTGGACGATGCCAATCGGTGCTGAAGCCGACAAGGCTCGCAGTCGGCCTCTTGCAACAGGCATAATCAGGTTTTGTACGTGGTAAGTCGTATGCCGATCCTGCACGACGTTGATCCCATTGCCATCCATCTCGGGCCGGTGTCAGTACACTGGTACGGGCTGATGTACCTGCTCGCTTTTGTAGTTGCCTCGTGGCTGGGCACCCGGCGCGTCAATGCCGGGCGTTTTCCCGGGATCAATGCCAACGCCTACGGCGACCTGTTGTTTTACGGCATGCTGGGCGCAGTGCTCGGTGGGCGCATCGGTTACGTACTGTTCTACGCGTTTGCCGATTTGCTGCGCGATCCGTTTATGTTGCTGCGCGTGTGGGAAGGCGGCATGAGTTTTCATGGCGGCCTGCTAGGTGTGATCGCGGCGGTATGGCTGTGGTCGCGCGCGCATCGCATGCACCTGTTCGACACGCTGGATTTTGTCGCGCCGCTGGTGCCACCCGGCCTGGGCTTTGGCCGTATCGGCAACTACATCGGCGGCGAACTGTGGGGCAAACCGACCGGCAGTTCGTACGGCGTGTTGTTCCCCAACAGTCCGGAATTGTCGGCCTACCCGATGGAGAAGTTGCGCGACCTGCATGCCAGTGGTGCGCTCGATGGCTTTGCCCGTCACCCCTCGCAGTTGTATCAGGCGTTTCTGGAAGGTTTGGTGATGTTCGTGCTGCTGTATGGGTTCAGCCGCAAGGCACGGCATCGCTACGCCGTTTCCGGCCTGTTTGCGCTGCTTTATGGGTTGTTCCGGTTCGTGGTCGAGTTTGTTCGTGTGCCCGATGCGCAACTGGGTTACCTCGCGTTTGGCTGGCTGACCATGGGCCAGGTGTTGAGTTTGCCGTTGATTGGCGTCGGCCTGTTCTTGTTGTGGCGCTCGCACAGCTCGCCGTGTCTGCTTGAGCGTGGTGCGACGTCGCCATGAAGGCGTATCTCGACCTGTTGCAACAGGTGCTGGAAAACGGCAGCGAAAAGGAAGATCGCACCGGCACCGGCACCCGCTCGGTGTTTGGCTGGCAGATGCGCTTTGATCTGGCAGCCGGCTTTCCGCTGCTGACCACCAAAAAGTTGCATTTGCGCTCGATCATCCACGAGTTGCTGTGGTTTTTACGTGGTGACACCAATACCGCGTACCTGCGAGAAAACGGTGTCAGCATCTGGGATGAATGGGCGGATGCCGATGGCGAACTGGGCCCGGTGTACGGCAAACAGTGGCGACGCTGGGCTAGCGCGGACGGGCAGGAGATCGACCAGATGCGCTGGCTGATCGACGAGATCCAGCGCAATCCCGATTCGCGGCGTTTGATCGTTAGCGCCTGGAACGTGGGCGAACTTGGGCAGATGGCCTTGCAGCCCTGCCATAGCCTGTTCCAGTTTTACGTCGCGCAGGGCCGTCTCAGTTGCCAGTTGTATCAACGCTCGGGCGATATCTTTCTCGGCGTCCCGTTCAATATCGCCAGCTACGCCCTGCTGACCCACATGGTGGCGCAGGTGTGCGGGCTGCAAGTGGGCGATTTTGTACACACGCTGGGCGATGCGCATCTGTATCGCAATCACTTTGTCCAGGCACGGGAGCAGCTCGCCCGCAGCCCGCGCGCACTGCCACGCCTGCAATTGAACCCGGAAGTGACCGACTTGTTTGCATTTCGCTTCGAAGACATTCACATCGAAGACTACGACCCGCATCCGGCAATCAAGGCACCAGTGGCGGTGTGAAGTGGCGGGTTTGCGAGAGCGAGCGGCAGTCCGCAAAGAACGCAAAGAACGCAAAGCATGGCGGATTGCCAAGCAATTTCTGAAACTCTGCTTTTGATGGGTTTCGGTCGCTTCGCGACAGCGTTCGCTGCGCGAACTACGCCTTCGTTGTACTCGGTCGCTACGCTTTACCCATCCTGCGAAGTGTGTGGAATCCCGCAGACCACCATCGCCAGCATCGAAAATCGGCGCGGCAATCTTGGTGTCGAGCACGCAAAAGCGGTATTTGTCAACGAAGTTGTCCGCTTTATCATGCAGCCAACCGCTCAGTTTCGGTCGCGGCTGGTGACTGTCGATCTGGATTGAGCCAGACCTTTTCGATGGGTGTCCCAGACTGCTGACTGCTCGAAAAATGTGTGGTAACCGTGGGCGTGGTAACCACGTATTCCCACGTAGCGGTCAGAACCGGTATTCGACCGCCACCGCAAACGTGCTGAGGTCGAATTCCTCGCCGCCCGCGTTCGGACTGCTGCCACGCCAACTCAGCCGCAATGCCCACGGCTGGGACACCCGATAACGCATTCCAGCGCCGTAATACGCACTGATATCGTGGTTGGAGATGTCCTGCGGCAACAGCTCTGGAATGACGCTGGCGGCCCAGCGCACATCGATGTCGTGGCGGGCAAGACCGCCGCTGGCGAATACCGAAAACGCGTCAGTCACCGGGTATTCCAGCACGCCGCCCACGGACAACGCGGTGATATCGACGGTCTGGGTGTCGGATGGCGTACGGATGAATACCACATCGGGATTGAGCGCAAAGGTTTTAGTGGCGTTGCCGAAATCCTGGTAGCCAAGCTCAATCGAGACAAAACGGTTGACCCGATAGCTGCCGAACAACTCGAACGCGGTGTCGCTCTGGTCGAGCCGTTGTCCGGCCAGAAACGGAACCCCCGGCTCAACCGTGCGCGCCCCCTGGATGTTGGTGGTGCCGATGCCGGCACCGATACTGAACTCCCCAGCCTGCGCCAGCGCGGGCGGGCCGAACGCCACAGCCAACATCGCAACGGTGATTGCGCAAACGTTTCGCACCATTATCCACCTTCGCTGAGTGACAAACACAGAACGCCGACGTGCCACGCCCGGCAAATCAGCCCCGACAATGCAACGGCTGGAGCCTCTTGCGAAATCCCACGACGCAGCTGAATTTCATGCCGGCAAGCGCGGCAAAAAAGAGTGGAGCGGGTGTTGCCATTGAAGGCGTGATGTAGGTATCGAAGCCAAATCATCACCCGCCGAATGAATAATGCCCTGCGCGCGCGTCTGACGCAATTCCATCATGACTTTCAACACCAGTTGCTGCCCCTGGTCGAAGCGGATCACTCGGTCTCGCTGACGCCGACGATGGCGCGCCTGCTGCGCATCTGGGGGACGAGCCGGGACATCCGCAATCGTTCCCACGCGGCGCGCTGTTCCGTTTTTCCCCGGATTGTGGGTGTACCGCGCTTTATCTTCACGCGCTTTATCTCCGCGCTTTATCCGCGCTTTACTTTACTTTTCCGAATCGTCGGCGAATCATGGGTGTCCCGCGCTTGGCCGCCAAGCATCGAGTCTATCGCGTCGGTTCTGGCGCCGTGTGGGCATGGACCCGATGCGCAGGCGGCTGCTGAAAAGGAGGTGTCCCGGGCTTTGTGTCCGTTCGATGGAAGGGTCAGCCGTCACCGAGGAGACGCGTGAGTTCGTGGATATCGAGCCAAGGGCGACGGCGATGCAGCATCCGATGGCAGTTTGAGCAAACGAGGGCAATGTCTTCAATTCGGGTCAGCTCGCCGTCGCGATGCAGTGTGCTGAGCGGTTTCGTATGGTGGGCTTCGACGAAGCCGATGCCAACTTGACCGTAGACTGCTTCGAAATCAAAGCCGCAGCACGTACACCGAAGACAACCATCACGCTGGATTGCCAGCCTTTTCGCTTGACGAATGACCTCGGGATTTCTCTCCCTGGAGAGATGGAGACGTTCCTTCAGTTTTCCTTCAGGAAAGCTATCTCGTGTCGGGGGGCGATCGTCGTCAAGGCAATCAGCCTTTTGGCGGACTGCAGCCAACGAAAAGAGTTCGTCGAAAAATTCGTCAACTTGCCATGTGTCGATTGGCACAGAGATGAATGCATCCTCTGACTTGAATACGTCCTGGAAGTAAGCACGTCTTTCAGGATTCTTACCGTCTCGCTTCGTGGGGCTGTATTTCCAATGGATGGTGTGGTCGCCGCCGTCTACTTTGAACCGCCCCGGGTTCCGTGGAGGCTGTTTGGTTTAAGTCAGGCTTCCACCTTGGCTGCCTGGCTGGCGAGTTGCCGGTAGTAGTTTGCCTCGGCCTC
>PGZE01000077.1 GCA_002840015.1 Gammaproteobacteria bacterium HGW-Gammaproteobacteria-2 | reverse complement strand
AGCCGCGACCACAACGGCATGGTGGCAAAGAAGGCAAAGTAGAAAAAGGTGAATATGCGCGCCATCAGCGTCTGCAACTCGCTACCGGACTGCATGCCCAACCAACCCAGCGATACGAATGCCACTACAAACAGCGCCACCAGCATCTTGGTGAGCCAGCCGCGAAAACGGATCGACCTGACCGGGCTGCGATCCAGCCAAGGCACCAGAAACAGAATGCCCACCGCCGAAAACATCACAATCACTCCGAACAGCTTGTCCGGCACCGCACGCAACATTGCGTAGAACGGCGTGAAATACCAAACCGGCTTGATGTGCGTCGGGGTAACCTGCGGATCTGCTGGCAGGAAGTTGTCGTATTCCAGGAACAGATCGCCAAACGTGGGCGCGTAAAACAGGATGAACGCCACGATGACCAGAAAGAAGCTGGCGCCAAACATATCCTTAACAGTGTAGTACGGGTGGAACGGGATGCCGTCGGCCGGAATGCCGCGCTCATCCTTGACCTTCTTGATATCCACGCCATCGGGGTTGTTCGAGCCCACTTCGTGCAGTGCCCCCAGGTGCAGCACCACCAACAGCAGGATCACCATCGGCATCGCCACCACATGCAGGGCGAAGAAGCGATTGAGGGTGGCATCGGAGATCAGGTAATCGCCACGAATCCACTCGGTCAATGCACCACCATATTCGGGAATCGCACTGAACAGGTTGATGATCACCTGCGCGCCCCAGTAGCTCATCTGCCCCCACGGCAACACATAGCCCATGAACGCTTCGGCCATCAGCGCGAGGAAGATGAACATGCCGAGGATCCAGACCAGTTCACGCGGTTTCTGGTAACTGCCGTAAATCAAGCCGCGGAACATGTGCAGATACACCACGATGAAGAATGCCGAAGCACCGGTGGAGTGCATGTAGCGGATCAGCCAGCCCCACTGCACATCGCGCATGATGTATTCGACCGACGCGAACGCCTCGGCCGCGCTGGGCTTGTAGAACATCGTCAGCCAGATGCCGGTGACCAGTTGGTTGACCAGCACCAGCATCGCCAGCGAACCGAAGTAATACCAGACATTGAAGTTTTTCGGAGCGTAATACTCCGACATGTGCTTCTTGTATGCCGGAATCAAGCCTGGTGTGCGCTGGTTGAACCAGTCGATTACGCCCTCAACCGTACGAGTGATTGCGCCAGCCATTACGCTGCTCCTTCAGGGTTGACGCCGATCACCAGATGCTTGTCATCGGCAAAGCGGTAGGGCGGCACTTCGAGATTGCTCGGTGCCGGCACGCCCTGGAATACACGCCCGGCGATATCGAAGCGCGAACTGTGGCAAGGACAATAGAACCCGCCTTTCCAGTTCGGGTCGAATGGCTGTGCTACCAACTCGGGCTTGAACAGCGGTACGCAGCCCAAGTGCGTACAGGTGGCTACCAAAACGAGGATTTCCGGCTTGATCGAGCGATAGGTATTGCGCGCGTACTCGGGCTGTTGCTCGATGTTTTCCGAATCAGGATCACGAAGGCGCTCATCCAGCCCAGCCAACTGCTCCAGTTGCTCGGCACTGCGCCGGATCACCCACACTGGCTTGCCACGCCATTGCACATCCAGGCGTTGGCCAAACTCGAGTTTGCTGATATCGACGAAAACCGGGGCGCCCGCACCCTGCGCGCGTGCGCTGGGTTGCCACGACGCGATAAATGGCACGGCCGCAAAGCCCGCACCCACCGCACCAACAACAGCAGTGGTCGCGGTCAGGAAACGGCGGCGGCCATTGCTGACATCAGGGTTGGCCATCAAGGCTCTCCAAGACTGATAGATTGAGGATTGGATACAGGCGAAAACCCCGGAATCACGCTCGCCAGCACCGCATATCCTGTCAAGTTTACCGGATCGACCAAGCTAGCGACAACGCATCCGCTCGCCATGCCACAATAATTACCATGATCCGCATTCGCCCCCCCTTCCATCCGGCCCTGTTTCTTGCCATGGCCGCACTGTCAGGAGTGGCTCTGGCAATCGTTCTCACCACATTTGCCCCGGATCGGATGCTGGCGCTGCGGCGGGCGACCGGGCTGACACCTGCAGCACCGGGATCCGATGTGAGCGCCCCAACCGGCTACGCTGATGCCGTAATGCGCGCCGCCCCCTCGGTGGTCAACATCTATGCAGATCGTGTCATCATCGAACCGGCACCGCATCTGCTACCCGATACCACCGCGCAGGGTCCGTCCGGTCGGCTCAGGCCACCGCGACAACGCCTGGAACGCTCGCTGGGATCAGGCGTGATCGTCAGCCACGATGGCTATATCCTGACCAACCACCATGTGGTGGCTGGCGCTGGCGCGATCCAGGTGGTGCTTTGGGATGGCCGCGTGACCCACGCCAAGGTCGTCGGCTCGGATCAGGACACCGACCTTGCCGTGCTCAAGCTCGATGGCGAAAACCTGCCGGCACTGGCGCTCGACCAGGACACGCCGCTGCGGGTCGGCGACGTGGTGCTGGCAATCGGCAACCCGTTTGGCCTGGGCCAGGCGGTGTCGCAGGGCATCGTCTCCGCGCTGGGCCGCAGCCAGTTGCATATCGCCACCTTTGAAGACTTTATCCAGACCGATGCCGCGATCAATCGTGGCAATTCCGGCGGTGCGCTGGTCGACACCCGGGGCCGTCTGGTCGGCATCAATACCGCCGTGTTCACGCAACGGGTACCTGACGCCACCGGCATCGGCTTCGCCATACCGCTGGCGACCGCACGTAATGTGCTGCAACAGATCGTGCGCGAGGGCGGCGTGATACGCGGCTGGCTCGGCATGGAATACATGCAGGGGTTTTCGCCGCTTGGCATCGATCGTCGCGGCGTTGTTATCGTCGGCGTGCATCCGGGCAGCCCGGCCGAAGATGCCGGCCTGCGCCCCGGAGATGTTTTGATCACCATGGATGGCGAAGCGCTGGCCGATCCGATCAGCCTGGGTCAACGCGAGGCGGCAATGGCGCCTGGAAGCCGCGTCAGCTTGCAGGGCGAACGTGCCGGCGTGCCGTTCAATCTTGATATCACCCTCGCCCGCCGCCCCGCAGCAACGACTCAGCCCCCGGCGAGCGCACCGCGATAGCGCTGTGCAAGTACCGCCACGCGATCCACGTAACGCAGGGTTTCCTGATAGGGCGGCACCCCGCCATTGCGTTCAACCGCGCCTTCGCCCGCGTTGTAAGCGGCCGTGGCCAGGCGCTGATCGCCATCGAAGCGTTTGAGCAACCAGGCCAGATAAGCAACTCCGCCACGGATATTCTGGTCGGCAGTAAACGGGTCTTCGACACCAAAGCGGCTGGCGGTCGCCGGCATCAACTGCATCAAACCCTGCGCGCCCTTATGCGACACCGCGTTGGGATTGAAAGCACTTTCCGCATGAATCACCGCGCGCACCAATGCTTCATCAACGGCATATTCCTGTACCGCCGCAGCCACTTCGCTGCGAAAAGCCGAGGTGTTCAGCGCCACCCGGGAAAAATCCAGTTCGCTCGCCGCACAGGCGAAACAGGTTTCGATGTAGGCGAACAACACCTTGGCCTTGCGCGCGTCGCTGGGCCGCACATTGGTGTAATGGGTGATGCCATCGGTTTCATAGCGATAGACTGCGCCACGCGTTACCCGTGCCCCTTTTGCACCAGAAGCCGCAGGTAGAGCCGCGCCAGAGGGTGCCGAGCGAAACTCGACAGCCGGCGTGTCAGTGTTAGTGCGGGCCGGCACTGGGGCTGGCGCGTTGGCAAATGAACTCACCAACGTACAGTTCTCGCCCTTGGCCGGCGTGCGGTTGGAATAACTGCGGCTGCCATCGGCACCATCACAACGGTACAGCGCGCCCGCTGCCGCTGGCGCAGACATCAGTATCAACATTACAAAGGCGTAGTAACCCCGCATAAGCGCGAGTGTAATCGGAATAATCGCCATGACCGGGACCGCCGACCTGTTCGCGCCTTCCACCGACACCGCCGCAACCGCAACAGCCGCGCCAGCCAGCGGCAAACCGGCTGCAGGCAAATTGTTCATCAAGACCCACGGCTGCCAGATGAACGAGTACGACTCGGACAAGATGGCCGCCGTACTCGGCGCTGAACACGGGCTCGAACTCACGCTCGACGAGAGCGAAGCCGACGTGATCCTGATCAACACCTGCTCGATCCGCGAGAAGGCGCAGGAAAAGGTGTTTTCCCAGCTTGGCCGCTGGAAGCCGATCAAGAAGAAAAACGATCAGGTGATCATCGGCGTCGGCGGCTGCGTCGCCTCGCAGGAGGGCGAAGCGATCCTGCAGCGCGCGCCGTATGTCGATCTGGTGTTCGGCCCGCAAACGCTGCACCGGTTGCCGGCAATGATCGATGCACGACGCGCCAGCGGCAAACCACAGGTGGACATCAGCTTCCCCGAGATCGAAAAGTTCGACCGCCTACCCGAGCCGCGCGCCGAAGGCCCCACCGCCTTTGTCTCGATCATGGAAGGTTGCTCGAAATACTGCTCGTTCTGCGTGGTGCCCTACACCCGCGGCGAGGAAGTCAGCCGGCCGTTCGACGACGTGTTGCTGGAAGTGGCGCAACTGGCCGAACAGGGCGTGCGCGAAGTCAACCTGCTGGGCCAGAATGTGAATGCCTATCGTGGCGCCATGGCCGATGACAGCGGGAGCGACACCGGCATCGCCGATCTGGCGCTGCTGATCCGCGCCATTGCGCAGATCCCCGGCATCGGCCGCATCCGCTACACCACCTCGCATCCGATCGAGTTCAGCGACAGCCTGATCGAGGCACACCGCGATGTACCGCAGTTGGCCAGTTATTTGCACCTGCCGGTGCAGTCCGGCTCCGACCGCGTGCTCACCGCGATGAAGCGTGGCCACACCGCACTCGAATACAAGGCGAAACTCCGCAAGCTGCGCGAAGCCAAGCCCGGCATCAGCATCAGCTCGGATTTCATTGTCGGCTTTCCCGGC
>PGZE01000076.1 GCA_002840015.1 Gammaproteobacteria bacterium HGW-Gammaproteobacteria-2 | reverse complement strand
CGTTCTGACCAGTGCTATTGCCTGACTGCGCCTGATCGTGTGACACCGATGCCTGGCCCAATGACAGGCCCTGATCTGCCAGCATCTGCGTCAATTGCGGCATATGCTGCTGCAACGCACCGGCTACCGCAGCGTGTTGTACCGAAAAATTGAGATCAACGCGATCACCGCCCATCGAGAGACGGATATCCAGTTGCCCCATCTCTTGTGGATGCAGGCGGATGCGTGCTTCCTGAGCGCCACGGTTCAACATCAACATGACCTGCTGATCCAGCGCCTGTCCCCATGCTGCACTTCCTGGCGACTGGCCAAATCCAGTCGCAGTCGCACTCGCCGCACTTGCCGGTGCGGCAACGCCTTGTGTCAGCGCGGGGTTGAGTCCGATATCGACCGCGCCGCGCGTCAGCTCGGCTACGCTTCCTGTTGATGGGCGAGCGTTTGCATCAGCGAGTTTCAACAACTGCGCCGCGCCGAACGCTGCCATAGCGCTGGCAGGGAGGCGATGCGGGCCAGTGCTGAGACGATCCAGATACGCGTTTGGTGCCTCACCGTCGACCAGATCGATTGGCAACGTGGGTGTTGCCTCGCGCAAGTCACCGACCGCAGATTGTAAAAGCGGTGTATGGCCGTTGGCCACGCCTGGCGGCGCCAGCAATGACGCTGCCGAGGTGAGCAGAGCCAGTCCGGGCAAGCGATGCGGGCCGCTATTGAATCGCTCCAGATCGCTGCTGGTCGGCAAGCCATCGTCAAGCGTGAGCAATGGCGGATTGACCTCGGCGTCATCGTTCGCCATTTGCTGCATGCCGGAGCGAAGCGTCCCCGGTCCACTGACCGATGCCGTATCACCTCGCTGCGTATCCGTCACTGCACCTGCTGCAATCAAAATCAGCGACGAGTCCACAACCGGCAAATCCTTGCCGTCGGCATCTGCCGCTCCATCCTTGTGTTGCGCCTGTATGCCGGCCAGTTCCAGCCCAGTAACCGCATCGCTCGGTGACGACGCCTCCGATGCGGCAACATCGCCTGCCGCAATCTTCGGTGCAAGCAATGCCTGAAAGGCGCTTTGCCCTGCTGCGGATGATGCGTTATTGCCGGATGCCGATGTAGCAGCATCGGTGCCACTGACACCAGTAGGTGAAGCAATCGTAGCAACCGAAACATTGATCATGGCGCAAGCCACCTTTACCGGGATACTGAATACACAAAAGCATGATCCGTGCCAGATAGATGCGGCTCGAAACATGGGGTTCGGCGTTTGCTGGATTTCGCTCGCTTCGCGACAGTGCTCGTTGTGCAAACTACACTTTCGTTTTGTCTTTCCCGAGTCCCGAGTCCCGGCTCTATCTCACGCCTGATCCCAGTGCTTTTTGCTGTTTTGGCGCAGCGAGCGTTCATCGGCATCGCGCTGCTCCTTGCGTTCATCAGCGCGATCATCATCGGCTTGCAGATGCTGAGCAACACCACCCAGCGCCTTGGCGCGATTGCGCGCCTGCAACCAGACCTGTCGCTGAACCACAACCGCTTCGCGCAGTTGTTCGACCAGACGTTGCTGAAACCCAATCGCATCGTTGATGCGTTGCAGGAACTGCTGACGATTGAGCAGTTCGCTCATGCTATGCACGCCGCGTTCGGCACCGTGCTGGTACTCGCGCTGAAACAAATGCAGTTCGGCCAATTGCGCTTCGCCTTCGGTCAATGCCTGCTGTTTGTGCGCCAATTCCTGCATAGCGGTATCCGCCGAGTCATCAGCAAGCTGTGACACATGCCGCATGGTTTGTGTACGACGTGTCATTTACGCAGCCCCGCAGCACCCGCAAGCACCTGGTCAAGCTGGCTTAGCGAATCGGCAAGCCCTGCTCGTTGATCGACGCTCTGTTGCAAAAAAGCCGAGATTTCCGGCCAACGCGCAATCGCTTCGTCCACACGCGGGTCACTGCCCTTCTGATACGCGCCAACAGCGATCAGATCGCGTTGCTGACGATAGGCCGAGTACAACTGACGCATGCGCTGCGCCGATTGCAGATGTTGCTTGGACACGATGGAATCCATCGCACGGCTGACCGAGCCTTCCAGATCAATCGCTGGGAAATGAGCGGCTTCGGCCAGATCACGCGACAACACCACCTGCCCATCGAGGATGGCGCGCGCTGCATCGGCGATAGGATCGTGACGGTAATCATCGCCCTCGGTCAACACGGTATAGATGGCGGTGATCGAGCCACGGCCACTGGCATCATTGCCGGCCCGTTCGATCAGCGCCGGCAAGCGCGCAAACACTGATGGCGGATAGCCTTTGGTGGCCGGCGGTTCGCCAATGGCAAGCGCAATCTCGCGCTGTGCCTGCGCAAAGCGGGTCAGCGAATCCATCAGCAGCAACACCTTCTGCCCACGATCACGAAAATACTCGGCTATGGCCGTTGCCACCCAGGCACCGCGCAAGCGCGACAGCGGCGGGCTATCGGCTGGCGCAGCAACCACTACGGCGCGCTTTCGCCCGCTCTCGCCCAGCGTATGCTCAATAAACTCCTTCACCTCGCGGCCGCGTTCACCGATCAGCCCAACCACGATGACGTCGGCATCGGTATAGCGAGTCATCATGCCGAGCAGCGTGCTTTTACCGACACCGCTGCCCGCGATCAGGCCCATGCGTTGACCTCTACCGACGGTCATGATGGCGTTGATCGAACGCACACCCACATCAATAGGTTCGCTGATCGGGTGCCGGTCCATTGGGTTGATAGGCGCACCGGACAATGCAATCCGCGCGTCACAACGCAACGTGCCACGGCCGTCCAACGGATTGCCGCTGGCATCGATTACACGCCCGAGCAACGCGTCACCAACCGCGATCTCGGAATGTCCTGGCCGTGGGATCACCCGCGAATTGGGAATGATGCCCTGCACATCGCCGACCGGCATCAAGAACAGACGATCACCGGAAAATCCGACCACTTCGGTTTCCAGTTCACGACCGTTGGCACCCGCCACCACGCAGCGGCCACCCATGGCGGCCTCGCATCCCACCGCTTCCAGCGCTAATCCAACAACACGCGTCAACATGCCTTCTGCGACCAGCGGTATGCGCTCATTGGCAATGCGCGTGCGCTCACCCAGCCGCTCGCGCCACGCCTTGCGACGATGCGCGCGACGAGGGGCGATCACCTCAGTCACCATCCACCGCCTTCGCTTGATCCATAGCGATATTCTCAGACTCCGGCTTTTCGTCCGCAAGCCGCTGGCCACCAAGTACAGCGCCAACGACACGTGCGAGCCGCGTTTCCACACTGGCATCGATGCGCGAATGTTCCGTCTGAATCAAACAACCGCCACGCGATACCAGCGGATCATCCAGCAACTGCCACGAGCTCGCTGCATGAGATTCACCCAGATGACTGCGAATCAGCGATGCGTCGTCGGGATGCACCGAGACGCGTACCTCGCGTGCCGCCGCAGGCAATGCGGCCAATGCCTCGCGCACCGAAGCGATCACTTCATCGGGCGAGGTCTTGAGCTCGCGCCGAATCAACTGCCGTGCCACCGCCATCGCCAGATGGGCGATGTCCTGTTCAATCTCGATATCCACATCGTCGAGCGGCTTGGCCAGCGCATTGAGTATCCCGGTCAAGTTTGCAACCTGCCGTGACAGTTCCAGCTTTGCCGCTGCCTGCCCTTCCAGAAGCCCTTGTGCATGACCTTCTTCGCGCGCTTGCGCTTCCAGATCCTGCAAGTGATGTACGCTCGCCGTCGTACGCGGACGCTTTGCCGAGGCGGGTGATTCGAACTCCGGCAATTGCCAGCGCGAAGCTTCGCTCAGCTCATCACGGCCAAAGGAATTAGACATATTCTTCGCCACCACCGCCAAGACTGATCTGGCCGGAATCGCCAAGGCGTCTGGCGATCAGCAGAATTTCCTTTTGTGCGCCATCGACCTCGCTAAGCTTAACCGGCCCCTTCACCTCAAGATCGTCACGCAACATTTCTGCCGCACGCTTGGACATATTGGCGAAAATCTTGTCGCGCAACACGGTGTCAGCACCTTTCAATGCAATCACCAAGTTGTCCGATGACACTTCGCGCAACAAGGTTTGCATACTTCGGTCATCCAGACGCGACAAGTCATCAAATACAAACATCAGCTCTTGTAGCTTCTGACCAAGGTTTTCGTCGCTCTTGTTGATCGACTCCATCAACGCCGCCTCGACCGACGTT
>PGZE01000012.1 GCA_002840015.1 Gammaproteobacteria bacterium HGW-Gammaproteobacteria-2 | reverse complement strand
CCGCGCGCTCGCGAACCTCAGGGGAAAACTTCGTAGACTTGTTCATGGCTCCATTCTCTCAAGAGTTGGAGCCTCCTCAAATCCCGGGGCGGTTCACGGCTGGTAACAGATTCGGGGGCAGAGTCAAATTTTCGTGCTAAGCGGGAGGCGGGCATGAATCGAGTGAGTACCCCTTCAACTCGACAAAGCGCCGTATCCTGCGTGCGTGCGCAGTTCGGAGCCCCGAACTGATCCGTGTGCGGATGTCGAAAGGCCCACTTTTCATCTGGCGGTAGGCAGGTGACCCGCGCTTCTTCCAATCACGAACGCAGCCGCGTCCCTATCTTGTCCACCGACGCAAACATCCCGGCGAGATAGACGACCACGCCAGCGGCGAGGAACAGGGTGCTCGGCTGTGCCGGTGGCAAGGCAATCAGGCCCTGCATGCCGCCCCTGATCAGTGAGCCGGCGAAGCTGATCGTCGCTTCGCCAGCGAACAGGGCATACATCTGTGACGACAGCGCCAGCACGGCACCGCCACGGGTAGCCATGCGAATGCGCTGTTCGATTTGATTCTGGCTGACGGCGATTGCCGTGGTGGTGCGCGGCACCGGCGCACGGGCGGCATCGATTTGTGCAACGCGCTGCATGATCGCCGCTTCGAGGCCGGCCGGCGCTGCCGGTTCGGGCATGTTGTGCAACTGCGTGTCGAACTGTTGTGCATCGGCAAGGGCGCTTCGGCACGCGTTGCAGTCGCGCGCATGGCGCTCGATGGCGGCCCGCTGTGCGGGGGTGAGCGCGGCCAATGGCAACGCCTCGATCAGTGCAAGGGCTTGGTTGCAGTTCATGGGGTTTTCTCCTCGACATCGCTGTCGTCTGCGGCTTGCAGGGCGGTTCGCAGCCGTTTTCGAGCGCGAAACAACAGGGTCTTGACGGTGCCCGCGGTAACGCCGAGTTCGCTGGCGATCGCGTTTACCGCCATGTCCTGATGATAGTAGAGCAGGACCACGGTGCGTTCGCCCGGCGAGAGCGCCTCCACCGATTGCCACAGGCTTTGGCGGGTTTCATCGACGATCAGTTCGCCCAACGGGCCGCTTGCTGTGGTGGGCTGATGCGTGTCGCTGACGCTATCGAGATCGGTGCCTTCGCGCAGTGCCAATCGCGCGTGCCGGCGCAGCCAGGTTTGTGCCAAGCGCACGGCGATGGTGGCGAGCCAGGGGTAGAACGGACGGCGCTCGTCGTAGCGATCGAGATGGCTGTAGGCGTTGACGAAGGCGTCCTGCACCACTTCCTCCGCGCCGGCGCGGTGGCGGGTCATCATTGCAACCAGCGCAAACAGCCGCTGCTGGTACAACTGCACCAAGGTCCGGAATGCCTCGCGATCGCCGCTGCGCAGCGCGTGCACGGCACAGCGCACGGTTTCCGCCTCGGCCGCCGAGGGGGCAGCCGGAAGTGCGTCACCGGTGTCATCCGGAGCACGAAGCGGCGGCACGTTCACGCGTCCGGTGATTCGGCGTCGTTGACCAGGCCAAGGCCCATCAGGGCATACAGCAACTTGCGCGCGCCGTAGAACAGCGGGAATACGCCGATCAGCAGCAGCGGCGGAAACACCAGGCCGACCAGGCACATCATCAGCCCCTTGAGGGTGAGATCGACCGCGTCGCGCTTGTCCTCATCCGAGCACGGCACCGCACGCAGGTACGCCATGATGCCGGCGTGGCCCGCATTTTCGGCCTTGGTCCGATACGTGTTCGAAACCATCACCGCGAGCACGGCGATGCCGATGGCCGCCGCCACGCTGCCCAGAAAAACCAGGAATGACCACATGGGTTGAGTCCTCTTTCAGGAAGAAATGTTCGCGAGCCGCGCGGCCCCGTAGCCGTTGGTCGCTACCCCCTATACAACGCAAGATGCGCTTTGGTTGACACATCGCCGCGCACAAAAGTGAAAATTGCGCTGCGCGTGTGCCGGAGTGGCAATCTGGCGAGGTGGTGCACAATGTCACCACTGTCCAGCTTGCCGTTGGCCTTGCTACCCATGTCCATCATCCTCACCGACTTCGCCCGAACCCGCCTGTTTCCGCGTACGACGCGCCGCAACACGATTCAGGACATCACACCCGAGCAGTTCGAGCGGCATCTGAATGCGGTGTCGCCGCTGCGGGTGCTCGATGGCTATGCGCCGTTCTGCAAGCTGCATGTGCATCGCAACTGGACGTCCACGCGCTGCCTCGCGGTGCCGATCACCGAGCACAACCGTCACCTGCTGCGTTCGGGCTACGAGGCGCGTTCATCCGATGAACTGCCGGTGCTGGTGCGCTGGTTCGAGGGCGTGGAGCCACCGGTGGCGGAGTACCTGATCGTGATCCTCTACAGCCGCGAGCAATTGCTGAAGGAAGGTACGCCGATCACGGCGGACTGGGGTGTGGTCGGCTGCATGTACACCGCCGAGCCCGAGGAAATGCCGATGGCACCGATCACCATGATGCGCAATGCGCTCGGCGTGGCAGAGGGCGGCTCCGGCGTGGCGGTGGATCGCGCGGCCTACCAGCGCAGCGTTGCCTTCTGGGACAGCCACGCGAATTGGCGGGGGTAGTTGCACCGGGCGTCCGGCTTCGCCCCTCGGCCACCGCCGTGCCTCTCGGCGTAATATGTAAGCCATGTCCAAGCTCGCTGATCAGATCAAGGAAGCGCTGGCCGCGTTCGGCCGCTTGCGCACGTCTCCGGCGCTGATCGGTGGCCTGGCGTTGGCGTCGCATCGGGTGGTTAGGGCGACTCGTGATGTCGGTTTTCTGGTTGAGTCGCAAGATGCGGATCGATTGCACGAGATGTTGCTGGCGCTCGGCTATCGCTGTGTCCATCGCAGCGATGATGCTGCGAATTACGTTCGCGACCATGAGGGCTTCGATGTGCTGTACGCGCGACGACAAGAAGCGCTACGCCTGCTGGCCGAGGCGCCTGAACACCGAACTCCGTTTGGCCGTTTGCGCGTCGTCAGTGCCGAGGGCCTGATCGCGTTCAAGCTCCAGGCTTTGGTCAACGATCCGACGCGGGCACGCGATCTCGATGATATTGAAGCCTTGCTGAAAGCGAATGTACATACGCTCGACATGTCCGAGGTGCGGCGTTACTTTGCGCTCTTCGAACGGGTGGAACTGCTGGAGAAACTGCTTGACCAAGCCTGACGCCAACATCGACAGCGACGCGCCAGTGATCCTTGTCGCTGATGGTGGCCTGCCGCAGGCATTGCCACCGAGTGCCGATCCCATCGCCGATTGGCTCGATTTGATGGATGTCGTCGAGGCGCTGTGCCCGGAGTGGCCGGTACCCGAGCCGCCGCGTCCGGGATGGGTGTATCGCCTGTAGGCGAGCCATCCGCACAACGGCATCGGTGTGCTGCGAGCGGCGTGATCGGATGTTCCCGCATGTCGTCGGGATGCTAGAGTTTTCGTTTTTCCGAAAGTCGAGCCTCCGATGAACACGCAATCTCCTTACCCGATCGGTACACCCGGCCAGCCTTGGGGCACCGCCGAACGCGCGGGCTGGCTGGCGCTTCAGCGCCGCCAACGCAGTTATGCCGATGATGTGCTGAGTGTGATCGAGCGCCTGCGTGCGCGTTTCGATGCGGTGCAATACGGCCAATTGGACTACGCGCCGGACAGCTATCCGTTGTTCGCGCTGCGCAGTCGCGATTGGAGCGATGCACGGCCCTGTGTGCTGGTAACCGGCGGCGTGCATGGCTACGAGACCAGCGGTGTGCATGGCGCCTTGCGGTTTGCCGAGCAGCACGTCATCGCTGGAATGCGCAGGCCATCGATCCGAACCGGTCGTTTCGCGAGAACAGCCCGGCGGAAGAATCGGCGGCGTTGATGCGCCTGGTCGCGCCGCTGCGCGATCGCTTCTTCTTGCACATCGATTTGCACGAAACCACCGACACCGATGAGAGCGAGTTCCGCCCGGCACTGGCCGCCCGCGATGGCAAGCCGTTCGAGCCCGACGTGATTCCCGATGGTTTCTATGGCGTCGGCGATAGCGAAAACCCGCAACTCGCATTCCAGCAGGCGGTGATCGCAGCGGTGGCGAAGGTCACCCACATCGCCCCGGCCGACGCCAACGGCGAGATCATCGGTTCACCGGTGGTGGCGCCCGGTGTCATCCTGTATCCGTTCAAGCAACTTGGGCTGTGTGCCGGCGTCAGCAATGCCCGCTACACCACCACCACCGAGGTCTATCCCGACAGCCCGCGCGCCACGCCGGAGCAGTGCAACGCCGCGCAAGTGGCCGCGGTGTGCGCGGCGATTGAGTTTGCGTTGGGGGATGCTGGCGATCAGGCGGGGTGAGGTGAGCGTGTAGCGGCGAGGGTCGAATACGCCGGTGATGACCGGTCAGCGCATCGCGCAGGATCATGGATTGCGGTTTGCGCAAGGTGTACGTTGGTCCCGGGTTACGGCCCGGATGGCCTAACCCGGGCTACAACGGCGGCAGCCGTCGCACGGTATTGTAGCCTGGGTTTGTCGTCTCAATGAACCGTAACGCCGTCAAATCCCGCTTGCACTCTTGAGCACCTTCACTGCGGCGAGCGTCTCGGTGACATGCCCCTGCGGACTCATCGCCGAATACACGTGCGCGATGCTGCCGTCCGCTGCGATGACGTAGGAGGTGCGATCCGACAAGCTTGGCTTGATCGCGAGGGTTGCGTCGTATTGCTTGGCGATCTTCGCGCCGTCATCAGCCGCAACTGCGAACTTGCCACCGCAGTGTTCGGTCTCTTTCGAGAAATCGGCCAGCTCGTCGGTGTTGCCGGCGGTGACGCCGATCACCGTGGCGCCCTGTGCCTTGAACTCATCGATTGCCTGGGAGAACAAATGCGCCTCGATGTTGCAGCCCGGGGTGTGCGCGGCCGGGAAGAAGTAGACCACCACCGGGCCGTGCTTGAGCGCGTCGGCGAGCTGGAAGGTAAACGGTTCCCCGGCGAGGTAGGCCGGTGCGCTGAAATCGGGTGCTGCAGTGCCAACCTTAAGCGCAGCAAAGGACGGCGCCGCAAAGGCAAGGGCGGCGACGAGCGTGAGGGTGGCGTGCTTCAGGCGTGAGGTCATGGGGGCTCTCCAGCAGGCGGGGCTTACAGCTTACGCGTTTTCGTTGGTGCTGGTAATTACGACAGTACAACTAAACGAATCCGATTTTCCGCGTGGTCTGACCTTTCTCTCTCAGGGTTTGCCGAAGGATTGTCACCGCGTCAGCGATAGAACTCACCGGAGCAATCCGGTGACGTCGCTGCAACTGGGCAAGATCACCTGGCGTAATCCCATCGAGTTCGTCAAGCGCCTTCTTTAGTGTCTGGTTGTCAGGCATGGCTATCTGAACGTCGGCCAGCCATCTTTTCAGCATCTCCATCACCTGATCAAGCCGCATCGCGCAAATTCGGACATGCAGATCAAAGCGACGCAATGCCGCAGCGTCCAGTGCGTGCGCCAGATTGGTGGTGCCGATGAAGATGCCGTCGAAGGCCTCCAACTGAGTCAGAAATTCGTTGACCTGGGTGACCTCCCATCCATACCTTGCCTCGCGGCGATCACGCAAAAATCCGTCGATCTCGTCGATCTGCAGGATCGAGCCAGAGCGGCTCGACTCTTCAAACGTATCTGCCAGTTGTTGCTCCATGACACCCAACAGCGGGCTTTGAATATCCGATACCCGCTTGAGAAGCAGCGGCCGATTCAAGCGTTCCGATAACCAGTGCCCAAATGCAGTCTTGCCTGTACCCGGCGGACCGGATAGGCAGATACGGCCAATGCCGGTATGGGCCAGGCCGTCTGCAAGAGCAAGCAGATCGTGGTCGGCATTGCATAACGTCGGGTCATAGCAGTTGCCCGAATGGTGTGTGTTGGATCTTGCCACCGTGGGCTCGCAGCGTGCACGCAAGACGCCGTTCAAAACGGTTTCCATCACGATTGCAGCAGGTATATCGACTGAAGCAACATGACGAGCGACGTTGGCTGCTCGCGTCACTGCTGCCGGGGTCAATGTCCCGCAGCGGGCAATGCGAAGCGCCTGATTCTCGGTCAACAATCCGTCGGCAGTGCGTTTGAGCAACTTCAGGCGCCCGTCCAAGGACGGGGATGACAATTTGGCGACCAGATCGAATCGCCTCAAAAATGCTGGGTCCATTCCATGGATGCGATTGGCAATCCACACCGTCGGCACGGGTGTCTCCTCAAGCAACGCGTTCACCCATGATTTTGAGGTTTCCGCAGTCGATGGTTTGCCGATGAAACTGCTGCCATCGTTGAACAACGCATCGACTTCATCAAACACCAGTAGCGTGCGTCGGCGTTCAAGCATGCGCTGGGCGATGGCCGTGTTTGCGAGCCTGGTCGCGTTATCCAGAGGCTCACCTCCCTCGCCGCTTGATGACACATTGGCACACGCTACTCCCGCAGCCTTTGCAAGCGTGCGGCTCAGCTCTGTTTTGCCTGTGCCCGGTGGCCCATAGATCAACAGGTTGACGCCAATACGATGATGCTGAACAGCGTCACGAATCAGACCGATCGCAACGTCAAGCTGAGGCTGAAAGTGTGTGTAGTCCGTGGTCTGCAGGGTCGCTGCGGGCGCCTCACAGAAAACCCCGTTCAATAACTTTTCCAGTTTGGTCACGCGTGTTCGTACCAGCATCAACAGCCCGTGATGAACAATCTGCATCATCTTGGGCAATGGCCAGCCATATTCGATGCGCATCAAGCCGGCCCGTTGCAGGCGTCCCGCTTTGGCCAATGCATTGCGTACGGCTGTGGCGCGACGTCTGAGTACCGCTTCCATCGCCTCTTGGGTATACATGCCCTGATCACTCGCGTGCGCGATTGAAGCGAGTAGTGGATTGGTTTTCAGCAGTAATGCGAAGGCCAATACTTCTTGCTCGGTTGCTGAAAGCGGAAAGTGCCTGGCCAACAATGACAAGTTGGATGCCAGCACTCGCGGCAGCACGTAGCGCCCGACCCGTGCTTCCATCTGATTCAGCGTTGTGCTGAGCAGGATCCGCAGGCTGTCAGTCAGTTCCTTGTTAGGGCGCGCCGGGAAACCTGCAAGGCCAAGCCTGTTCAGCAGTTGGTTGCGTGTCCCAATGGCGTGAGTGTCCTCGAGAATTCGTGTTGCGCCAGTCCGCACCAGTAGCCGTAACAGCCACAGCGTTTCAATGCTGCGGCCGTTGACCGCGCAGGGCAGAGCATCAGGGAGGATAGATTCGGACGGTGTGGCCACGATTGGACTCCGCAACAAGATGAGTCCATCGTCGTGCTCTGTGCGACACCGGGTGTCGCACAGATCGGTAGTATGGGCAGGGATCGAGCAGTGGGGTGGGTACGATGCGCACGGACAGCAATCACGCCTTGATGCGGCAATTGAGCACACTGCGGGCCATCCCGCGCTGGCCGGCACGCGCGACAGTGGCGGAGTTGTGTTCCACGTTGCTCGAACAGGGCTACACCGTGTCGAAGCGCACCGTTGAGCGCGACCTGCATGCGCTCTCGTTGATGTTTGAGATAACCGCAGACGAGCGAAGCAAGCCGTATGGCTGGAGCTGGATGAAAGATGCCAGCTTTTGTTGTATGCCCGGGTTGACCCCTGCGCAGTCAGTCGCGTTGATGCTCGCACGCGCTCATGTGGATCACTTTCTACCGCAGAATTTGCAACGCGAATTGGCGCCCGTGTTCGAGTCCGCCGAACGTGGATTGATGGCAACTGGCTGGCGCGACTGGCATCGGCGCACGGCGGTGTTACCCAGCGCCATGGCGCTGATACCGCCGCGTATTTCAACGGAGGTCATGGGGCGTGTGCAATCCGCGCTTGCGCAGGGTGTTTGTATCGAGGCGGATTACCGGAGCAAAGGTCAGAATTCGGCCAGGAAGCTACGCATCCATCCCTTGGGGATGCTGTCGCGCGGACCAGTGCTGTATTTGGTTTGCACCGTGTTCGACTACCAGGATGTGCGGCAGCTTGCGATGCATAGACTGGCAAAGGTGGCGTTGTTGGCAGACCGCCGACGCGAGCCAATGGGATTTGATTTTTCCGCGTACGTCAACGGCATCGGAACTACACTTGGTGCGAGCGGAAGGATATTGCTGGTCGCTCGATTTACCCGCGCGGCGGGCGAGCACTTGCTTGAATCGCCGTTGTCGCGTGACCAAACCTGGGAAGTTGTAGAGGACGGTGAACGCGTCGAAGTTACCGCAACCGTCGAGCATGACGATCATCTCGAATGGTGGCTGCTTGGTTTCGGCCCACACGTCGTGGTGTACGAGCCGCCTGCGCTGCGGGCGACGCTAAGTGATCGGCATCACCTTGCCGCGTTGCAGTATGACAACATGATTTCAAAATAAACCACGAGAAGCAAAACACCAGCTGATTAGTGTCGAACCTCAGCTGTGACGCGCTGTGAATCCTTTTCCCACAGGGAGAAGGTGGCCCGAAGGGCCGGATGAGGGTGCGGCGCAAGGAAATTACCGTCACCCTTACGTTGAACCCTCACCCCAACCCCTCTCCCGGGGGGAGAGGGGCAAAGTTGGCTGAGGTTCGACACTAATCAGCTTCCCAAGTCCGCAAAACGCGGGTCTGAAGATCTAGAAAAAACAAAGACATACAGTTTTGTTTCTTGAGAGGAAACACCATGAGCGCAGAATATATTGCCGATTTATGCAGGCGACACCTTGAGGATCAACTCACAAAAAGTGGCTCCATTCTCTACAGCGCGGCGGCCACGCTGAAGCCTGGCCGCATCTATCTGCTTGGGTTGAATCCCGGCGGAGATGAGGGGTTGCCGCTGGAATCTGCGATCGACGAGTTGCCCGGCAAGACATCCAACGCCTATATCGATGAAGCATGGGAACAACGTGGATGTTCATATAAAGAGGGACAGGCCCCGCTTCAGGACCGTGTGCGATGGTTGGTGGAGGTAAGCCCATTGGCCGGGAAGCTTGAGGAAACCTGCGCCAGCAATCTGATTTTTCGACAAACGCATGATGCAGGCGGGTTGGAATTCCAGAAAGAAGGCGATCGTTATTGGCCGATCCACGAAAAAATTCTCGAAATCGTCAACCCGAGCGTGATTATCTGTTTTGGCAACTCAGCACGTTCACCGTATGCTTTTTTGCGCGACAAGCTGCAAGCAGCGGAGCGCGAATCCGTACCCGCAGGACATGGGAACTGGAGACTTCGATCGGCAGAGGTTCGGTTATCAAACGGGAAACGATCTTGTCTGCTCGGCATTCCGCACATGAGCCGCTACAAGCCGAACGGTAAAAAAGTGGTGTGCGAGTGGATCACGCGCAACTGCGCGGCGCACATCTAATCCGCTAGTCCGGGAACGGGTTTTTGGAGCGGAGGATCGTGCTCAAGACGGTTCCGATGCGCGCTCACCCGCACCGGCATCTCCTTGTATAGCGGAGTGTTTGTATGCGCCGCGTAAACGCCGGCAGCGATCAGGCCGCTGGCCTCGGGGAAGTAGGCGGCGACGCAGCCCCGGGCGATGTCACAGGCGTGGGCACTGAAGCCGCTGACACGTCGCACGTGGCCATCATCGACGAGGGTTTCGATATCGACCTTGTCGCCATCGCCAAGGCCGCGTGCGGCGAGGTCATTGGCGTGCATGAACAGCACACGGCGATCACCGCGCACGTCGCGGTAACGATCATCGGCGCTGTACACAGTGGTGTTGAACTGGTCGTGGGCGCGGATCGTCATCAAGGTGAGCACGGCATCGCCGTGTTGCTTGCGCGCCAGTGCCACGGGGCTGTCGTCGCGTAGCGGGTGCGCGATGAAGCGGGCCTTGCCGTTGGCGGTGTTCCAGCGGCGCTGTGCGGCGGCGTTGGGCAGGGTGAATCGGCCGTTGGCGGCGAGCTTGTGGTTGTAATCCTTGAAGCCGGGGGTGACGCCATGCTGACAGTGCTCGATGCGCTCGCGCAGGGCGGCGTAGTCGTCCGCCAGTTCCAGCCACGGCACCGCCGGGGCGCAGCCCAGCGCATGCGCCAGTTGCGCCACGATCGCCGGTTCACTGCGTTGATGTTCGGTGATCGGTGCCTGGATGCCGTGCGAGGCACGCACGTTGCTCATCGAATCCTCGGTGGAAATGCACTGCTCACCGCCCTGGCGCAGATCCTTGTCGGTGCGCCCGAGGGTGGGCAGCAGCAAGCCGACCCGGCCGGGATGGCAGTGGCTGCGGTTGAGTTTGGTAGCGATGTGCAGGGTGAACTGGCAGCGCTCCAGCGCTGCCTGCACGCGCGGCGCGTCGGGTGCGGCGACAGCAAAGTTGCCGCCCAGTGACAACAGCGCCTGCACCTTGCCGTCGAACAGACCCTCAAGCACGCCAGCGGCATCACGGCCGGCATCGCGGCACACCGTCAGGCCGGGAAAGGTGGTTTCCAGATTGTCCAGCCACGCTTTCGACACCGTGGAGGTGGCGCCCATGGTGCGGTCGCCCTGCACGTTGGAATGGCCGCGTACCGGCACCACGCCGGCACCGGGGCGGCCGATATTGCCGCGCAGCAGGGCCAGGTTCACCACCTGCTGGATCGTTGCCACTGCGTCGGGATGATGGGTGAGGCCCATGCACCAGGTGATCATCGTTGCCGGTGCCGCAGCATAGCGGCGGGCGATGTCGCGCAGTTGCGCCTCATCGAGGCCCGAGCGCGTGGTCAGGTCATTCCATTCGCAAGCGTCGAGGTCGGCGAGCAGCGCGTCCAGGCCTTCGGTATGCGCGGCGATGAAGGCGTGATCGAACACCGTGCCCGGTGCCGCGCGTTCGCTTTCCAGCAGTGCCTTCATCACGCCTTTGAGCGCGGCCAGATCGCCGCCAATTTGTACTTGATAGATTTCATCGGCGACCGCGATGCCTTGATTGCGCAACAGCTCGCCCACGTTTTTCGGGTCGGAAAAATGACTGAAGCCACGCTCGCGCAGCGGGTTGATCGCCAGCACCGTGGCGCCGCGTTGTTTGGCGTCATACAGCGCCGCCATCATCCGTGGGTGATTGCTGGCCGGGTTCTGGCCGATGACGATGAACAGGTCGGCCTGCTCGAAGTCTTCCAGCGAGCAGGTGCCCTTGCCGATGCCGATGCTGTGCTTGAGTGCGTAACCCGATGGCTCGTGGCAGAAGTTGGAGGAGTCGGGCAAGTTGGGGCTGCCGTAAGCGCGCGCGGCCAGTTGCCACAAAAACGCGGCTTCGTTGCTGCTGCGGCCGGAGGCATAGAACGCAACGGATTCCGGCGCCAGCGCCGAGAGCTCGCGCACGGCCACGGCGTAGGCTTCATCCCAGTCAATTGCACGGAAGCTGCCGCTGGCCTTTTCGTATAGCACCGGCGTGGTCAGCCGGCCCTGGAACTCCAGATCAAAATCGCCCAGTGCCTGCAATTGCGCCGGGGTCTTGCCATCGAAGAACTCAGAACCCACTGCCTTGCGCGTCATCTCCCAGGCGATCGCTTTCTGGCCCTGCTCACAACTATCCAGCATCGGTTTGCCGGCCTTGTCGGGGAATGCGCAGCCGGGGCAATCGAAACCACCGGGAAGCTTGTTGGCGTGTGCAAACGCGCCGAGCAGCTTGAGCGGGATCTGCTGCTGTGCAAACGCGCGCACGCTGCCGCTGATCGAGCCACGGCCGCCAGCGGGGTTTTGGTTACGGATGGATTTGCGGTTCATTAGCGGCGGCCTGCGGGTATCGAACCTGGACAGGTTACAACGCGGTGTCGTTGCCTGGTGCGCGAGCGCGATCCAGGACTTGGCCAGCCTTGGCCATCGGTGATGTCGGTTGGGATGTCTACTCCCTGCGTAACGAGATGATCGGGTCGACGTTCGAAGCCTTTCGCGCCGGCAGGTAGCTGGCCAGAATTCCGATCGCGAGCATCGCCATCGGCATGACGATGAAGGTGGTGAGGTCGCGTGGCTGCACGCGGAATAGCAGGCTGTCGAGCACATTCGAAAAAAGTGTGGCTATGACGATGCCGATCAGCGCACCTGCGGTGACAACTCGCGCGCCTTGTGCCACTACCATCATCCGGATATGTTTCGCGCGTGCGCCCAGTGCCATGCGTATGCCGATCTCACGCGTGCGTTCGGCGACGATATAGGACAACACGCCGTACAGCCCGATTGCCCCCAGCAGTAGGGCAAGCCCTGCGGCAAGGCTCAGGGTAAGTAGGGTAAAAGTCACTTGCGCGGTCGAATCACGCACCAGCCCAGCGAGCGTGAACTCGCGGTACATCGGTGCTTCCGGAGCCACTTCGCGAACAAGCGCTCGGACATCGGCCGCGATGGTTTCGGCACGTGTGGATTTGACAACGTAAGCTGGCGATCCGAGCGGGCGGCTAAGCTCCGGAGTCGGCCCTACCAGAGGCAAGTAAAGCAGCGCCTCCGGCTCGCTGGCAAGCCCATCCTGCCGCACGTCTTCGACTACGCCAATGACGGTCTCCCATTCCACCTGTCCCGTGCGGCGTAGGCGTTGGCCTAGCGGATCGCGGCCGGGCCAGAGTCGGGCGGCAACCGATTGGCTGATCACGACATTGCCGCGAGTGGTTTCATGGTCGTTGGCATCGAAGTTGCGCCCCTGAATCAGGGCGATGCCCATGGTGCGGAAATAGTCACCGGCCGAGTAGGTGTACTTGACCAATACCCCCTCTTCCGAGGTGGCACCGATACCCTCGGTGCGCACTGATACGGTTGCGGTGCTTTCATTGAGCGGCACGTTCTCGATCAGGCCGACCGACTGCACGCCGGGAAGCATGTTCAGACGTTCGAGAAAGCGCAGGTGGAAGCGCGCGTACGATTGAGGATCGCTGAGCTCGGTACGCTCGGGCGCGATCTGGAAGGTGAACACATTTTTGCTGTCGTAACCTGGATCGACCATTCTCAGTTCGAAAACGGTGCGTAGCAGCAGCCCGGACCCGATCAGCAGGACAACGGCCAGCGCGGTCTGGCCGGCCACCAGCGCCTGTCTGGGCCAATGCTGGCGTCCAGTCATGCTGCGTCCGCCATCGCGCAGACGTGCCAGATCGGGCGTCGCGGCGCGCAGTGCCGGAATCAGGCCGCAAATGGCCGCTGATGCCAATGCCGCGATGAAGGCGAACCCCAGCATCGCCGGGTCGAGACCAACTTGATCAAGGCGTGGTATTCCTGATGGCGCCAGCCTGACCATCACTGGCACCATCAACACCGCCAGCAGCACAGCGATGGCGCCAGCGAGCACCGCAATCAATGTCGTCTCTGCCTGATGTAAACGAAACAACTGGCGCCGACCGGCGCCGAGGGCGCTACGCACCGCCATCTCGCGCTGCCGCAACTCGGTGCGCACCAACAAGAGGCTTGTGACATTGGCGCATGCGATTAGAAGCACCAGCCCAGCTGCGCCCAACAGTATCCACAGGGGCTGCGCGAACGGGCCAAGCAGTCGTTCAGTCAGTGGCCGCAGTACCGACTGGTATTGACTGATCAGTCGGGTGTAATCGGGTGATCCTCCAAACCGCGCCGGTAATTGCCGGGCAAGCTGGTCGAGCTCGCTGGCGAGCGCTTGCATACTCACGCCCGGCTTCAAGCGCGCCACCATTGGAGTATCGAAATCGCCAACTGACTCGATATCGCTGGCATTTATTTCAAAGGGAATCCAAAGCAACGTGTCGGGGCGCGGGAAGCGGAACGAAGGCGCCATGACGGCGATGATTTCCAGCTTTTGGTCAAACAGATCCAAGGTTTTTCCGAGGATGTCCGGGTCGCGGTTGAACCAGCTTTCCCAGAGATCGTCACTGATCAATACCGTGTTCTGGCCATCGGTTGTGCTGGGTAGTCGCCCGATCAAGGGGTTGACGCCAAGGGTGGCGAACAGTGAGGGCGTCGGGGTAGACATGCGAATCCGTTCCACGCGGTCGCCGACTCGCAGTGTGTTGGTGAAGGAGTTGTATGTCGAGATGTTTTCAATCAGCTTGGAGTGTTCGCGAAAGTGGATGTAGAACTCGGGCGCAGGATCGAACTCTGTGGGGAATTGCGAGCCAGGCGCCGAGGCGGTTATGTCGATCAGGCGCTCGGGCTGGGCGAAAGGTAACGGCTTCATTAGCACGGTGTTGACCACGTTGAACAAGCCGGTGGTTACGCCAATCGCCAGGCTGAGCATGCCGATGGCGATGATCGTGAAGCCCGGTGATCGCCACAGTGACCGTACGGCCAGATTTAGATCGGATTTCCAGTCGGTAATTGCCACAGGTTTCCCCAGTCGGTTTTGCGTCGCGGGATCGCGACCACCATTCCGACTGACATTAGCAATTGGCGTGCCAATTATGTTTTTATAATGTAATCAGTTGTCTGCGTTCGGATCGGTCGCTAATTTGTCCAAAATTGGACGGGTAGCGTCCGGCAATGAACAGCACTCAGTGCAATGTGGCGTCGTTCCGAGGTGCGCGAGAGGGTGGGTAGCCGCAAGCCGGCCTGGCCGGGGCGGCAATGGGTGCGGTTGAGCTTGCTGCTATGTGTGATTAATCCGGCAGCGCTTCAGCACGGCGAGCACGCGCGCTGAAGCGGGTACACCGACACCGAAATTGCCGGCCAGTGTCAACAACGCCCGCACCTTGCCATCAAAACAAGCCGTGACCACCGGCGCGCTTGTTGTTGCGTTCGCGGTTGCGGTTCATTAGCGGCGGCCTGCGGGTATCGAACCTGGACAGGTTACAACGCGATGAGGTTGTCGGCACGTTACGCCGTAGTCACGTTAAGCCGTAGTCATTGTGCTGAATCATGGGAAAGCATATATTCCGACGCGGTTGCCTGGGCGATGAGGTGGTGCCATGCGTATCTTTACAGGTGTCGTCGTTGCCGTAGTTTTTCTGCTGGCTGGATCGCCTGTAGCCGCACAGGAGACGGTCTGGTTCGTGGTCGCGGAGAATCCCATCATCCAAATTGCACACGGTGACTCGTATCTGTTGCCGTTGTCCCGTCCCGAGGACATTGCCGATGCCAGACGGCGAATTGCCGAAGGCCCCGACAGCGGCGTCGGCTCCATTGCGACGGTTACCATTGCGGTAGGTGGTGATGGATTCAACCGCGACGTCAGGGGAGCAGGTACACCAGCCTGGTCTTGGCACGTCATTGGATTCGGTGGTTTTGGGGATTTCGCCATTGAGTTGTGCGACGGCTGGCCCACATTCGTTGAACAGGATGTACAGGCCTTCATCGCGAATACCGGAGGGGAGATGTGCTTGTGGAAATATTCGGTGGTTGCGGAACTGGATGCACAGCCGGATTTCGCTATCAGTGAAGGCCTGAACGGTGCGTGGACCAACACCGAGACTCTTGGCCAGGGCATGTTTGTCGATGTGGTTGCCGAGGCCGGCAAGTTTTTTCTCGGCTGGTTTACCTATGGCACCGATGGCCCCACTGAGCGTCCGGGCGACGAGCACGCGTGGATGACCGCGCAGGGCACGTTTCAGGGCGACACCGCGACACTGGACGCGTTTCTTACCACCGGTGGTCGATTTGACGACCCGGCGCCGGTTTCGACCCGCAAAATTGGGCAGGTGACAGTCACGTTCAGCGACTGCGACCACGGCTCGGTTCAATACAACTTCGATGATGGCCGCACGGGCACATTTGCGTTGGCGCGTATTGCCAGCCGCCCAGGCTGTGTGACGCGTGTCGGCGACGGCGTGGCGCGCAAACGCGACACCGGCCTTGGTAACGACAATCCGTAGCCATTGGCGCGGCCGGTTGGCTTGCCTTATGACGTTGTAGGGGGCATGCATGTCATCCGTGGGTTTTTCCTGTTATCAAGCCTGACGCTGCTCGGCGGCTGTGGCAGCGTTTTTGATTCACGCACGCCACATGCATCGCTGCGAGCGTGGCCGTGTCTGCCGAAGCGGGTGCCAATTTCGGGGTGGTGGTGTTCACCGGCACGGCGGACGCCACTCTGCCCAGTACCGGGTCAGACTGGTTTCGCCAGCGTGCGGCGCTGAAAAGCGCGTTGGCCAAGCAGATATCCATGGTGTCGTGCAGGATCCTCCTGCAAGCGCGGGATTTGATGTAGCCCTGCCCCGCAATTACGAAATGGCGGTAGCCGTGTATGCATTTGCCAACTATTCGGTACCAGAGGGAGTGTTGCGTATTGCACTGACGGACTATTCAAACGTAGTGCTGTGCTTGCAGGCAACAGCCATTGGAGTTTACGGTGAATGAGAGTCGGCACATCGGTCATACCGCGATCAGTCCAAAGATTGCGAAGCGCTGCATTGGTGACGAGGAGTTGCAATGAGCATGAACATTCAAACGGGTGGTTTCTTCGGGTTGCTGTGGCTGATCGCGGTGGTCTACGCAATCATCAAGGTACTGGGAAGCCGCGCCTCGACCGGCACCAAAGTGTTGTGGACGGTGTTGATCCTGGTGCTGCCGGTGCTGGGCGTGATCTTGTGGTTTCTGCTCGGGCCGAAATGACGGCACGCTTGCCGAGTACCGATGCATGTTTGCGTATCGGTGATGAATACGTCGCCGCAACTGGTTGCGCGCATTCGGAATGGGTCATGATGGCTCAAGCGTGACGATAGCTCAGCAGGCGGCCACGGTAGGGCGGTTTATCGTCATCGTCGAGTGCGCTGCGTTGCTCAGTGACGGTATAACCCTGCGCCGCCATTTTGCGGGTGAATGCGCTGCTGTTGCCGCGCCCGGGGTCGGTGATCAGCACCTCGCCGTCGGCAGTGCCATGGCGTTGCACCAGCACTGCCAGCAGGTCGGCGTGGCCGCGTTCGTACAGGATGTCACTGCCGATAATCAGGTCATACAGCGGTAACGGATGGTTGGCATGGGCCCATGGCAAGTCGCGATAAATCATCGTGTCCAGGCCATTGAGCGCGGCATTGTGGTTGAGGAAGGACTCTGCCAGGGGATGATGATCGCTGGCGGTGATATTGGCGTGGCGGCGTTGCAAAACCAGGCTGGCCAAGCCCAGGCCGCAACCAATTTCGAGGATGCGTTTACCCGCGATGATGTAGTGGCTCATGGTCTGCGCCAGTAGACGGCCCGCTGGCCACACTTGCCCGAACAAACACCATTGCGCCGAAGATATGCCGGCGCGTTCGGCGAGGTGGTCGGGGTCGGCGAATTGCTGGCGATCACTTAGCGCACGAATGCGGAAGTCATGGCCGCCGAGGCGAACCGTAAGCAGGCGAGTGGTGTAGTCCGGCATGGGCCGTCCTGGGTAGTGTTGCAGCGATGCGAACATCGCAGAACGGCGAGTGGGCTACCAGGCCGGGAAACTGGGCGGATTGATGGTGCGTGTGGTGTGAGCCTCTTTCGAGCCGACATTACCCGCCGTGGCGGCGGGCAATGTCGTGATTCTTGAGGCTTCTGCTTGGCAGTACGGTGGTCCCGGGTTACGCGCTGCGCGCTAACCCAGGCTACATGGTTTTGTTCAGCCGTTTGACGATTCCGACTTCGATGGGTCAGTGGTCGCCATGTGCGGTGCTTCGACACGCGGTGCTTCAACACGCGGCGCTTCAACACGCGGTGCTTCAACACGCGGTGCTTCGACACGCGGCGCTTCAACACGCGGCGCTTCAACACGCGGTGCTTCGACAGGCGGCGCTTCGACAGGCGGCGCTTCGACACGCGGTGCTTCGACACGCGGCGCTTCGACACGCGGTGCTTCGACACGCGGTGCTTCGACACGCGGTGCTTCGACACGCGGTGCTTCTACACGCGGTGCTTCAACACGCGGTGCTTCGACACGCGGTGCTTCGACACGCGGCGCTTCTACACGCGGTGCTTCGACACGCGGCGCTTCTACACGCGGTGCCTCAACACGCGGTGCTTCAACACGCGGGGTATCGACACGCGGTGCTTCAACACGCGGTGCTTCGACACGCGTTGCTTCGACACGCGGTGCTTCAACACGCGGCGCTTCGACACGCGGGGTTTCGACACGCGGGGTTTCGACACGCGGGGTTTCGACACGCGGGGTTTCGACACGCGGTGCTTCAACGCGAGGCGCTTCAACGCGAGGCGCTTCGACACGCGGGGTTTCGACACGCGGGGCTTCACCTGATGCGTGATTGCCAGCACCCTTGTCAGCAAAGTCCAGCGGCTGCTGATCCGGTGTCGTGCCGGGCTCGACGTTACCTTCGCTGCCGTCATTCTTGCGACGGCGACGGCCACCGCGACGGCCACGACGACGACGCGGTGTCGTGCTTTCCGCGCTTTCCGGATTCTCATCGGGTGCCGAGTCAGCGGTAATCGACGATGCGGCAACGCTGTCTGCGGACACGGCCTGGGCCGCTGGGTTATTGACGGTCAGCGGCGTTGCGGCGGCGGCTACGGCAACGACCCTGGTTTCGCGGTCACTCACGGGTTCCGGCTTTGCTGGGCTGCTCGCCTCTGCGTGAACAGCGGCTACGCTCGGCTGGGGTTTTCCCTGTGCTGTGGTGCGTTCTTTGGGCTGTCGGTTGCTGCGCTCGGCGTCCTCGGGACGCTTGTTGACGGCAGTACCTGTTTCAGGCTTGTCCTTTTTGCGCCCGCCACGAGTCTTGCGCTGCTGACCGCCGGCTTCCTGATCGCGTGAACGTCTGGGTTCATTGCGATCACGTGGCGCTTCATCGCGTGATTCAGAGCGATTGCGCTCTGGGCGTGGTGCAGGCGTAACCTGCTTGCTGTTGGACGGCTTGGCCGGCACCTGCGCTTCGCCGCGGATTGCAGCGAACAGGCGTTGCAGCAAGCCGGTTTTTCCGACAACCGGCAATTTGCTGCGCGGTGACGGTTCGCTCTCGGACTCGTCCCGCTCCGGTGCCGGCCGTGATGGCGCAACGTGGGTAACTGCCGGCGGCGGCACGTTGAGGTTGGCCTTGGTCAGCGAGTGGGTTTCCAGCTTGCGCGGCGAGGTGCGGTGGTAGCTGGGACGATTGCTCTCTTCACCCAGTTCGTTGTCGCGCAGCCGGACCACGTTGAAATGCGGCGACTCCAGTTGCTGGTCGGCAACTACCACGATCGGTGCGTCGTGGCGCTGTTCGATTTCGATCAACGCACGGCGCTTTTCATTGAGCAGGTAGTTGGCGATTTCCGGCGGAGTCTGCACCAGCACCTGACCGGTGCTCTCTTTCATCGCCTGCTCTTCGGTCAGGCGCAGGATCGACAGCGACAGCGACTCAATGCTGCGCATACGGCCATGGCCGGCGCAACGCGGGCACACCACCTGGGTCGACTCGCCGAGGCTGGGACGCAGGCGCTGGCGCGACATTTCCAGCAGGCCAAAGCGTGAGATGCGGCCGATCTGCACGCGGGCGCGGTCATGGCGCAGCGCTTGTTGCAAGCGGTTTTCGACATCACGCTGGTGCTTGTTCGATTCCATGTCGATGAAATCGATGACCACCAGGCCACCGAGGTCGCGCAGGCGCAACTGGCGCGCCACTTCGTCCGCGGCTTCCAGATTGGTGTGGTATGCGGTTTCTTCGATATCGCCGCCCTTGGTCGAGCGCGCCGAGTTGACGTCAACCGCGGTCAGCGCCTCGGTCTGGTCAACCACGATCGAACCGCCGGAGGGCAGCCGCACTTGCCGTTCAAACGCGTTTTCGATCTGGGTTTCGATCTGGTAGCGATTGAACAGCGGGGTGGAATCCTGGTACAGCTTGAGCTTACGCAAGGTTTGCGGCATCACCTGTTGGATGAACTCGCGCGCTTCCTCGTACATCTCGGTGGTATCGATCAGGATTTCGCCGATATCCGCGCGCAGGTAATCGCGTAGCGCGCGAATGATCAGGCGCGACTCCTGATAGATCAGGAATGAGGCCGGTTTGGCCAGCGCGGCATCGGTGATTGCGCGCCATACTTGCAACAGGTAATCCAGATCCCATTGCAATTCTTCGGCATCGCGGCCAACACCAGCGGTGCGGATGATGATGCCCATGTCGGCCGGAATGTTGAGCTGATCCATCGCCGCCTTGAGCGCCTGGCGATCATCACCCTCGATACGCCGCGACACTCCGCCGGCGGTGGGGCTGTTGGGCATCAACACCATGTAACGGCCGGCCAGCGAGATGAACGTGGTCAGGGCAGCGCCCTTGTTGCCACGTTCTTCTTTATCGACTTGAACAACCACTTCTTGGCCTTCGCGCAGCAGCTCGCGAATCGTCGCCTTGTTGGCATCGACGCCCTGGGCGAAGTAATCGGGGGAGACTTCCTTCAGCGGCAAAAAGCCGTGTTTCTCGCCGCCGTACTCCACAAACGCGGCTTCCAGCGACGGCTCAAGCCGGGTAATACGACCCTTGTAGATATTGGACTTTTTCTGTTCCCGTGACGGTTGTTCGATGTCGATGTCGTACAGGTTCTGGCCATCGACGATGGCTACGCGCAACTCTTCTTTTTGAGTTGCGTTGATCAGCATCCGCTTCATTTTTCTGATTCCTCACGCGCTCATACCGCGAGGAACGCCGGGGCTCCGCACCCAGTAATTCGGGCAGCCAGCCCGTGTTTCTGGGCTGACCTGCGAAAATCCAGCGCTACAAAAACCGCCAGGCAAGCCCGCGGGAGCGCTTGTTCATGTGACCGGTTGGGCCATTGCCCGCCGGCATCCGTGCCGGAAACCGCAAAACTACGGTATCCGTGCGATTAAAGCCTGTTTTCGAACCCGACACGGCGTTCCCGATATAAGATGGCCGCCGCAGATTGCGGAGGCCTCGGGTTCACGCCACGCTTCGGGTCCGATTTCGCCAGCGCCGGTAACACTACCGGCAGCCCAACGAAATCAGGACGTTATTTCGCTCCTCAAGTGTAGCAGATTGGATTGTCATGGCGGAAACTTCAGCAAAAGGGGCCGTCAGAACGGTGGATGTGGCCGAGGACCGTGACGGTCAGCGGCTCGATAACTTCCTGTTGGGCTTGCTCAAGGGCGCGCCGCGCAGCCTGATTTACCGCATCGTGCGTAGCGGCGAGGTGCGGATCAACGGCAAGCGGGCCAAGCCTGACAGCCGGCTTGCCGGAGGTGACCGGGTGCGCATTCCGCCGGTGCGGCTGGGCGAGCCCGATGCCGGCGAGGGGCCGCCCAGCGGCATGGCCGAGCGTCTGGCCGAGCACATCGTGTTCGAAGACCGCGCCTTGCTGGTACTCAACAAGCCCTGCGGCATTGCCGCTCATGGTGGCAGCGGGGTGCGCTTTGGCGCCATCGAATTGCTGCGTCGGGCTCGCCCGAACGAGACCCTTGAGCTGGTCCATCGCCTGGATCGCGACACCAGCGGCGTGCTGGTATTGGCCAAGAAGCGCTCGGCATTGCTGGAACTGCAACGGCAGATGCGCGAGGGCGGAATTCGCAAGCGATACCTGGCATTGCTGGTTGGGCGCATGGCTGACAGCTTCACGGTGGATGTGGCACTGCAAAAATCGGTGTTGTCCGGTGGCGAGCGGATGGTACGGGTCAATGCCGAGGGCAAGGAGTCGGTCAGTCATTTTCAGTTGATCGAGCGCCGCGGCGGCCATAGTTATGCCGAGGTGCGTATCGAAACCGGGCGCACCCACCAGATACGCGTGCATGCCGCGCACCTCGGGCATCCGGTTGCCGGCGATGAAAAATACGGTGATCGTGAGGCCAATCGGCGGCTACGCGACCAGGTTGGCCTCAAGCGCATGTTTTTGCATGCCGCCAGCCTGGAGTTCGCGCTGGATGAAGGGCGCTCGCCGTATGTGCTCAGCGCGCCGCTGGCGCCGGAGCTGGCGGCGGCGCTGGATCGTCTGGCCTGAGGGAGTTTACCTAAAGCAGCGCATCGGCCTTGGCGGCGCAGATGAAATCGTTCTCGGAGAGCCCGCCAACATCGTGGGTCGAAAAGCGCACCTCGCAGCGGTTGTAATGCACGCCCAGATCGGGGTGGTGATCCTCGCGGTGTGCAATCCACGCCAGCGCATTCACGAAGGCCATGGTGTGGTGGTAATCGGGGAAACTGAAACTGCGATGGATCGCCTTGCCATCTTCGATCAGCGCCCACTGCGGCGTCTGCGTGCTGAACGCGGCGACTTGCTCGGCCGACAGCCTGTGCGATTCGCCGCGACGTGGCTGGCAGTGGCGTTGACGCAGGTTGTCATCGGCTGGGTTCATGCATGCTCTCCGTATGTTGTGTGGCGCAAGTATACGAATGTTGCCGCATGTCGGCGGCCAAATCGTTACTCAATGTAAATGCGCACGCTGGTAAACTTGCCGGATGATCGAGATAACCCAAAGCGCTCAGGCCTATTTCCATAAGCTGCTGCAATCGCAAGATGGCAGTGCCCTCGGCATACTTCTGCATGCACTCAAGGCCGGAACGCCGTCGGCCGATGCCCGTTTGTCGTTTTGCGATGCCGACGACCTCAATGGCGACGAATGGCAGCTCGAGTGTGAGGGTTTCATGTTGTACGTTGACGCGGCCAGCGCGCCGTTTTTCGAGGATGCGCAGATCGATTTCGAAAGCAATGCCACCGGTGGTCAACTCAATATCCGCGCACCACGGATCAAGGGCGTGCCGCCGGGCGAGGGTGCCGGCCTGATCGAGCGCCTGCGTCATGTAATCGATACCGAGATCAATCCGCAATTGGCTGCGCACAAAGGCAGTGTGGCATTGGAGGCAGTCACCGCTGAGGGTGTGTTGGTGCTGCGTTTTGGCGGTGGTTGTCATGGTTGCGGCATGGTTGATGTCACCTTGCGGCAAGGCATCGAAAAGACGTTGGTAGCGCGTTTCCCTGAAATCACCGGTGTGCGTGATGCCACCGATCACGATACCGGCCAGCAACCCTATTACAAGGCGCCATGACCCGACACCACGGTAGCGCTGACAATGCCGATCATTACCGGGTTTAACGTGCTTTTCAGGGTCGGCCCGTTAGCCTCGCGCGTTGGCAGCCGGTTTTGGCAGGGGCGCTACTGATGGTGGAGCGATGGCGCATAGCCAATCCGACGCACAAGTAATCTGGGACTATCTGTGTGAACGGATGCGAATCGTCATGCGCGGTTCGCCACGGCGTTGGGCAGTGTTGTCGTTGGTTGCCCTGTTGCATCTGCTGCTGGCGATGATGCTTGCTCACATCATGCGCAAGGTCGAGCCCGAGCAAACGGGCCGTGCCATTCAAGTGCAGTTTGTCGACTTGATCGATTTGCCGCCGCCGCCACTGCCGGATCTGCCGCCAACCCGCCGCCGAAGCATGGTCGAAGCAAGCGCAGCGCCACCTGACGTGCGGTATGACGATTTGCCCGCGCCCGTCACCGAAGCGCAACCCGAGCCAGCGCCGAAATTGCGCTTGTTCCGCCCAGACGGTTCGGTCAATGTGGCAGAAGACCTGTTGGCAAAAATTGAACGGCGCGTGCTCGCTGATGGATTGGCCGAGTACCGCATCGCCGATCTCGACAAGGCGGGTTATTTTGAGACGCGCACGGTATTGGAGTACGAGGAAACGGTTTTCGAACGCTATTGGGTGCCGGGCGAGTCACTGCTGGAGGAGTGGGTGCGCCGCGGTATCCATGAGGTGTCGATACCCATCCCGGGCAGCAACCAGAAGATCACTTGCTATATCTCGTTGGTGGCACCTGGCGCTGCCTGTGGCATTACCTCACCCAAGCAGATGACGAGCAAGGAAGAGCGCGAATACGAGCCACCGCCGAACCGCAATTTGCGCACTGAGTGAGTGCTGCGATGTGCAGGTCGCGTGTGATGCGATGATGGCCGCTTCGACGGTAGGCAGTCGCCCACAGGGTGGGCTCCCACAGATGCGCCTTTCAGCGTTTTTGTGAGAGCCCAACCAATACTGTTCGGTTAACCACCACTGGCCCCAACCTCGTCATTCCGGCGAAAGCCGGAATCCATGTTGCTCTTGATTCGTAACGAAAAGTCAACATGGACCCCAGCTTTCGCTGGGGTGACGACCTGATGGTTTGTCGTCTAAACTAACAGTATTGGGAGCCCACCCTGTGGGCGATCGCTGTTGCTTACTTCACCGGATTTGCGTTCAATTCGGTGAGAGGGCCTTGCTGCGACGCGAAATAGGCTGCCAGATCGGCAATGTCCTGCTCACTCAATGCACCAGCAAAACCGGCCATGATCGGGTTGCTGCGTACACCGGATTTGTAGTCGTGCAGTGCCTTGCGCAGGTAGTCTGCATGTTGACCGGCAATGACCGGGTACATGGTGATGCCGACGCCATTGCCGTCAGCGCCGTGACAGGCCTGGCAGGTTTGTGATTTTTGCTTGCCGGCATCGGCCGAGCCGTTCGCCTGCGCGGTAAATGCAACCAGGCCAAGGGTGAGTGCGAAGATGAAGCGCAGTTTCATGGAGTGTCCTTTCACTTGGTCACCTTGCCGGCGCTGGCGATAAATGCGGCGAGGTTTTGCAGGTCGGTTTCGCTGAAGCTTTCGGCTTGCGCCTGCATGGTCGGGTGTACGCGCTCGCCTTTCTGGTAAGCATTCAGTGCGGACAGCAGGTACTCGTAATTCTGGCCAGCGATTCGAGGCACATGATATTGCGGGTAGGCGTTCTTATAGCCTTCGATGCCATGACAGCCGGTGCAGGTGTAGGCAAGCTGCCGTCCCAGCGCCGGGTCGCCCTCAGCATGCACTGCGGCAAACGGGATAGCGGCAAGCGTAAGGCTGGCCAATGCAAACAGGTTAAGAGGCTTCATCTGCGATCATCCAAGCGATATCGGCGTCGGGCCGGGGTGGTAAAGCGGCAAGTATAACCAGCACTGCACCCCGCCGACAAAGCAATGGCCGTTCTCCGCGCAATCTTCGGCACTTCGTGGCCGGTATCACTTCGCGTCGCGTTCATGCGCCGATAGTCATCATGACTTGCTGCACGCGCAGGTTGCGGGTGTTGCGGGCAGCATGGACTGGCGCCTTGCTTGACACCTATGGTGATATAGGTAACTATAACACCACTCACCCATAACACTGAGTTCATCATGACCACGCATAATTCCTTTCGCCATCTCATCCTTGTCGCTGTCATCGCAGCCACAAGTCTTCTCGTCGCTTGTTCGGGTGGTGCAAAAGTCGATGCAGCAAAGGCGGAGAATGCCGAAAAGGAGGCCGACACTGCGATTCCGGTGGAGATTGCGCGTGCTGCCCGCCGGCCGATGAGTGCCAGTTATGCGGCAACCGCTTCGTTGAAGGCGGTGCGTGAAGCGCAAGTGGTGTCGATGACATCGGGTGTGCTGCTCAAGCTGATGGCGGAAGAAGGTGATACGGTCAAGGCCGGCGATGTGCTTGCGCGGTTGGACCCTGATCGCAAGGGGCTGGCGCTTGCGCAGTCCGAAGCGCAGCTCAAAAAGCTGGAAAGCGAATACAAGCGTTCGTTGGAATTGTTCGAGCGGCAACTGGTCAGCGCCGATGCCCATGGCAAGATCCGTTCCGATCTGGATGTGCAGCGCGCAGCAGTGCAGATTGCGCGCCTGGAATTGTCTTACACCAGCATCACCGCGCCGATCTCAGGCGTCGTTGCGCAACGCATGGTCAAGGTGGGCAACCTGATTCAACCCAACACGCCGATGTTCACAGTGGTTGACAGCTCAAGCCTGGAGGCCGTGCTGAATGTGCCAGAGCGCGAGTTTTCCACCATGCGCGCCGGGTTGCCGGTAACAATGCAAGTGGACGCGCTGCCGGGCCGGACGTTTGCCGGCAAAGTGGATCGGGTGAGCCCGGTGATCGATGCCGGCAGCGGCACATTCCGGGTGACGGCGGCATTTGATGGCGTGCGCCAGTTGCAGCCGGGCATGTTCGGGCGCATTGAGTTGGTGTATGACCAGCGCGCTGATGCCTTGAGCATTCCCCGCGATGCGCTGATTGAAGGTGACGGCGAAACGGCCGTATTCGTGCTGCGCGAGAATAAGGCGGTGCGTACGCCAGTGCAGGTCGGTTTCATCAATGGCGCGTATGCCGAGATTCGCGAAGGCCTGGTGGAAGGCGATGGCGTGGTCACGGTGGGCAAGGTGACGCTGCGCGATGGGGCAACGGTGGAGGTTGTCAACGGTGCTGACGATGCCAGCGCAGTTGCAGCCAAGGGCAATGCCACAACGGCAGCCAAGCAATGAGTCTGGTCACGTTTTCCACTCGCCGCCGGGTCACGGTGGCGATGTTCACCGTGACTCTCGTTCTGTTCGGGTTTCTTGCCCTGCGCGAGCTCAAGGTCAATCTACTGCCGGATCTGAGTTACCCCACGCTGACCGTGCGCACGGAGTATGTCGGTGCCGCGCCCAGCGAAATCGAAAATCTGGTGACTGAGCCGATCGAGGAATCGGTGGGCGTGGTCAAGAATCTGAGCAAGTTGCACTCCGTGTCGCGCACCGGTCAGAGCGATGTGATTCTGGAGTTCGCCTGGGGTGCCGACATGGACAAGGCGAGCATCGAGGTGCGCGACAAGCTCGAATCGGTGCAATTGCCGCTCGAAGCCAAAAAGTCGGTACTGTTGCGTTTCAACCCGTCCACCGAGCCGATCATGCGCCTTGCGTTAAGCGGCGAGAGCAAGGTGGAGGGCGTCGATGAGGCATTGCTCAAACGATTGCGCCGCTACGGCGAGGAAGAACTGAAGAAGCGGCTGGAGCCCATTGCAGGGGTTGCCGCAGTCAAGGTTTCCGGTGGCCTTGAAGACGAGATTCAGGTTGATATCGATCAGCAGGCACTTGCCCGCCTCAATCTTTCCGTAGGCACGGTGATTGATCGCCTGCGGCAAGAAAACGTCAATATTTCCGGCGGCCGCCTGGAAGAGGGAACGCAGCGTTATCTGGTACGTACCATCAACCAGTTTGTCGATCTTGAGCAGATGCGCAACTTGTTGGTGGTGAATCGTGATGGCTATTCGATTTATCTGCGCGATATCGCCACGGTCGGTCAAGGCTTCAAGGAGCGCCAAGCGATAATCCGGCTCGACGGCAGTGAAGCCATTGAGTTGGCGATCTACAAAGAAGGCGATGCCAATACGGTGGATGTGGCAGACCGCATCAAAGCCGCATTGAAGCAACTGGAATCCGACCTTCCGGCGGATGCCACCCTCACCCAAGTGGATGATCAGTCGGTTTTCATTCGGCAGGCGCTCGATGAAGTCCGTTCAGAGGCATTGCTCGGTGGTGTGCTGGCGATTTTGCTGATCTTTTTCTTCCTGCGTGATGGCTGGAGCACTTTTGTGATCGGCCTGTCGCTGCCGATTTCGATCATCACCACATTCTTTGTGATGGGGCAGTTCGACATCAATCTCAACGTGATGTCGCTGGCCGGCCTCGCCCTGGCTACCGGCATGGTGGTTGACGACTCGATCGTGGTGCTGGAGAGCATTGCCAAAGCGCGTGAGCGTGGCCTGAGCCTGCTCGATGCGGCGGTGAAGGGCACGCAAGAAGTCAGCATGGCTGTAGTTGCATCAACCCTTACTACCGTCGCGGTATTTTTACCGCTGGTGTTCGTCGAGGGCGTGGCTGGCCAACTGTTTCGCGATCAGGCGTTGACGGTTGCCATTGCCATGATCATTTCGCTGCTGGTGTCGCTGACCCTGATTCCGATGCTCAGCTCGGTGCGCGCAAGCGCACCGTTGGGGTTCGCGTCAGAGCCTGAGCCCGATCATGCCGCTGGCCTGACCAAAAGTCCGTTGCTGCGGCCAATCGAACGTGGCATGGGTGGGCTCGGTTGGTTGTTGAGAAAGATATTTGGCAGCCTGATGTTTGCCATCACATGGATTGTCACGCTGCTGGCGCGGATTGTGCGTGCCACGGTTGGCCGGGCGTTGGGCTGGGTCGGTGAGCAGTTGATGAAGGGTTACGACGTAGCGGCCAACGGCTATGCCCATATCCTGCCGGCGGCATTGGCGCGGCCGACACTGGTGCTCGGCAGCGCCACTGCGGCCTTCGTGTTTGCGCTGGCGCTAATCCCGACGCTGGGCATGGACCTGATTCCGCAGCTGGCACAAGATCGCTTCGACCTCACAGTAAAGCTGCCCTCTGGCACCCAACTACGTGACACCGATGCATTGATCCGCGAGGTGCAGCGCAAGCATGCTGGCGATCCGGGGGTGCGCGTGCTGTATGCGGTCAGTGGCAGTGGTACACGTCTTGACGCTAACCCTACCGAGTCCGGGGAAAATGTCGGCAAGCTGTCGGTAATTCTCGAACGTGGTGCGCCGCGTGCAACGGAAGCCGAGGAGATCGAACGCTTGCGCGCCACCATGGCGTCGTATCCGGGAGCCGAAGCGAAGTTTGGTCGCCCGGAATTGTTCAGCTTCTCCACGCCACTGGAAATCGAGATTCGTGGCACCGACCTGGCGCAACTTGAGAGCGCAGGGCGCGATCTGGTGCAGCGGCTGGAGTCGATTGATCGTTTCGCCGATGTGAAAAGCTCGGTTGAAGACGGTTTTCCCGAGATTCAGATCCGTTTCGATCAGGAGCGGGCCGCTGCACTGGGGCTGACCACGCGACAGATCGCCGATCAGGTGGTACGCAAGGTGCGCGGTGAAGTAGCGACGCGCTACAGTTTCCGCGATCGCAAGATCGACGTGCTGGTACGCGCGCGTGAGCAGGATCGCTCGTCAGTGGCCGACATAGGCAACTTGATCGTGAATCCGGAGAGTGATCGACCGGTGACTCTGTCCTCGGTGGCGGAAGTGGTCAACACTCTTGGTACATCGGAAATTCACCGGGTCGATCAAGTGCGTGTGGCGATCATTTCGGCTGCTTTGCGTTATGGCGATCTTGGCAGTGCAGTGAATACGATCGAACGCATGCTGGCCGAAAAGCCGCTGGCCGGTGGTGTGCGTGTGCATATCGGTGGACAGGGTGAAGAGCTTGATGCATCCACCCGTTCGTTGATCTTCGCATTCGGTCTCGCCATTTTTCTGGTCTATCTGGTGATGGCTTCGCAGTTTGAATCATTGCTGCACCCCTTCGTGATCCTGTTCTCGATCCCGTTGGCGATCGTTGGTGCCGTGTTGGCACTCAAGTTGACCGGCAACAGCCTGTCGGTGGTGGTGTTCATCGGGCTGATTCTTTTGGCCGGCATCGTGGTCAAAAATGCCATTGTGCTGATCGATCTGGTCAACCAGTTGCGCGAGGCTGGGCGACCCAAGGCCGAAGCGATCATCGAGGCATGTTCGGCGCGTCTGCGGCCGATCATCATGACTACGTTGACCACACTGTTCGGCTTCCTGCCGCTGGCGCTGGGCCTGGGCGAGGGCGCCGAGGTGCGCGCACCGATGGCCATTACGGTGATTGGCGGTCTGACGGTTTCTACCTTGCTGACTTTGCTGGTGATCCCGGTGGTTTATGACTTGCTCGACCGTCGCGGCGATGCCTGGTACACCGAGCGTCGCCGGCTTGCCGAGCGCAGTGAGGCTCTGGCGCAAGGGGATGAAGCATGAAATCCGGCTGGAGTCTGGCGCAGCTGAGCCTGAAGCGGCCGGTAACCGCCGCCATGTTCTTTGTGACGATGGTGCTGATCGGCCTGATTTCCGCTACCCGCCTGCCGCTGGAAGAGGACCCCGATATCCAGGCGCCATTCGCGTTCATCAGCTTGCCTTATCCGGGCTCTACACCCGAGGAAGTGGAGCGCACGATTACCCGCCCAGCCGAAGAAGCATTGGCAACCTTGTCGGGTATCAAGCGCATGAACTCGACCTCGCGCGCCGATGGCGCCAGTGTGTTCATTGAGTTTGCCTGGTCGCGTGATATCGAGATTGCGGCGTCCGAGGCGCGTGAGCGGATCGATGCGATCCGTGACGAACTGCCCTCGGATTTGCAGCGCTACTTCGTATTCAAGTTCGCCACCAGCGATCAGCCGGTGTTGCGTATCCGCTTTGCTGGTGAGCAGGATGTGACGAAGTCCTATACTTTGCTCGATCATCAAATCAAACGCCCGATCGAGCGCCTGTCGGGCGTGGCACGGGTGGATATTTCCGGCGTTTCGCCGCCGGAAGTGGAAATTGCCATTTCCAATGACCGGCTCAGCGCGCATGGTTTGAGTCTCAACGAACTGGCGAGCCGCTTGCAAGCGGCCAATTTTTCGATATCTGCCGGCGAGATCGATGACGGTGATCGCCGTATACGCGTGCAGCCTGTCGGCGAGCTGCAAAGCCTGGATCAGATACGCAGCCTGGTGATCGCCAGCGGTGGCGTGCGCCTGAGCGATGTGGCCGATGTACATCTCAAACCCAGTCGCGTGGACTATGGCCGCCGGCTTGATGGCAAGCCGGCGGTGGGTATCGATATTTTCAAGGAGCGCAACGCCAACCTGGTGGAGGTGGTGGATCGCATCGCCAGTCAACTGGCGGTGATCGCGGCAACGCCTGAGTTCAAGGATGTGCAATTCATCACCATTTCCGACCAGGCCAAAGGCGTTATCAGCTCGTTGTCCGAATTGGGTAAAGCCGGGCTGATCGGTTCACTGTTGTCGATCGCCATCTTGTTCTTTTTCCTGCGTCATTGGCCATCGACGCTGATGGTGTCACTCGCGATTCCGCTGTGTTTCGTGATGACACTCGGGGCAATGTATTTTTACGGCTTGACCCTGAACATCATGTCGATGATGGGGCTGCTGATCGGCGTCGGCATGCTGGTTGACAACGCCGTGGTGGTTACCGAAAGCATCTACCAGTACCGCGAGAAATACCCCGACGACCCGGTGCGTTGCGCGATTGAAGGCACGCGTGGCGTACAGCTGGCGGTGTCTGCCGGCACCCTGACCAGCATCATCGTGTTCATTCCCAACCTGTTTGGTGAGCGCAATTTTGTCTCGTTGTATCTATCGAATGTTGCGCTAACCATCACCGTGGCAATGTTGGCGTCGTGGCTGGTTGCGGTCAGCCTGATCCCGATGATTTCAGCGCGCATCAAGGCACCAAAGCGCGGGTTTGCGACCAATGGGTTGATCAGGAATGTGCAGGATCGTTACGCCAATGTGTTGCGTTGGAGCCTGGCGCATCGCGGTTTGAGCGTGCTTGCCATCGGCCTGATCGTGGCGGTCAGCATCATCCCGGCCAGTGGCACCAAGTTCGACATGTTTCCGCAGCAGGAGGGTCGTGAGTTCGAGCTGTTTTACAAGTGGAAAGGTGCCTATCCGCTGGAGCAGTTGTCGGGCGAGGTTCGTAAAATCGAGACCTATCTTGAGGCAAACCGTGCCGAGTTCCAGATCAAACAGATTTACAGTTGGTACTCCGAGCAGGGCTGGGCGGCGACTCGCATCACATTGTTCGACGACCCGGATCAAGTAGGCGGCGCGGCGATGCGCCCGGCACAGGAGGTGATCGAGGAAATCCGCAAAGGGATGCCACGGCTGGCAACTGCTGAGGTTGGAATGAACGGCAACGGCGGTGGCGGCTCGCGCGAGGGCATGCAGGTGACATTGATTGGCGATTCGGCGCAGACCCTGAAAGAGTTGGCTGACGTGGTGGTGGCCAATCTGGCGAAACTGCCCGAATTGCGTGATGTACGCACCGATACCGGCGACGAATCGACCGAGTTGGCGGTCAGCGTGGATCGCGAGCGTGCCGCCTTGTACGGATTTTCCGCTCAGGATGTGGCCAATTATGTTGGTATTGCCATCCGTGGCGCGCCGCTGCGCGAGTTTCGCAGTGGCGACACCGAAGTACCCATGTGGATACGTTTTGCGAATGCCCAGACGCAAAGTATCGACGACCTGCGCAGCTTCAACTTGCGCCGCCCCGATGGCGAAATGATTCCGTTGATGTCGGTGATCAATGTGCGCATGCAACGTGGCGCCACCCAGATTCAGCGCAACAACCGGCAGACCGCACTCGATATTAAAGCCGATCTGGTCAAGGACAAGACTACTCCCGAAGCACGCAAGGCGATGGAAAACGCGCTGAAAAACATGCGCTTCCCGCCCGGCTATTCGTGGAGTTTTGGTGGCCGCTTCAATGATTCCGATGACGCCGGCCAGGTGATGGTGTTCAACACCCTGCTGGCGTTGGTAATGATCATCGTGGTGATGGCGGCGTTGTTCGAATCCTTGCTGTTCCCATTCGCCATCATCAGCGGTGTTGTGTTTTCGGCGCTTGGGGTGTTTTGGTTGTTCTGGCTCACTGGCACCACATTCTCGATCATGGCCTCGATCGGCATCCTGGTGCTGATGGGGGTAGTGGTGAACAACGGCATCGTGATGATCGAGCACATCAACAATCTGCGCCGCGAGGGCATGACGCGGGCTGATGCGCTGGTCGCCGGTAGCCGTGAACGCTTGCGCCCGATTTTAATGACCATGGGCACCACGGTGCTGGGCATGTTGCCGCTGTGCCTTGAGGGGCCACAGTTGGGCGGCGATGGCCCGCCGTACTACCCGATGGCGCGCGCGATTGTCGGTGGCTTGGTGTTTTCGACCGTCGTCAGTCTGCTGTTTTTGCCGACGATCTACGCGATTCTCGATGATTGGAGCACGCGTACTTCGGCGCTGGTAGCGAGGGCACGACGCGCTGCGCCGTGGTCGCCGCGTGCTGAAGCCCCGCCGGGCTGACGCGGGGTCCACAGAAAAGCGGAGTCTGTATTTTTGTGGGAGCCGGCCTGCCGGCGAATCGATCCAGCGAGATGCTTCGCGCGCAGGCGCGCTCCCACTGAAAAGAACGGTCAAATCAGTTTGCTCAGGATCGCCGCGCCGGCGATCCATACCCCAAGCGCGGTGCCCAGATTGGTCAGGAAGAAATTGACCATCACCCGCGCCACCCGGTTACGCCACCAGCCTTTGATGGTGATGGTGTCATCGCGTAGATAGAGAAAATCGCGGTAAGTGGGTTTGCGCAGCCACGCTTCCACTGCGGCACTGACCATGCCCGAAGACAGCGCCGGGTGCAGCGGGGTTAGCGGCGAGGCAACGAACGCCGACAGCACGCTGAGCGGATGGCCACCGGCGATGATGCAACCCAGCGCGCCGAGGGTGCCGGTGGTCAGCACCCAACCCAGCGCCAACTGCATGCCAAGCCCATCGCCACGGGAAAAGCCCCAGGCAAAGCCGCCAAGCAGGAATGCAATCAGGCCGATAGTGAACCATGGAATCTGCGAGCTTTCAGGCGTCGAATCCAGTTCGGCACGCATAGCGGCCGGTTCGCCCTCATCGTGTTGCAACGCCTGCGCCAGCCCGTGCAAATGGCCGGCGCCAACCACCGCCAATACCGCACGCGCTTCGCCCTGCGCGCTTTGTTCGCGCAGACGCGCGGCCATGTAGTGGTCGCGCTCGTCGATCAGGGCGGTAAACAGCGGTGGGCTTTGCCGGGCGAACTCACCGAAACTGCTTTCCAGCAGATCGCCTTCCTTCAGTCGCTCGATTTCGTCCTCTTCCACTGCGCTGTCGAACAGCAGGCTGGCGCCGAGGCCGCTGGCGAGCTTGGCGCGTGACCACCAGCCCAGGCTGTTCCAGGCCCGGCGCAGGGTGACGCCAATATCACGATCGATCAACCATAACCGTAGTCCGACTTCATCGGCGCTGGTGCAGGCGGCCTTGAGTTCGGCGCCCGGCTCGATGCCCAATTGCTCGGCCAGCCGGCGTTGATAGGCTGCCAGCGCCAGATTGGCGGCGACCAGGCCGGCCTTGCCACTGCGCACAATGGCGAACAGGTCGAGTTCGACCAACGAGTCGGCACCGGTCAATGCCCGATGTCGGTTGCGATCCAACTCCACGGCCACCGTGTCGTGCCGAGCAGGGTATAGCGCACGCCATCGCGCTCGACGATCTTGATCGGCTGATCGAGCAGCACCTGATCGGCGCTGGTCGCGGTGGGTTCGGTGCCGGGCTCAGTCACGGTAACGTCGCAGCAGGTCGTCGTAGGCATCGATCCGGCGATCACGCAGGAACGGCCAAATGCGGCGTACCTGTTCGCTGCGCGCCAGATCGACGTCGGCCAGCAGGATTTCGGGGTGCTCGCTGCCGGCCTCGGCCAGTATTTCACCCTGCGGCCCCAGCACATGGCTGGAACCCCAGAACTGGATGCCGCTATTGCCATCGGGCGAGAGCTCGAATCCGGTGCGGTTGCAACTCAGCACCGGCAGGCCATTGGCGACCGCGTGGCCTCGATGGCTGAGCAGCCAGGCCATGCGTTGACGGTTTTTTTCGTCCGCGCTATCGCTGCGGTCCCAGCCGATGGCGGTGGGGTAGAGCAGTAGCTCGGCACCGGCCAGCGCCATCATGCGCGCGGCTTCCGGGTACCACTGATCCCAGCACACCAGCACACCGAGGCGACCGACCTGGGTATCGATCGGATTGAATCCCAGATCGCCGGGGGTGAAATAGAACTTTTCGAGAAAGCCCGGATCATCCGGGATGTGCATCTTGCGATAGCGCCCGGCGATGCGGCCATCGGCGTCGAATACCACGGCGGTGTTGTGATACAGGCCGGCGGCGCGACGCTCGAACAGCGACGCCACCAGCACCACGCCGTGGTGTGCCGCCAGCGCCGCAAGGCGCTCCGTGCTGGGGCCGGGGATCGGCTCGGCGCGGTCGAACTCGTCCACGCTTTCGTGCTGGCAAAAATACGGGCCGTTGTGCAACTCCTGCAACAGCACCAGCCGCGCGCCAGCTTCGGCGGCGGCGGCCACCTGGCGCTCGATATTGCCTAGATTGTCGCTGACCAGACCACGGTCGCAATCCTGAATCAGCGCCACGCGCAGCGTGTTTGTCGTCATGCCAGCACTCCCTCGGGGATTTGCATGGTAATGCAGTGCAGGCTGCCGTTTTGCCAGATCAGTGGCCGGCACGGCACCTGTACCACTTCGCGGCCGGGATGGGCGCTGGCGATGATGCGCGCCGCCTCGGCATCGGCCGGGTCGCCGTAGGCCGGTACCAGCACCGCAGCATTCACGATCAGGTAGTTGGCATAGGATGCAGCAAGGCGCCGCTCGCCATCGTGAATCGGCCGTGGCCAGGGCAGGGCGAACAAGCGGTAGGGCGTGCCGCCCGGGGTGCGCAGCCGAGCCAGCTCTTCCGCCATTGCAGTCAGCTCGCTGAAGTGGACATCGCTTGCATCATCACAGGCTTGATAGACGATGGCATCGTTGGGGGCAAAGCGCGCCAGCGTATCGATGTGGGCATCGGTATCATCGCCCTGCAGATAACCGTGTTCCAGCCACAGCACCCGCTCCGCATGCAGGCTGCGACACAGGGTGGCGGTGATGTCGTCACGCGAGCGCGTCGGGTGGCGTTCGTGCAGGCAGTGCCAGGTGCTGAGGATGCTGCCGCGGCCATCACTTTCAATCGCGCCGCCTTCCAGCGCGAAGTCGATGGGCTGATGCCGGTGCGCGGCAAACACCCCGCGTGCAATCAACTCGGCAATCAGACGATCATCGCGGCTGGCCTGGTATTTTCCACCCCACCCGGTGAAGCGAAAATCAAGCAGCACCGGGCCATCGTCGCCAAGCAGGGTGATCGGGCCGGAATCGCGCAGCCAGGTGTCGTCGTATGGGCATTGCACAAAGCGAAGCTGTGGCGAGGTGGCCAGTTCGCCCAGCATCGCGCTGGCATGGGCCTGCACTGCATCATCGGGCACACAAATGCATACCGCCTCAAAGCGCACGATTGCGCGCACCAAAGCCAGATAGGTGGATTCAACCTCGGCCAGACGCTCGGCCCAGTCGGTGCCAGCATGGGGCCAAGCGATAACCACTGCGGATTGGGTTTGCCATTCCGCAGGCAGATACAAAGCAGGACGTGTCATTCAGTGTACCGGTTTGGGTCCGATCTCTTGCGCGGATGCCTTGTTGAGTACGGCATTCACCACGTGATCGTTTTCGAAATAAACGGTGAAATCGGTGTACACCCAGCGCGTGATCGGTGGTGTTCGCGGATCACCGCCACCGACCGCAGCCAGTGCTTGCGCCGGTTCGCCAAACTGGGCGCGAACCGCGTTCATCAACTGACCTCTGGTTGGCAAGGTGTGCCCCTGCTCGGCACGAACGCGCTCAATCAACAGCACATCGCCAGCAGCGGAAACGGCGTGGGAGCCGGTCAGGGTGCCCAGAGCCAGGGCGAGGCAAAACGCAGTGCGATACATAGCGAACTCCCGGGGGCGGATGATTCAATGTCCTATGTAACAAAATCCTGGCCTCAGCGCCATGCCATTGTGCCGGGTCTGGTTGCTCAAGGCGACAGTTGGCGGCAAGCCATAAATGAAAAAGGCCGCAACGGGCGGCCTTGTTTCATTCGTGATTGCCGCTGGCAAATCAGCGCTGGCGAGCCTTGAAGCGCGGGTTGCTCTTGCAGATCACGAATACCTTGCCGCGGCGACGCACGATTTTGCAATCACGGTGGCGCGACTTGGCAGATTTCAGGGATGACAGAACTTTCATGGCCAGACCTCAGAACGAGTATGCGGGAAGCAGATAAAATCAGCCGCCAATCATACTCGAGTTTGCTGGCTGCTGGCAAGTTTGCTGGTTTTGCAGCAGATGATCTATTGGCCTTCATCAACCGGCGATACGGCTACACGTACCTGTAGCTGTGTGCCTGGGTCGTTATCGAGGCGTGACATATAGACATCGCCCTTGTAACGATACTCGACGTCATAACCGATCAACTGGTTTTCCTCGCGCCGCACTTCCACGTTGCGACAGCCTGGGCGAACCTCTTCGCCTTGGTAACCATTGCTGCCACCGATGCCGGAGCCTGCCCGGTTGCCGATGGCGCCGCCGATTACGGCGCCGCCAACGGTGGCGGCGGTGCGGCCGTCACCCTTGCCGACCTGATTGCCGAGCACACCGCCTACCACGGCACCGATGACTGTGCCGCCCACTGAGCCGGTTGATGCCTGGCGCGGGCCCACGCGTTGGTAAACCGCGTCGCCCTCACAATCTTCGCGCGTTTCGTTGAACACCACCCGCTCATAAACCGGGTCGGCGCGCAGCACCTGGGCATAGTCGTAGCGCACGCTCTCGGCATTGCGCGGGGGCTCGGGGCCCTGGTATTGCTGCGCGAACGCCAGCGTTGGCACCATCAGCAGTGAGGTCAGTGCAGTTCGGATTGGGTTCATGGCATCGTCTCCGTGGGCTTCCGCCGCGAGCGCCAAGGCTGCTGGTCGGGTTCCAGATGGCAGCATTGCACCATTCGGCGGCTGAACGTTGGCTTTAGTTTTTCGTTAAGACAGGCATCAGGATTGCTACAATTCAGACTCGTCCACAGATTACTGATCGCATGTCCCTGCGCCTGTACAACAGCCTGACCCGCCGTATCGAAAACTTCGAGCCGGCCAACCTCGAGCGGATCACGATGTATGTGTGTGGGCCGACGGTCTACAACTACATCCACATTGGCAATGCGCGGCCGCCGGTGGTTTTTGGCGTGTTGGCGCAATTGTTGCGTGCTCGTTACCCGCAAGTGGTGTATGCCCGCAACATCACCGATGTTGACGACAAGATCAATGCCGCAGCCTGTGAGCAGGCGGTACCCATCGCGGCGATTACCGAGCGCTTTACCGCTGCTTATCGCGACAACATGGCCGCTCTGGGGGTTGCGCCGCCCGATCTGGAACCGCGTGCAACCGCGCATATTCCGCAGATCATTGCCATGATCGAAAGCCTGATCGCCAGTGGCCATGCTTACGCCGCCGAAGGCCATGTGCTGTTCTCGGTAACTTCGTATCCGCAGTATGGCGCGCTGTCGCGGCGTGATTCCGAAGACATGCTGGCCGGTGCGCGGGTGGAAGTGGCTCCGTACAAACGCGAGCCCGGCGATTTCGTGTTGTGGAAACCCTCCAGCAGCGATCTGCCGGGTTGGGACAGCCCCTGGGGCCGTGGCCGGCCCGGCTGGCACATCGAATGCTCGGCGATGAGCGCGGCACATCTGGGCGAGACCATCGACATCCATGCCGGTGGCATCGACTTGCAGTTTCCGCATCATGAAAACGAGATTGCGCAGAGCACCTGTGCCCATGGCGGCAAAGTGTTTGCACGCTACTGGCTGCACAACGGCATGCTCAATTTTGGCGGCGCCAAGATGTCCAAATCGCTGGGCAATGTCAGCCGGGTGCAAGACCTGCTGCAACAGCACCCGGCCGAGGCATTGCGGCTGGCACTGCTCTCGGCGCATTACCGGCAACCGCTGGATTGGTCGGACGGCTTGATCGAACAGAGCGTACGTACTCTTGATCGCCTGTACGGCACGTTGCGTGATCTGGCCGATGTGCAGGCCGACGCGACGTCGCCCGCGCCGAGCGCGGTTGACGCTGCGCTGTGCGATGACCTGAACACACCAACTGCTTTGGCGGAGATGGCCGGAATCGCTGCCGAGGCGCGGCGGGCGAGCAGCGATAACGAGCGTTCGCGGCTGAAGAGCGAGTTGCTGGCGGCGGGGCGTTTGCTGGGGCTGTTGCAATCCGAGCCTGCGCAGTGGTTTGCGCGCGGTTGCAGTGAGGATGATGACAGTCGCATTCAATGTTTGGTGGATGAACGCAATGCCGCAAAAAAAGCGCGCGACTTTGGCCGCGCCGATGCCATCCGCGCCGAACTCTGTGCGCAGGGGATCGTGCTTGAAGACACTGCGCAGGGCGTGCGCTGGCGGCGCGGCTCATGAACATGAAAACCCTGGAGCCGGCCGAGCCCAGTGCCGTGTTGGCGCAGCAGGCAATCGCTGAGGAGTTTTCGTTTTTCAGTGATTGGTCGGAGCGCTATCAGTACCTGATCGATCTGGGCCGCAAGCTTGCGCCGATGGATGCGTCGTTGCGGATCGAGGCTAATCGTTTGCATGGCTGCCAGTCCAACGTCTGGATCGTGAGCGATGGCGATGCGCAATGCCTGCATTTCACAGCGGCCAGTGATTCGGCGATCGTTTCCGGCCTCATCCATTTGGCGTTACGGGTTTTTTCCGGGCGCTCGGCTAGCGAAATAGTGGCGACCGATGCCGACTACATCACCCGTATCGGCTTGTCGCAACACCTCTCGCCGACACGCAGCAATGGTCTGGCTGCCCTGATAGCCTTCATAAAACAACAGGCACAAGCAGCGCTGGCTTCATGATGTTTTCGGGCGCTGCGCATGCAACTGTTGTTCGGCCATTTCAACGCGGACTTGAAGGAGCACTGTCCATGCGTCACATTTTGATTGCCCTGTTGCTCAGCATCAATGCTGCTGCGTTTGCAGCGGAGTTGCCTGCCGACGCGCTGGTTGCCCCTGCCTTGGCGCAGATGCAACCGGCTGCACGCATCATGCCGGCAGTGCTCGCCCGCTTCCGAGCCGACTATGAGAGCGTAGAACACGTTTTTGACATCGCATGGGGGCCGGGCCGCCGCGCCGCACTGAGTGCGCTTTATCGCTCCTGGCAGGGGCGCCTGGCGCAGATCGATGTCGGTGCGTTGGGCCTGGAAGATCGTATCGATCACTTACTTTTGTCACGCGAACTGGATCAACGCGTGCGCATGCTGGCGTTTGAGGCGAAACGCTTTGCGGAGGTCGAACCATTGCTGCCGGGCGTGCGTGATGTGCTGGTGATGTTGGAAGCGCGCCGTGTCGGTGAGATTCAAAAGGGCCGCGAGAGTGCCGATCAACTGGAGGCAACGCGCCGCGCACTGGAAAAGCGCACGGCGACACTGGATACGGACGGCGTTGCTGCGACGCGTTCGCGGGCGGTGGTATTGCGCGCAGCACGGGTTGCTGAAGCGGTGCGCAGCAGCCTCAAGGACTGGTTTGATTTTTACGCCGATTATGATCCCGAGCTGACCTGGTGGCTGCGTGTGCCGTGGGCGGCGCTCGATGGTCAACTGGAGGCCAGCGGCAAGGCCATGCAACTTGCGGCGGGTGTCAGTGACCCGGAAACCATCGTGGGTGATCCGATCGGCCGTGACGCGTTGGTGCAAGGCCTGGCCGACGAGATGATTCCGTACAGCCCAGAGGAGTTGATGCAACTGGCCGAGCGCGAGCTGGCCTGGGGCGAGCATGAGCTGAGCAAGGCGGCGGCTGATCTGGGTTATGCCGATTGGCATCAGGCGCTTGAACATGTCAAAGGCATGTACGTTGCCCCCGGCCAACAAATCGCATTGGCACGGACGCTGGCACGCGAAGCGATGGCATTTCTCGATAAGCACGAACTGGTCACCGTACCGGCGCTGGCCCGTGTCGATTGGCGCATGAACATGCTCTCGGCGCAGGCGCAATTGCAGGCGCCGTTTTTTCTCGGTGGTGAAGATGTCTGGGTGGCATCGCCAACGGCGGAAATGGCACACGACCGCAAGCTGATGACCCTGCGTGGCAACAATCGCTATTTTTCACGTGCGGTGGTTCACCATGAGCTGATACCTGGGCACCACTTGCAGCATTTTTATGGTCAGCGCTACAACCCGCAACGACACCTGTTTCACACGCCATTCTGGAGTGAGGGCTGGGCGCTGTACTGGGAACTGCGTCTGTGGGACATGGGCTTTGCGCGGACCCCGGAAGAACGCATCGGCATGCTGTTTTGGCGCAATCACCGCGCCGCGCGAATTTTGTTTTCGCTCGGCTTCCACCTGGGTAAAGTTTCCCCGGAGCAAGCCATCGAGATGCTGGTGCAACGGGTTGGCCATGAGCGTGACAACGCCGCAGCCGAAGTGCGGCGCAGTTTCGCTGGCGATTATCCGCCGCTTTACCAGGCCGGGTATCTGCTTGGCGGTTTGCAATTGCAGGCTTTGCAGCGCGAACTGGTTGTCAACGGCAAGATGAGTGATCGCGAGTTTCACGATGCCATTCTTCGCGGTGGCCCGATGCCGATAGAAATGGTGCGCGCGCGTTTGCTGGGGCAGGCTCCGGCCGCCAACTATAAAACGTCATGGCGGTTCTATTCCTTGTCGGCAAATACGCCGTGATGGTGGTTTGCTGACTTGTACGCAAAGTAATCGAGTCGAGGGCAGGTGATGACGGGTGCAAGCCTCCGCGTACTATTTGTGTGCATGGGCAATATCTGCCGTTCGCCGCTTGCCGAGGGCATCGCGCGGCATCAGTTCCGTGAACAAGCGCCGCACTGGCAATTCGATTCGGCCGGTACCGGTAACTGGCATTGCGGCGAGCCGCCGGACAAACGCGCGATTGCGGTTGCTGCGGACAACGGCATCGATATTTCCGGGTTGCGCGCACGGCAGATACACAGCGAGGATTTTGATCGTTTCGATCTGATCCTGTGTGCCGATCACGATAATCTCGCGGCACTGCAAAGCCTGCATCGAAGCGATAGCCGGGCGCAGTGTGATCTGCTGCTGCGTTATGCTGCGCACGAGAATGTGCTCGAAGTGCCCGATCCTTACTACGGCGGCAACAAGCAGTTTGCCGAGGTGTTTTTGATGCTTGCGCAGGCGATGCCGTCATTGCGTCAGCGCTTTGTTCATCATCTCGACAAACGCTCTGCCACAATGCGCCAATGAATATCCCAACGATTGCCGAGTTTCCAGAGTCGCTGCAATGGCTCAATGCGCCAGTTCAGTCGCTGGCTGACGCGCGCGGGCGCGTGGCCGTGGTGGCAGTAGTAAGCGCCAGTTCTGCGTGGAGCCAGAACTTGATCGATGAATTGCGCCGGGTGCAGGCGCGCCATCCCGAGCAGGTGCGTGCTTTCGTGGTGCATTGCCCGAAGTTCGACGCCGAGCGCGACCCGCGCATGCTTGGCAAATGGATCAATCGCCTGGGTATTGGCCTGCCGGTGGCCAGCGACCCTGAGTTTGCGCTATGGCAACAGCTTGACTTGCAGGCATGGCCTTCATTGGTGGTGTTTGATATCGATGGCAGCCTGCACGAAGTAATGATTGGCGATACTCGCGGCGAGCAGATCGAGGCCTGTGTCAGCGAATTGCTCGATTATCACGATGGTTTGCTGGTCATCGGCGAGGCGCCGGTGTTCGTGCGCCAGGAACCGCGCTTGCCGCTGCGTTTTCCGGCCGGTTTGGCAGTAACCGCTGAACACATCTATGTTGTCGATAGCGGTAATCATCGGGTACTGGAATGTACGCATGAGGGCCGTATCATGCGGCAGTTTGGCTCGGGCAATGCCGATATGCTCGATGGCCGCAGTGGCGAGGCAGCCATGCGCCGGCCCATGGGCATCGCGTTGCTGCGCGAGGCACTGTACATCACCGATACCGGCAACCATGCGCTGCGCAAGATCAGCTTGCACGATGGTGACATCGAAACGCTCCTGGGTACCGGTCGGCCGGGCGCCACCGATGGTGGCTCATACCGTGATGGTGAGCGGCATGCGCTGGATCAGCCGCTGGGCATCTGTGCGCAGAATCAATGCCTGTATATCGCCAACAGTGGTACCAACCAGGTGCTGGCGCTGGATATGGGTGAGCGCGAATTGTTGATGTTGGCAGGCTCCGGCGCGTTGGGCCGCTATGACGCAAAAGCTGCGGCGGCCATACTCGCGCAACCAGCAGGGATAGGCATCCTTGGCCAGAAACTGTTTTTCACCGACGCCGGGGTTTCGTCCATCCGCAGCATCCAGTTGGAAAACCGCGCAGTGACAACGCTGTTTGGTGCAGGCCTGTACGAGTTTGGCGATGTTGATGGCACCCGCGATTGCGCCCGATTGCAATACCCCACAGCGCTCGCCACTGATGCCGAGCATGGGCGCTTGTGGATTGCCGACACCTACAACAATGCCTTGCGACGGTTGCCCATCGGTGCTCAGGAGCTGACCCGTCTGCCGGTATCTTTGCGCTTGCATCAACCGATGGGGTTGGCGGTGGCTGCCGGTTCGCTATGGCTTGCCAACACCAACGCCCACGAAGTGCTGCGCATCGATCCGGAAACCGGCGAGGCCGTACACGTGCCGATTGGCGAATGAGCAAGAGCAGTGCCCCGCCAAGCGCATTTGATGCACGCGCTTTTTTGCGTCATCTCACCCGTGAGCCCGGCGTTTATCGCATGATCGCCAGCGATGGCGCCGTGTTGTATGTGGGCAAGGCGGCGTCATTGCGTTCGCGGGTGTCCAGTTACTTTCGCAGCACCGGCCTGTCTTCGCGGATTGCATCGATGGTGGCGCAGATTGCGGCGGTTGAAGTGACGATTACCCGTACTGAAGCCGAGGCTTTGTTGCTGGAAAATCAGCTGATCAAGGCTTTGCGGCCACGCTACAACGTGCTGTTGCGCGACGACAAAAGTTATCCGCAGATATTCATTTCGTCAGGGCCGTGGCCACGCATCGGCATGCATCGCGGGCCGCGCAGCGAGCAGGGGCGTTATTTTGGCCCGTATCCGAGTTCGCTTGCGGTGCGCGAAACCCTGTCGCGCATGCATCGACTGTTTCGCCTGCGGGCCTGCGAGGAGTCGGTGTTCCGCAACCGCAGCCGGCCCTGCCTGCAATACCAGATCAATCGTTGCTCGGCGCCGTGCGTCGGGCTGATCAGCAGTGCGGATTACGCACAATCGGTGCGACGGGCGATGTTGTTTCTTGATGGCCACAGCAACGAATTGATGGACGACCTGGAGCGTGCAATGGAGCAGGCCCAGGGAACCGCGTGCGTGGTGTTGCAGTCGTTTCGCGCCGGCATCAATCAGGGAACGCGCGCTTTTTTCCCGCGGGTACACGGTACCGAAAACAGCCAGGAGGTGCTGTCGGCGTTTGTCTGCCAGTACTATCTTGAGCATCAGCCGCCGCGCGAGTTGCTGCTCAGCGAGCCGATCGACGACACCGCACTGCTGGAGGCGGTGTTGGCCGAGTCGGCCGGCTATCGGGTGCAAATCAAGCATGCCGTGCGCGGTGAGCGCGCCGGATACCTGGCTTTGACCCAGCGCAATGCCGAAGCGGCGCTGGCGGCGGAACTGGCCAGCAGCGCGAGTCAGCGCGTTCGGGTTGAGGCACTCACACAGTTACTGGGGCTGAGCGCGGCACCCACGCGCATGGAATGCTTCGACATCAGCCACACCGGCGGCGAAGCGACGGTGGCGTCGTGTGTGGTGTTCGATGGCGATGGCCCGGTGCGCGGCCAGTACCGTCGCTACAACATCAACGGCATTACCCCCGGCGATGACTACGCCGCCATGCATCAGGCGCTGGAGCGACGCTTTCGTCGCGCAATCGAAGATGGCGTCATTCCCGACATCCTGTTTATCGACGGTGGCAAGGGTCAGTTGACCCAGGCCAATGCGGTGCTCGCCGATCTCGGGGTGTCCGGATTGATCGTCGTTGGCGTCGCGAAAGGTGAGGCGCGGCGGGCGGGTGATGAAACACTGATTCTGCCCGATGGCAGCAGTTGCAAACCCGGAGCCGCATCACCGGCGTTGCAATTGGTACAGCAAATCCGCGACGAAGCGCATCGTTTCGCCATTACCGGGCACCGTGGCAAGCGGCAGAAGGCGAGGGTCACCAGCAGTCTTCAGGAAATCATTGCACGAGTGGAAGGGATCAATGCAGCATTGGCCAAACGCATTTATGCTGGCCTGCATGGGTTAGTGGCTGCTACCGTGCCAGTAACAACGAAAGCAGGTGACACGTGAAACTGACGATCCCGACATTACTGACGCTGTTGCGGATCGCACTGATTCCGGTGATGGTGATCGTTTTCTATCTGCCCTATTCATGGACCAATTTTGCCGCTGCCGCCGTCTTTGGCGCCGGTGCGCTCACGGATTGGCTGGATGGCTGGATTGCACGGCGCTACGGCATGTACTCGGCGTTTGGTGCATTTCTCGACCCGGTGGCCGACAAACTGGCGGTTACCGTCGCGCTTTTCATCATCGTACAGGCCCACCCGACGCTGTGGATGGCGCTGTGGGCGGCGATCATCGTCAGCCGTGAAATCACGATCTCGGCGTTGCGCGAGTGGATGGCAGCTATCGGACAAAGTGCGCAGGTGCGCGTAGCGTTGATCGGCAAGATCAAGACCATCGTGCAGATGGTGGCGTTGATTTGCCTGTTGTATCGTGCGGACCTGGCAGGCTTGCCGGTGTTCAAAACTGGCGAGTGGTTGCTTGCGCTTGCAGCGGTGTTGACGCTATGGTCTGGCGCGCTATACATTCATGCGGCGTGGCCAGCGATGCGTGCGGATAATGCACGTTGATGGTCATTTGGGTATTGACAGAACGTCGATAAACCGTAGAATTGTCCGTCTTACGCGGGAATAGCTCAGTTGGTAGAGCACGACCTTGCCAAGGTCGGGGTCGCGAGTTCGAGTCTCGTTTCCCGCTCCAGTATTTGACCAAAACCTCGCTCTGTCTTCCGGCAGCCGAGGTTTTGTTTTTTAGGTGTAACGAGACCAGGTGGCACGGTCGAACGCGAGTCGTATACGCTCTGCCAGTGGCGGATCGTGACTTGCGCGAGAGGGAGGCAGGACGCCGACCGGATTGTCGCTCCATGGACGGATCGAAGCCGTAGAGTGGTTCAAAAAACGAGGCCAGGTGGCAGAGTGGTCATGCAGCGGCCTGCAAAGCCGTGTACGCCGGTTCGATTCCGACCCTGGCCTCCAGTTGCAAATATAGCGGGCTGCCTTTCGGCGGCCCGTTTGCATTTTCACGGCCCGAAACCCGTACGATTGCAGTAGGCTATCAGCATGCCCGGATGGCGAAATTGGTAGACGCAGGGGACTTAAAATCCCCCCGCCGCAAGGCGATGCCGGTTCGATTCCGGCTCCGGGCACCAAATGAGCGTTTCAGCACGTCCAGCGCCATCGCCAGAAACCCCTGAACCCCGCATAACAGCGGGGTTTTTCGTTTCATGGTGTCCGGCACCGTCCTATTGTATCCGGCTGCAAGTGGTGGCATATTTGGTGACACAAGCGCAGATGCCACCGCCAGCTCGCGCAATATGCCATCACCGGAGCCGCCGCCATGCTGACCGATACCGCCGCCCGTAAAGCCAAGCCGAAGGCCAAGCCGTACAAGCTGACCGACGCCGCCGCGCTGTACCTGGAAGTGATGCCGACGGGCGCGAAGTATTGGCGAATGCAGTACCGCCACGCTGGCAAGCCCAAGCGATTGGCGTTTGGCGTGTATCCCAAAGTGAGCCTGGCCGATGCTCGCGTGGAATGTGGTAAAGCGCGCGCCATAATTCGCGAGGGCCGCGATCCGTCTGCCGAGCGCAAGGCAGCCAAGGCGCGCAGGCTTTTGGATTCTGGCAACACCTTCGGTGCGATTGCCGCCGAATGGTTGAGCAAGCAAGCGGCCACGATGTCCGATGCCACGATGCGCAAGGCGCAATGGATGATGGCGCTATCGCAACCGCTGGATGCGCTGCCACTGTTGAGCATCACTGCGCTGGATGTGTTGGCGGTATTGCGCAAGATTGAAGCCGCTGGAAACAACGAAACCGCGCACCGCGTAAAGCAGCGAATCGGGCAGGTGTTCCGCTACGCCATTGCGACCGGTCGTGCCGATCGCGACCCGTCCGCAGACCTTCGCGGGGCGCTTGCGCCGCCTGTACGCAAGTCACGGGCAGCGGTTACCGAACCGGCGCAGGTAGCCGATCTGCTGCGGGCCATTGCCGGCTATCAAGGCCAGTTCGCCACCTGCTGCGCACTCAAGCTGTCGCCGCTGGTGTTCGTGCGGCCGGGTGAATTGCGGCGTGCCGAGTGGGCAGAGTTTGATCTAGATGCCGCTGAATGGCGGATACCGGCACACAAGATGAAAATGCGTGAGGCGCATACCGTGCCGCTTGCGCCGCAAGCGGTGGCGATCCTGCGCGATTTGCACCTGCTCACAGGTGGCTGGCGCTATTGCTTCCCCAGCTTGCGCACGGCTGATCGGCCCATGTCGGAAAACACGATTAACGCCGCACTGCGCCGGCTTGGCTTCGACAAGGAAACCATGACCGGGCACGGCTTCAGGGCGATGGCGTCAACACGGTTGAATGAAATGGGCTGGGCACCGGACGTGATCGAACGCCAGCTTGCCCACGCCGAACGCAACAAGGTACGCGCTGCCTACAATCGCGCGCAGCACATGGCCGAACGTCGCAAGATGATGGCGGCATGGGCGGATTACCTGGACACCCTGCGCGATGGTGCTGCGAACGTGGTGCCGATCAAGCGAGCCCGGAAACCATGAGCGCATACCGCTGCCAAGCCATCACCCGAACGGGCCGCGCGTGCCGTTGTCCTGGCGCGTTTTGCATTGGCTCTGAAGGTGGGGAACTGATTATCTGCAAACGTCACTATGTCGAGCTCGGGCGCTATCCCGGGCCGGGCTTGCCGTTCCGGGTTGGGCGCGCGCGTAGTGCAGAACCCGGTATCACTCAATCGGAGAAAACGCCATGAACACGATCACCCTTTGCAACGCATCCCACGGCACACAAGCCCGCGCGGCCTGTAGCGTGGTGCGGTCATGAGCGCGGCACCGGCTGAACCGCAGGCACAGATTGCCGAGCGTGCCCGCCTTGAATCGCTTTTGCGTGGGCAACAGGATACCAGCGGCGACACCGCGCCCGCTTTTGATTCAATCGCCGATCGCATCCATGCGGCGACCAATTGGCGCGAAAATATGGTGTCCGCGCGTTGGCCGGCTCACATGCGGGCGCACCTTGCCAGCATCGCGCAGGCAGGCAGCGGGTTGAATGCCATCTTGCGGTTGCTGGCCATGTCCGCGCTCGAAAGCGATATCAGGGGCGATTCCGACAATGGCGAGGATGGTGATCCGCTGTCGCGGCCAATGGTGGGCGGGTTGCTGGATGCCGCTTTGATTCTGAGCAATCACGTTGAACATGCGTTCGAACATTTGGCGCAATGCAGCAATGAAGCGGCCTGATACGCGGGCCAGCGTGTTCATGCGCGCACCTGGCGGGCGTTCGCTGCGTGCGATCACCCGCAGCGCATGGGCTTGCATCGGAGCCGCCCACAGAACCGGGTAACGTTCAACGCTGCGCCTAGGACGGCCATCCGAAAACCGGGACCTTCCCCCGGCTGGCGCGGCGCCTTTTCTGGAAGGTGCGAGGAAGGCGCGACCATGCTCAATATTTACTCCTATCGCCAATGCATTGCGGTTAAGTGGTTGCGTGAAACAGGGGAGTACCGCCCGGCTGTCGAAGTATTGGAGTCAACGGCGAACCTGACCCCGGAGTTTCGGCGCGAGCTCGCGCGATGGATTAGGCGCGGATGTAAGCGAAAGCGTGGCGCCACCGTTCATCCGGACCCATGGAAGGAACTGCCGCCATCGTTGGCAGCTTCAATGCTGCATGAAACCCCAGTCCAGCAGCGAGTTTTTTTTATCTGCATCACGTGGCCGCTGATGCATATGGTGGCGACTGCTTATGACCCGCGCAGAGCGCGCGCCGCCATGGTTGCACATATCGCAGAATCCCAGAAAGTGAACAAGCGAACAGCGCAAAAGTGGGTCGCGCGCTTTGAGGCTTGGGCGGCCGAATAAACCGATTTACTCGCGGCGCGTGATACGTGTGCCGTAGCGTCTCGCATCAAGCCGGGCACCCCCGCGCCGGCTTGGAGACCTTGCAATGCAATCAAACAAACCGGCCAACGCGGTAACCCGCCGCGCCCGTCATGCGGTATCTGCAAAACCGGCCAAGGCCGCGCACCACGACCGCGCTGCCGAGCGTCGTAAACAGGCGGCCGAACGTGCCGCGATTGTGCTCAAAGCCGATGGGCTACTACGTTTGCCCGAGGTGCTGGCATTGGTGCCGGTGTCCGCTTCGACCTGGTGGCAGGGTATTCGTACCCTGCGGTTCCCTGCTGGCGTCCGCTTGTCGAGCCGATGCACCGCGTGGCGCGCTGCTGACATTCGCGCCCTGCTTGCCAGCCTTGGCGATGGGGCGGCGCAATGAGCGCCCGCCCCCGTCGCTACCTGCACGGCGATAAACAGGCGCGCGGCGCGTTCTGGTGCAAGCGCTGCGAGGACTTCATGCCGGCCGCGCATTTTGCCGATGGCTCGCACGACATGACCGAAGCCGACCACCTGCGTTTGCTCGCTGAAGGCGCCGTGAGCTGGGCTTTTGTAGAAACGAAGTACACCCGCCCGCACTTTGCCGATAACGCATTGATCGGCACCTGCGCGCGCCGGATCAAGAACGCATTGCTCGCACAGCGCCACCGCGTTGAATTGCGAGCGGTGCGCCAGCGTTTGGCATTGCTTCACGCCAGCAATCGCAGGCAGCACGCGCAGGGTAGAAGCTGAAATGGAAATGAGCGCAGGCGAAGGAAGCAACGCCAGCGGGCCACGTAAGCGCCGCGATTTTCAGGCCATTGCGCGTGCCGCTTTGGTTGCTGTCGATACGGTGCTGTTGCGATGGCTGCCCGGTGGCCAGCGTCGCGGTGCTGAATACGTGGCGACCAATCCACGCCGCAATGATGCGCGTGCCGGTTCGTTCAGCGTCAACACGGTAAAGGGTGCGTGGTCTGACTTTGCCACGGGCGACAAGGGCGGCGACCTGGTGGCGCTGGTGGCCTATCTGGAAGGCTGTTCGCAGGCCGATGCCGCCGATCACCTGGCCGCAATGCTTGGCGTGTCCAATGGCGCGATGGTGGCGCCATTGCAGGCAAGCAAGCCTGCACCCGCACAGGCAAAGCCGGTAACACCGATTCCCGACGATGCACCGCGCGCGCCAACGCATCACGCGCGCCATGGTGAACCGTCGCAGATTTGGCGCTACTGCGATGCGAAGGGCCGCGAGCTGTACCGCGTTGCGCGCTTTGATGGCGCGGACGGCAAGCAAGTGCTGCCGCTGTCGCTGTGGCGCGAAACGGACGCGCTGCGCTGGTGCTGGAAAGCGCTCCCTGCGCCGCGCCCGCTGTACGGGTTGGAACGGCTCGCGGCCGCACCTGCTGCGCCGGTGCTGGTGACCGAGGGCGAAAAGGATTGCGACGCTGCGCGCGCGCTGGTGCCGGCATGGGTTGCGATTACCAGTCCCAACGGCTCCAAGAGTGCGGCAAAGGCCGAATGGTCTGCACTACGTGGGCGGCGGGTGCTGGTGTGGCCGGATGCCGACGAAGCCGGCGCCGGGTATGCGCACGATGTGGCGCGCTTGGCGTTGGCGGCCGGTGCGCTGTCGGTGTCGGTTCTGCGGCTTGAATCGTTCGCCACGCTGCGCGGTAGTGCGTTGCCCGAGGGCTGGGGCGCTGCCGATGCGCTGGCCGAAGGGATTACCGGCGACGCACTGGCCGGCGTGATGGGTGACCCGACCAATGCGACGGCGCAGCAACCGGCGCGCGCGGCTGCGCGTGCATCATCACGATTGCCCGATGCCGGCGGGCCACCGCGCCCGCGTTTCGTGCATATGGATGCTGACGCACAAGGCCGGCGTGCCGGCGTGTACTGGCTGCCCGTGGCGACCGACAAGGCAACCGGTGAAGCGGTGGAAGGTGAGCCGCAATGGATCTGTTCGCCGCTGCATATCGAGGCGGTAACCCGCGACGATGCCGGCGCCGATTGGGGCCGCTTGCTGGTGTTTCCCGACCGCGATAGCAGCGAACATCGATGGGCGATGCCTATGGCAATGCTTGGCCGCGACGGTGCCGAGCTACGCGAAACGCTGCTGGCGATGGGCTTGGAAATCACGCCAGACGCGAACCGCCGCCGTCGCCTGCTAGAGTTCATCCAAGCGGTTGAACCTGAGCACACCGCGCGCTGCTGTGCGCGTGCTGGCTGGCACGGTTCGGCGTTCGTGCTGCCTACCATCACCATCGGCGGCGCAGGCGATGAAGCGCTGGTGTTTCAGTCTGCGGCGCCGGGTGATTCCAAGCTGGCCGAAGCGGGCACCCTGGCCGATTGGCAAGCGAGCGTTTGCGCGCCGTCTGCCGGTAATTCGCGGCTGGTGCTGGCGTTGTCTGCTGCCTTCGCGGCGCCATGCCTGCACCTGGCTGGGCTGGAAGGCGGCGGGCTGCACCTTCGCGCCGGGTCAACCTGCGGCAAGTCCACCGCGCTGGCCATCGCGGCCAGTGTCTACGGGCCGCCCGGTTATATGCGGCAGTGGCGCAGCACCGATAATGCACTGGAAGGCGTCGCCGCCATGCACTGCGATGCACTGCTGCCGCTCGATGAAATCGGCCAGCTTGACCCCAAGCACGCGGCCAGTGTGGCCTATCTGCTGAGCAATGGCCAAGGCAAGCTCCGCAGCAAACGCGATGGCTCGCTGCGTGCGCCGGCTACTTGGCGCCTGCTGTTTCTGAGCACCGGCGAAGTGGGCCTGGGTGATCTGATCGTGGAGGCGGGCGGCAAGCATCGTGCGGGCATGGAAGTGCGTATGATCGAGTTGCAGGCCGATGCCTGCACCCGGTTTGGGCTCTTTGAGCGGCTACCGCCTGAATTGATCGCTGCCGAGTTATCCGACAAGGATCGCGCTGGCGCGTTTTCCGACATGCTGCGCGACGCAGCGGCGGCAAACCACGGGACGGCGTTCCCTGCCTTCCTGCGCTCGCTGGTGGGCGATCTGGAACGCGCGCGCCGGTTCCTGCGTGATGGCATGGACGCGCTGACCGCTGAACTGGCGGCTGGCGATGCGGCCGGACAGGTGCGCCGGGTGGCGCGGCGCTTCGCCCTGATTGCTGCCGCTGGCGAATGGGCGACGGCGCACGGCATAACCGGATGGCCACAAGGTGAAGCTGAGCGCGCCATAAAGGCGTGCTTCATGGCGTGGTGCAGCGCGCGCGGTGGCACGGGTGAAAGCGAGCCTCGCGAGATGGTGCGAGCCGTGCAGGCTTTCATCGGGCTGCACTCCGAAGGCCGCTTTGCCGCGATGGCACGGGCTGATGATGATCGCGCACCACGAACCTTGCAGCGCGCCGGGTGGCGCGTGGATTCATCGGACGGCGTAGAGCATTGGGTTTTGCCCGAGGTCTTCCGCCGTGAAGTCTGCGCCGGCTTTGATTATCGCGAGGTGGCGCAGGTGTTGGTTCAGCGGGGTTTGTTGAGACCATCGGAAAGCAATTGTTTTACCCGTAGCGAGCGAATCAGGGGCAGCGGCGAATCGGCGCGTGTCTATCGCCTGTTGCCTGGCGTGTTGGAATGCGAGCCGTGAGCGCCGGCACACTGGCCAAGCTGTTGCAAGGCGAGGGCTTGGCAGCGGTCGATTGTGATCCGCTGTTAACATCGGCGCCCGGTTTGGCCGGTGCGGCAGGAAATCCATTCGCGCGCGAAAACGCCGATTTGATGCTGCGCAATGCAGCCGAGGCCGAAGGCTTGGACGCGGTACGCGTGCTCGCCCTGGATGATGCCGACCCGCAAGACCTGGCACCCTTGCCCGATGCCACCGTGCGCGCCTATGCACGGGCGCTGATTGCCACCGAGCAACGCAAGGCCGGACGTGTGCCGGCCGGGTGGACACAGGCGAGCGCGTGTAACGGCTGCGGGCCGGTGTGGCTGTGGCCGGGTGCGGCTCGGGTGCTGGCCTGCCCGTGGTGCTGGAACCGGGTTCGCGGGCTGCCCGTTCCGACACCCGGCTAGGCATTTTGGTTCCTCCCTGAGAGGTCTGGCGAGAGTAGTTTGGACCCCGATCAACGCGCAACTTTTGTGTTGCGGCTTTGGTTGCGTTCATGGCTTGGCGCCGGTCGATAGTGCAACGTCATGCGATGCCGTCCGGGTGTCTCGGGTAAACCGTGCAGCCCGAGACGCACCCGAGACGCTGAAACGTAGGCGGGGCGCGGTGTCTCGGGTGTCTCG
>PGZE01000075.1 GCA_002840015.1 Gammaproteobacteria bacterium HGW-Gammaproteobacteria-2 | reverse complement strand
TTTTGCGGCAGGCCGCCAGCGAGTGCTGCGTGATAGAGCTGGCCGGAGCGGCCCTGGTCGGTTTCGCGGTTCGACACCAGCGCCACGGCGCTGCCATCGAGCGTCCAGCCCAGCGGAACATCCGCGGCCGGATGCCAGGTGAGGCGCTGCGGCTGGCCGCCATCGACGCTGATCACGTAGACATCGGTGTTGTCGTCATAGCTGGCGGCATAGGCGATTTTCGAACCATCCGGCGAGAAGATCGGGGTATTTTCCTCGGCGGCATGGCTGGTCAGGCGTCGTGGGGTATTGCCATCACGCCCGGCAACCCACAGATCGCCAGCGTAGACGAACGCCAGATGCTCGGCTGACAACGCCGGCTGCCGCAACAGCAAGGTGCCCTGCGCCGAGGTCTGGCCCGAGGCCAGCATGGCCAGCATCCACAGCAGCGATCCCAGAATCACATTTTTCATGGCAGCCCTCCCCGGCGATTGACCGGGAGAGCATACGTCAATCACCGCATGAAGGCAGGCGTGCCCGAAGTCATGTTTCGGCAGCGCCGGCCTCGGGTTATACCGCTGCGCGGCCATGCAAGATCAAGCGATCGGTTCAAAGCGATTGGCGCTGACGTTCTTGCGCACCTTTTCCGGGTTCCAGATGCGCCCGTTCATGGCGATATAAACGCCGGCTGTCAGGCATTGCACCGCGCCAACCGCCGTGCCGATGTTGAACTCGGCATCGGAGCCGCGGAAACGCGCTGGATTGAGCGCGCCGGTGATCACGATGGTCTTGTCGGCAACGCTGGCAAGCACTTTGGCGGTGGCCACCATCGAATCCGAACCGTGCGTTACCAGGACATGCCTGGCCGCCTGTGCACCGATGGTGTCGCGGATCAGCTCGCGGTCGTCATCGGTCAGGTGCAGGCTGTCCTTGCGCAGAATCGGGATGACGTTGAAACGAAACGCCACGCCCAGCTCTTGCAGGATGCGGCCGATTTGCGGTTCGCCCACCTGAAAATCGGATTTGTCATCAAAATAGATTTTGTCGATGGTGCCGCCGGTAGTGACGATGCAAAGCTCATCCACGTGCTGCTCTCCGGTTTTGCGTACTGCAATGCGCAACAGTCTATCGTGATGCGGTGGTGCCGCGCTTGGCAAACCGGGCGCGCACGCCATCGATCGAACTGGCGAAAATGGCGAGCAGGGCGAGCGCAATCTCGATAAACGCCAGTAACCGCCATTGTTCGGCAGCCCATGCTTCCATCACCCCGTGACTGAAATAAAACAGGCTGCCAGCCCCGGCCCAGAATGCGGCCGAACGCCGATTGCGCAGCCAGGCGAGCAAGCATGGCAGGCCGGGCAGCAAGGCGATGCTCAGCAATGCCAGGCGCAATGGCAGCGGCAGCGACGATAGCCCGAGCTGCCAGATTGCGTGCAGCAGCCATAGTGCCATGATGGCGGTCACTGCCAGTTTCGCGTTGCGGTTGAACAGGGCGGTCATGGCAGCAGGCGTTGTGCGATATGCGCCACGCGTCGGCCCAGTGCGCGCGCCAGCACGCGCTCTTCGTCACTGGGCTCACTGCGGTCATCGGCGCCGGCCACGTGGCTGGCGCCGTAGGGTGTACCGCCACTGCGCGTGCTCGACAGTTCCGCTTCGGTGTAGGGGATGCCGACCAGCACCATGCCGTGATGCAACAGTGGCAAGGCCATGCTCAACAGGGTGGATTCCTGGCCGCCGTGCATTGATGAGGTGGAAGTGAACACCGCACCCGGTTTGCCGACCAGCGTGCCGGAGGCCCATTCGGCGCCGGTGCCATCGAGAAAATGCTTCAGTGGCGCGGCCATGTTGCCGAACCGAGTCGGGCTGCCGAGGATCAGGCCGGCGCATTGCGCCAGATCGTCGCGGCTGACGTAGGGCGCACCCTCGTCGGGCACCGGTGGCGTTGCCTGTTGCGTCAGCGCAGCAACCGGCGGCACGCTGCGCAAGCGCGCCTGCATGCCGGCCACCTCGCCAACGCCACGCGCAATATGGCGCGCCAGTTGTGCCACCGAGCCACCACGGCTGTAATACACAATCAGGATGTCGGGCATGTTGGTGAGGCTCAGGAACCGGGGCGACAAGGGTAGCCGATGCCCGCCGCGCACGCAGCAGGCACGGGTACACTATCGCCATGAACTGGTTCAAACACCTGCTCGAGAGTATCGGCGAAGTGCATCGCGAACGGGTGCAGGCGTTTGCCCGTTTTCTGGCGCGGCGCTTTGTCGATGATCGCTGCTTTGAAACGGCTGGTGCGCTGAGTTACACCACCGTGTTTGCGCTGGTGCCGTTGTCGGCTGTCACCTTTGGCATCGTCTCGGGGTTTCCGGTGTTTCAGCAGTGGAGCGAGCGCCTCGGCGATTTCGTGTTTTCCAATTTCGTACCCGACGCTGCGCGTACGGTGGAAACCTATCTCAGGGAGTTTACCGTTGGCGTGTCGGGTCTGACCGTGGCCGGCATGATTGCCCTGTTCGCCTCGGCTGTGCTTACCTTGTCGAGCATCGAAGCCACTTTCAACCGGATCTGGCGCGTCGATGCGCCGCGTCCACGCATGACCCGCTTTCTGGTTTACTGGACGGTACTCAGTCTGGGCGCCATTGCCGCCACCGCTGCCCTGGCATTTACTTCGTATTTGTTCGCGCTGTCGGTTGATAGCGGCCTGCAAAGCGGCGTGTTGGGCGAGCGCCTGATCCGCGCCATGCCCACCGTGGTGGAATTGCTCGGCTTCACGGCGGCATACATGGTGATACCGAATCGTCGGGTGGCGCTGCGCCATGCGTTGGCGGGCGGCTTGCTGGCAACCGTGTTGTTCGAGCTGAGCAAGTATGGCTTGACGGTGTACCTGCGCACGGTGCCCAGCTATCAGCAGATATATGGCGCACTGGCGGTGATTCCGATCTTTTTGCTCTGGGTCTACCTTGGCTGGCTGGTGATATTGCTGGGCGCGTCATTGGCGGCATCGCTGTCGGCATTTCGCTTCCAACCTGCGGCGCTCAGCCTGCCGCCGGGAAGTGAGTTCTTCGGCTTGTTGCGCGTGCTGGGGCGGTTGCGCTTGGCGCAGCGTTCAGGCAAAGGGCTGGATATCGAGGAACTGTACGCGCTGGAGCCCGGTCTAAGCGACGACCAGCTACAGCGTATGTTGTCGGATTTGCAGCGCAGCCATATTGTCGAATTGTTGGAGGATGGGCGCTGGTTGTTGGCCCGCGATCTGCAACAGGTGACGCTGGGTGATTTGCATGAGGGATGCCAGTTGCGGGTACCGACAGAACAGATGCACTTGCCGTTTCAGGACGATATGATTGGCAAAGCTGCGATTCGCGCATTGAACGTATTACGACAACCGCTGCGTGAAGGCCTGAGCCACAGCGTTGGCGAGCTTTTCAGCGAACAGGAGAAACACTGCTCATGACGCGCTACCTCACTACCTGCCTGTTGGCAGTTACCGCTGTGTTTTCTGCAATATCGCCGGTGCTGGCCGAAACAAGCAGCGAAGCACCCGGGTTTCGACCCACGCTATCGGTGCAAACATACGATGGCCAGCCGTTTGAGTTGGCCGCGCATCGCGGCTCGTGGGTGGTGGTCAATTTCTGGGCCACCTGGTGTGCGCCCTGCCTCAAGGAAATGCCCGACTTTTCAGCGTTTGATGAGGCCCGCGATGATGTGAAGGTGATTGGCCTGGCCTACGAAGAAATCGATGCCGAGGACATGCGCGCATTTCTGACCAGGCACCCGGTGAGCTATCCGGTGTCGATTGTCGATTTGCTGCATCCGCCGGAGGATTTCGACTCACCCCGTGGGCTGCCGTTGACCTATCTGGTGGCTCCGGATGGCCGCATTGCCAAGCGTTTCATGGGTCCGATCACCTCCGGGATGCTTGCTGAAACCATCGACAGGGTTGCTGCGGCGGTCAGTGCAGGCGGTTCGCCATAAGAGTAACGCTCACGTGTTGCAACCTGCCCGATAAGCTGGCGGTGCTGTTAATCTAGCGCGTTGACGGGGATTTGATTGCGAACTCAGTCGCGAGCCAGCATGGTGCTGGCTTCGGGTGAGTAGCCGCACCCCACAGACCAGCCCATAGCGCCCATGACCAAATCCAGCAACGCCATCCGCCGTGATTTTCTTGATTTTTTTGCTGCCCGCGGCCACCAGATCGTGGCTTCCAGCCCATTGGTGCCCGGCAACGATCCCACCTTGCTGTTCACCAACGCCGGCATGGTGCAGTTCAAGGACGTGTTTCTGGGTGCGGAAAAGCGCAGCTACACGCGGGCAGTAAGCTCGCAGCGCTGTGTGCGCGCTGGCGGCAAGCACAACGACCTCGATCAGGTCGGCTACACCGCGCGCCACCACACCTTTTTCGAGATGCTGGGCAATTTCAGCTTTGGCGATTACTTCAAGAAGGAAGCCATCGCCTGGGCATGGGAACTGCTGACCGAAGTCTGGAAGCTGCCGCCCGAGCGCCTGTTGGTGACGATTTATCACACCGACGACGAGGCATTCGAGCTGTGGCACACCATGGTCGGCTTGCCGGCCGAGCGCATCATCCGCATCGGCGACAACAAGGGCGCGCCGTTCGCCTCGGACAACTTCTGGCAGATGGCCGATACCGGCCCGTGCGGGCC
>PGZE01000011.1:172331-222542 GCA_002840015.1 Gammaproteobacteria bacterium HGW-Gammaproteobacteria-2 | reverse complement strand
GCAAGAATGACATCGGTAGGTTTGAGACGGCGGCGACGGCCGGTGTCTGCGGCCAGGGTCTGCTCGCTGTGCAACGCGATCACGGTCATGCCACGGCGTTCCAGCGCACGCGCCGCCGCGCGTTCACTTTCAGCGCGCAAGGCGCCGTTGAAGGCCATGCCCTCGCTGTTTACAGCCTGATAACGGAATCTCGGCATGATGGCCCGTTGCGATCAGCGATTGCGGCACGCGGCACCGCACATACCGTACCTGCAGCGCCGCTCATGGTGTCACAGTCCGAACTGCCCGAGAATGCCGAACTCACGGCCGCCGGGCAAGCTCGGAATCATCCCGCGCCTTGGGCATTAAATCCTGCTTGGTCACGCCCAGCTTGAGCAATACCGGGCAAGCAAAGAAGATTGAAGACAGGGTACCCACAACGATGCCCACGATCAGCGCCAACGAGAAGCCTTCAAGCGTCTGGCCACCGAACAGGTACAACGACACCACCGTCAACAAGGTGGTGAGCGAAGTCATGATGGTACGACCCAGGGTGTTGTTAATGGCGCGATTGAGCACTTCGGTCGGTTCGCTGCCACGGGTGGATCGGAACAGCTCGCGCACCCGGTCGAATACCACGATCTTGTCGTTTACCGAATAACCATCGACTGCGAGGATGGCGGCGAGCACGGTCAAATCAAAATCCATGCCGGTAATCGAAAAAAAGCCCAGCGTGATGATCACATCGTGCATTTCGCCGGCCACGACAGCGACCGAGAATTTCCACTCGAAGCGCATGGCGATGTAAATCATGATGCCGGTCAGCACCACGAACACGGCAATAACACCGTTGTAGGCCAGCTCCTTGCCCACCTGCGGGCCGACGAACTCGCTGCGTTTGACCGTTACGCCAACACCGTCGGCGCGCAACGCATTGACCACGCGTTGCCCAAGCGCGGCATTGCGGCTGTCCAGGCTGGTCTCCTGCGCATCGAGTGCTCCTGCATCATCCTTGGCACCAGCTTCCGGTGCCAAGCGAATGGCGAAGTTGCTCGAATCAAAACGCTGAACCACGGCGCCTCGGAACCCGGCTTTTTCCAGCGCCTTGACCACCGTCGGCTGCTCCATCGGTATGTCGTAATTGACCTCAACCAAGGTGCCACCGGTGAAATCCAGCGCAAAGTTCAGGCCACGTGTTGCCAGCGCCAGGATCGAGCCGAGCACTAACACCAACGATATCGCCACCGAAAAGCGGCGAACACCCATGAAGTTGACATTGCTTTTCGGACTGAAGAATTCCATTCCGTGCTCCTCAGACCGAAACCGATTTGACTTTGCGACCACCGCCATACACCAGGGTTGCCAGCGCGCGGCTGACCGTTACCGAGGTAAACATGGAAGTGAGCACACCCACGAACAGCACCACGGCAAAACCGCGTACCGGCCCGGAACCGAAACTGAACAGCGCAATCGAGGCGATCAGCTTGGTCACGTTGGAATCCAGGATTACTGTCCATGCCCGCTCGTAACCGGAGCGGATGCTCGATACCGGGGTATTGCCGTTACGCAATTCCTCGCGGATACGTTCGGCGATCAGCACGTTGCCGTCGATCGCCATGCCCAGAGTCAGCACGATGCCGGCGATGCCAGGCATGGTCAGCGTGGCACCGGCCAAGGACAGCACTGCTGCCAACAGCAGCAAATTGCTGAACAAGGCAATCACCGAAATGACACCGAACAGGTGGTAATAGAAGATCATCAGCACGCAGACCAGCAAGAAACCTATGACGATGGCGCGTTTGCCGGCATCGATATTGTCCTGGCCAAGGCTTGGCCCAATCACCCGTTCCTCGACGATATCGACCGGCGCCGCCAGCGAACCGGCGCGCAACAACAGCGCCAGTTGCGACGCTTCCTTGATGCTGTCCAGGCCGGTGGTCTGGAATTGCTTGCCGAACACACCGCGAATAACGGCCACTGACACCACCTCTTCGGTGATTCGTGCAGTACGCACTTCCTTGCCATCAACCAGACGCACTTCCGGGGTGCGTTCAACGAACACCACCGCCATGCCGCGCCCGACGTTCTCGGAGGTGAAATCGAACATGCGCTTGCCGCCGGCGCTGTTCAATGTCACCGACACCATCGGCCCACCGCCCTGCGGATCGTTGCCGGATACTGCATCGATCAACTGATCGCCCGAAGCAATGATGCGCCGGCTCAACAACACCGGTATCGGCTTGCCATCCGGCCCCAGATCGCGACGGTAATACAGTCGCGCATCCGGTGGCACCCGGCCGCTACGCGCAGCCTCATAGGCATCACCATCCACCTGTGCGCGGTATTCCAATGTCGCCGTTGCGCCGAGCACTTTCTTGGCTTGAGCAGTATCCTGCACACCGGGCAATTGCACCACGATGCGGCTGGCGCCCTGGCGCTGGATGATCGGCTCAGCCACGCCCAGCTCATTGATACGATTGCGTAAGGTGCCGATATTCTGTTCCAGCGCTTTGTTGGTGATCGCCGCCAGATCGGCATCGGTTACGCGCACGATGATCTGCCCGGGCGTTGCCCCTTCGGTCACCTGCAACTGCGGATTTTCGCGTGTCATCAAGCTGCGGAAGGCCGCCACATCAGCAGCATCGCGCAATTCCACCAGAATCTGGCCGAGCGTACGATTTACTGTGTTGTAGCCGATTTTGGCGTCGCGCAAGGCGGTGCGGATATCGTCGGCGTAGGCATTCTCGCGCTTGTCTATGGCGGCGCGCTGATCGACTTCCATCAAAAAATGTACACCGCCCTGAAGATCAAGACCCAGATTCATTGGCGAGGCGCCGAACAAGCGCAGCCAGTCGGGCACGGTGGAAGCCAGATTCAATGCCACCACGTAGTTGCGACCCAACTTCTCGCGCAAGTAATCGGCCGCACGCAGTTGCACGTCGGGGTTAGCCATGCGCACCAGTACGTTGTCGACACCGACCTCAATGGCCATGGCCTGCAATTTTTCCTCGGCAAGCAAGTTTTCAACGCGCGTTTTGAGCGCATCGTCCACCGAACCACCACGGTTCGCGCTGATTTGCACCGCAGGGTCTTGCGGATACAGATTGGGCAACGCGTAGAGCACACCGAACATCAGAATCAGTGCGATCAGGACATATTTCCAGCGAGGTAACTCGAGCATGGCGCAATCAGCCGCGTACGGCCGCTACTGCGGCCGGGAATTGACAGGGATGGGGATGGTTCAGATCGACTTCAAGGTGTTCTTGGGCAGTACGGTCGCAACCGCACTGCGCTGCACCTTGATCTTGACGCCGTCAGCAATCTCGATGGTGACGAAATGCTCACCCAGCTCGTCAATGCGGCCAGCAATACCACCAGCAGCGATCACTTCATCGCCCTTGCTCAGTTTGGAAACCAGCTCACGATGCTCTTTGGCGCGCTTCATCTGCGGCCTGATCAAAAAGAACCAGAACACCGCGAAGAACACACCAAGCATGATCAACGGCTGCAGCGGGCTTGGCGCCGCGCCGGCAGCCTGCGCGTATGCGGGAGAAATCAGCAGATCCAGTAAGTCCATCGTTTCATCAACCCGGTTGCGACCCCAAAGGGCCTGTAAAGACCCGCAAGTATGCCACGCCGCACGGATCGGCGCATGGTCGTGTTGCTCGGCGCCCGTGAACGGCGGCGCCCGAACCGGCACCTCTCTAAACCAAAGCTTTCAAGCCTGTGGCCGTCGCTGCTCTAAAGCAAAGCGTTTCACCGGCCTGCGGCCGGCTAGGCTTCAAAGCAAAGCTTTCTCCGGTCTGCGGCCGGTGAAACGCTTTGCTTTGCTTTGCTCTGAAGCCTAGCCGGCCACCAGCCGAGAAACGCCCCCAACTCCCAAACGTCACCGCTACACCACCCCACTGCGACGCTGATAGAAATCCTCGCGAAACGCGGCAAACCGCCCCGCCTCGATTGCCGCCCGGATCTGCGCCATCAACTCCTGGTAGTAATGCAGGTTGTGGATGGTGCCGAGGATCGAGCCGAGGATTTCATTGCAACGATCCAGATGGCGCAGATAGCTGCGGCTGAAACCCGACGCACAGGCATAGCAGGTGCATTGCGGGTCAATCGGCGCCAGATCGTGCTCATAGCGCGCATTGCGGATGCGCACCGTGCCAAAACGCGTGAAAAAATGACCGTTACGGGCGTTGCGGGTGGGCATCACGCAATCAAACATGTCGATGCCGCGTGCCACCGCTTCCACGATGTCCTCGGGCCGGCCCACGCCCATCAGGTATCGCGGTTTGTCCGCCGGCAACTGCGGGCAGGTGTGTTCGAGCATGGCATTGCGTTCGGCCTCCGGCTCGCCAACCGCCAATCCACCCACGGCATAGCCGTCAAAACCGATCTGCATCAACTCGGCCGCCGAACGGCTGCGCAATGCCGGGTACGTGCCACCCTGCACGATGCCGAACAATGCCGCATCGTTGCCCTGATGCGCCAACGCGCTGCGTGCGCCAAGAAACACCTTGCTGCCGTTGACCGGCGAGGCGAAGGTGACGCCCTGCTCGCTGATCTTGCGCCGGTGCGCCAGCGAGAACACCTGAAAGCCGCCTGAGTCGGTCAGGATCGGCCCGTTCCAGCCGGTGAACCGATGCAAGCCGCCGTGCGCGGCGATCACCTCAAGGCCGGGCCGCAAGAACAGATGGAAGGTATTGCCGAGGATGATCTGCGCACCGCTGGCATGCAGGTCGCGCGGGGTCATCGCCTTCACTGAGCCATAGGTGCCCACCGGCATGAATGCCGGGGTCTGAATTTCACCGCGCGGAAAATCCAGACGGCCACGACGCGCGCCGGCATCGCTGGCGAGCAAGCTGAAAGACATACGACTCATTGAACGATTCCAGAATCACACTGCCACGTCAGCAACGGTGCGGGCGCAAAAAAGACAGGTGCTCTCGCCAAGACGCCAAGAACGCCAAGCAACCAATCCGCCTCTTCGCGAGCGCAATTGCTGGTGAGATCAACGACCAAAGCACCGATTTTGTCTTCGCTCATCCTTTTGTTCCCTTGGCGTTCTTGGCGTTCTTGGCGAGAGAAGTGTGGGTAGGCATAGCGAAAAAATCCGCGCACGATGGGTCTCCATCAGCATCCGGACAAAGAAAACCCGGCTTTATTGCGGCTTCGCTCAACTGCCGGTCACGCGCAGCACTTCTTCCACCGTGGTCTTGCCCTGCCACGCCTTGAGCAGGCCATCCTCACGCAGGAAGCGGCAACCCTCGCTGCGCGCCAGCGCACGCATCTGGTTGACGTTGGCACCGCTCACGATCAACTGCTGCATCGGCTCGGAAACCGGGATCATTTCGTAGATACCCAGGCGCCCGCGGTAGCCGGTGTTCAGGCATTTGCTGCAACCTACCGCCTCCATCCACTGTGCCGGCTGGTCGCCGAACAGTTGCTGCGCGAAAGGCGCGACTTCTTCTGCAATCGCCGCCGGCACCTTGCCCGGCCGGGCGCATTCGCACAAGCGACGAACCAGTCGCTGCGCCTGCACCGCGCGGATCGGCGTTGCCACCAGAAACGGCTCGACCCCCATATCGATCAACCGGGTGAAGGCACTGACCGCATCGTTGGTATGCAGGGTGGACAACACCAGATGTCCGGTGAGCGCCGCTTGCACCGCGATCTCGGCGGTTTCCAGATCACGGATTTCGCCGATCATGATTACGTCCGGGTCTTGCCGCAATATTGAGCGCAGTGCGCTGGCGAAGGTGAGGCCAATCTCGCTGTGTGCCTGAATCTGAGTGATCGCCGGTAACTGAAACTCGACCGGATCCTCAACCGTGATGATTTTCTTCAGGCCATCATTGGCCGCCGCCAATGCGGCGTACAGTGTTGTCGACTTGCCCGATCCGGTGGGGCCGGTAACCAGCACGATGCCATTGGCCTGAGCGGTCCACTCGCGCATCAGTGCCAGGTGATCGCTTTCGAAGCCGAGCGTATCCAGCCCCAGTTCCTTGCGCTCCTTGGGCAGCAAGCGCATCACGATCGACTCGCCATGCACACCGGGCAATGCCGATACGCGGATGTCCATTTCCTGGCCGCCGACGCGGGTGGACATGCGACCATCCTGCGGCAGCCGGCGCTCGGCAATGTCCATGCCGGAAATCAGCTTCAGCCGCGAGGCGACCGCGTCGTAACGATCACGCGGCAAGCGCAGCCGCGCATGCAACACGCCATCGATGCGAAAGCGCACCGCAAACTGGCGCTGCTCGGGTTCGATGTGGATATCCGAAGCGCGTTGCTCCACCGCCTGCGCCATCAGGTTGTTGACCAGTTCGACCACCGGCGCTTCTTCCGCCATTTCGCGCAAATGCGCTACATCACCGCTCTCGTAACCATCACCAGCGCGGGCCTGATTGAGCGCATCGAGCATGCGTTCGATATCCTGAGCGCGGCACAGGCACCAGCGGATACGCTTGCCCGGATAGGCATGGCGCATGGCTTCGCGCAGACTCGGCAGCAGTGGGTCACGGGCCGCGCAGTACAGGCTGTCGTCATCCCCGGCCCACACCAGCACCTGTTGATCGAGCAACCAGTCCAGCCCCACCGGCGATGCCAACGCGGCCAAGCGCACGGCATCTTCATCCGGCGCCGGCACGCTGTCGCCCATCACCGGCAGCGCAAGCTGCTGCTTGAGCATGATCAGCAGATTGTCCTCACTCAATGCGCCAATGCGCATCAGCACACTGCCCAGCCGGCCACCAATGCGCTCGTGCAACTTCAACGCACGCTCCAGATCGGCATCGCCGATCAACCCGGCGGCGACCAGCATGGCCCCCAAGGGCTGCATTTCCTGCAGTGCGGCATCAGACGACATCGGCAAAACCCTTCTTCAATGTGGCGAACAGCCACAGGCCGACACCATAAATCAGTAACGCGGCACCGGCGTACACCGCCAACGCCGCAAAATCCGGCAGCAACCCTTCGAACAATAGCAGCCGCGCCTGCTCCAGCGGCACCGTGATCGGGTTCAGCGCCAGCCACGTCCGCATCGTTTCGGGCATCGCTGCACGCGGGTAGAAGATCGGGCCAAGAAACATCGACAAGGTCACCAAAGAACCCATGATCTGGGCGAGGTCACGCACGAATACACCAAACGCTGCGATGAGCAGGTTCAGCCCCATCAACAACAGGCAAAAAGGCAACAGCGCCAGTGGCAACAACAGTTGCGCCCAGGCAAACCCGGTACCCCATATCCCGTTGACGACGACCAGAAGCAAGATGCCCGCCACGGCGTGGAACAGGGACGACAACAGCGACACCCAGGCCAGCACTTCCAACGGGAATACCACCTTCTTGACGTAATTGGGCTGGCTGACCACCAGCAATGGCGCCCGGGTCAGCACTTCGGCCAATAGTCCCTGCAACAACAGGCCACTGAGCAGCATCAACGCAAACAGGCCCATCCCGCCCTCGCCGACACGGCCCGGCCAGCGTGTGGCAAAAATCACACCGAATACCAGGGTGTACACCGCAAGCATCAGCAACGGCGTCAGCACCGGCCATAGCACGCCCAGAAACGCACCGCGATACCGCAACGCAATATCGCGCCAAGCCAAGGTGCGGATCAGCGCGCGATGCCGCCAGGGATGGGTGATTGATGCCAGCAATGCCGAACTCAAGTGAACTCCGGGGCCGAGAAGCGCGTGCGCAGCCGTGAAGTGTACCGAAAACCCCGCACCCACAGGGTTGCACGCACCGCGCTTCAGCCGCAGCGCACAGCGCGCACGCGGCCCTGCGCGTCCAGATCAAGGTTCAAGCGTTCGGCACGGTAATCCTGGGTAACCATCATGCCATCGGCAATCACCCGTACCGATGCCGCACCCGCCGCAATCCGGGCGCGCTCGATCATCGCATCGTCCGGTAGTTCGCCAATGATCCATTGCAACGCAGCGGCGTCACAGTTCATCTGCTCCTCCTGAGCCAGCGCACCGGCACTGCCAGCGAAAAGCAACACAACAGCCCGTATGAACACCGTCATTCGCGCCATATCACACCTCGCAATCCATACCGCCATCCAAGCGAATCGCCCGGGATTCGCAAAGCCACAGCAAAACCCACCCGGACTTGACCCATACCCACGACCCCGTGGCAGAGCAGCGTCAAGTCCGACAGGCTGCTAGAATTGCACTCCCGCCTGCCTTGGCGCAACCGCAACACCTCATGTCGGACGACCCGAATAGTACCCCGCCGGAGCGGCGATCCTGGTTTGATCGATTGGGCCAGATGCTCTCCGGCGAAGCACAAAATCGCGAAGATGTGCTGGATGAACTGCGTACCGCACAGAGCAATGGCCTGTTGTCGGCCGACACCCTGCGCATGATCGAAGGCGCCATTGCGGTGTCCGACCAGCAAGTCTCCGATGCCATGCTGCCGCGCGCCCAGATTGTCGCCATCGATGTTGATGCACCGATGGCTGAGGTGATCGCCACCGTAATCGAATCGGGGCATTCACGATTCCCGGTGCATGGCGAGGATCGCGACGACATTCTTGGCATCCTGCTGGCCAAGGATCTGCTGCGCGCCTACGGCGAAGGCGAGCCGCCCGCCAGCGTGCGCAGCCTGCTGCGTCCGGCGACACTGATCCCCGAATCCAAACGCCTGAACGTGCTGCTCAAGGAGTTCCGCCTGTCGCGCAATCACATGGCGATCGTGATGGATGAGTATGGCGGCGTTTCCGGGCTGATCACCATCGAAGATGTGCTGGAACAAATTGTCGGAGAAATTGACGATGAGCACGACGACACCCAGGATGATGCGACACACATTGCCAAACTGGGCGAAAGCGAGTTTCGCGTTGATGCACTGACGCCGATTGATGAGTTCAACAGCTTCTTTGGCAGCGATTTTTCCGATGACGATTACGACACTATCGGCGGCCTGGTCACTGACGCCATCGGGCATCTGCCTGAACCCGGAGAAGAATTGAGCCTCGGCAATTTCCATTTCCGCGTCGCCAGTGCCGATGCGCGCCGGGTTCACGCCTTCGTGCTTGGTGTCGCAACCGATGATTGATGCTGGCAAATGGTTATACCTGGCATTGCTGGCACTGCTGTTGTGTACAACCGCCCATGCCGCGCCACGCATTGGCCTGGTCACCATGGAGCCGGGCGAAACTTATTGGGAGCGATTCGGACATAACGCCATCCTGGTCGCGCCCGACGATGGCAGCGAACCAACGCTGTACAACTATGGCTACTTCGATTTTGATGAGCCCAACTTTTTCTTGCGTTTTGCTGCCGGCGATATGCGTTATCGGCTGGTTGCCCTGCCAGTGTCCGAGGATCTCGCTTATTACACCAGCGTGGGCCGAGGTGTCGATCTGCTCTGGCTGGATGTCGCGCCCGATGCAGCCGCGCAACTGGCCGCGTTTCTGGCCTGGAACGCGTTGCCCGAAAACGCCTACTACCGCTATGACTATTTCGCCGACAACTGCTCCACCCGGGTGCGTGATGCACTGGACACTGCCTTGGACGGCGCCTTGCGCAAGCAGCTCAGTGGTCGCTCACACGGACTGAGTTATCGCAGCGAAACCCTGCGCCTGGCGGCGCCGGCACCGTGGATGGCGCTGGCCATTGATCTTGGCGCCGGCCCGTTTGCCGATCAAAACCTGTCGCGCTGGGAGGAGTCATTTATCCCGATGCGGCTGCGCGACAACCTGCGCGAAATGAAAACCGGCAAGGGCACGCCGTTGGTGATCGCCGAGCAAGTGCTCAGTCCGGCACGGCTGCCAGCGGCTCCAGACGCACCGCCTCGCTGGCGCTGGCTGTTTGCCACGCTCGGCATCGGGCTGGCTATCGGCATGAAAGCCTTGCATACCCGCATGCCGCGTACCGTAGCAGTGCTTATTGCCACGTGGTGGACGTTACTGGGTATCAGCGGACTGGGCATTGCCGCATTGTGGGCATTCACCACGCATCACGCTGGCTTTGGCAATGAAAACCTGCTGCTGTTCAACCCGTTGTGTCTGGGTTTGTTACCGCTGGCAGTGGCGCTGTGGCGCGGACAGCGACCCTCAGCACGTATGCGCCATTTGCTTGCACTGCTTGCCGTGCTTGCTGCGTTGGCATTGTTCTTGAAGTTCCTGCCATTTCGCGTGCAGAGCAATGGCGACTGGATTGCGCTGGTGCTGCCGATGCAGGCCATGCTGGCGCTGACGCTTGGGCGAACGCGGTTGGAACAACCCAAAGATTAGGTGACGCTTGTCTCGCATCCTGGTCTCGTAGGATGGGTAGAGCGCAGCGAAACCCATCCTACGTCACTCGATGCCTATGGTGCGGCGCGCTTCGCCAACTCGGCATCGAGCACCTTGCGTACCTGCGCAGCCCACAATGGCGCAGCACGCGCCGCCTTGGCGCGATTACCTTGCTCGGCGGTGATTGCGGCGACATTGCGCCGCACCGGAGTGAATTGATGCGCGTTGCGATCAAACACCACCGTGCCATCGGCCGCCAGTACAAACAGACCCGGCGTACCACGCACCTGCCATTGCGGCGCCAGCGCATCGCCCTTCAGTAAATTACGAAAATCGTAGCCGTTTTCGAGAACAACTTCCTTCCAGTCAGCGTCGTTGTCTTCCCAGATATCGATCGCAACCACTTCGATTCGGTCGGTGCCGTATTCATCGAGCATGCTTTGCAGATGCGGCATCAGCGCCTTGCAATATGGGCACCACGTTGTGTTTTGCCATCGGCGCCGGGAAGTGACACCGCAGGCGCCGGTTTACCTTCCATCCCGGCGGCCTGCAAGGGCAACAGCGGAACGGCAGCGAGCGCGACAACAAGCAACAAATTGCGAACCGATGAAAATGACATGGCATAGCCTTGTGATAACTGAATGGGATTACGACCAGCGACGGCGCAGCAGGTTCCGATGCTACTCCACGTCTTCGTCAATCTGAGCTGAACGATCGAGTGTTTCTGTGCCGACACGGCCACCGTCTTCTTCAGAAGCATCTTCAGCAGCATCGGAAATCTCAGCAGCAGCCTCCTCGACCGCGTGTTGTTCACTGGTTTCTTCGCCAAGATGAAAAGCCGCAAAACCAGGCAATACTTGCTGGTTTTGCGCCATACCCAGCACCCTGCCGAAAACAGGCGACATGATTACACGTTCGGTGTTGTGGATCGGATCAATCACGCGGCCCAATCGCTGACCTTTTTGCACGCGCTGGCCCAACGCCACTTCGCCGATCAACAAACCACCGGCATTGGCGCGCACCCACTGTGAATCGTAAAAAATCGGTTGCGTGGCCTCATCGCTCGGGCTGCCCTGTGACATCCCGAGATGATGTAACAAACCGTTGATCGCAGCGACTGCCACTTCGATTTCAGACACCTGTAAGCGCGCCGGAGCACCCACTTCAAAGGTCAGCGCCGGAATGCCTGCCGCAGTAGCGGCAAGCCGCAACATGCCCTTGCTGCCCGGGCTGTGCAAAACCACCGTTGCACCCAGGCCACGGGCTAGCTGCAAAACCGCCGGCAAGCGCAGGTCGGCTCGAACCTGCGGCAGGTTGCTGCGATCAAACGAACCGGTATGAAAGTCGATCAAGGCATCACAATGCCTGGCAATGCCATCAAAAAACACATGCGCGATGCGTGATGCCATGCTGCCGTATCGGCTGCCAGGGAATGATCGATTCAAGTCGCGCCGATCCGGCAAGTAGCGGGTGCCGCGCTGAAAGCCCGACAGATTGACCACCGGCACGGCCACCACGGTGCCGGCGATCTGTTCTGCCTGCAACGCGTTCGCCACTCGACGCACGATCTCGATACCGTTGATCTCATCGCCATGGATGCCAGCAGCAAGACACAATACCGGCCCAGGGCGCGCACCGTGGATCACTGTCACCGGCGTGCTGGCATCGTTACCGCCACCGGCAAATGGCAGATCCAATACCATGCGCGTCCCCGGCAACACAAAGCGACCGAGCAAGCTGAATGGCACGACCAGTTCCGCTGCCGCCGGTGCGGGTTCCACGCCCTGATCGAGCTCAACCAGATTGGGTGGGCTGACGGCCACCGGCACACGCAGTTCAAGCGGAAAATCCTGGCTGCGCAGCGGCGAAACAAACAGCAGCGCGACCAGCAACCATGCTCCTCGACAGGCGGCAATCATTCAGCCCCACCCGCGCAGTCTGCACACAGGCCATGCACCTCAAGGGTCTGCGCCTGGGCGTGAAAACCCAAGGCACGGGCTGATGTCTCCAACAAGGCCACCACCCGCGCATCCTCCAGTTCCACCGCGAGCTGACAACGATCACAAATCAAAAACGGCACCGAGTGCTGCGCCGTACGCGGGTGATGGCAGCCAATATAGGCATTGATCGATTCGAGCTTGTGTACGAACCCGTTTGCCAGCAAAAACTCGAGCGCCCGATACACCGTGGGTGGCGCGGCTGCGGCGTGCGCGGCCTTCATTTGATCGAGCAAATCATAGGCTTTGATCGGCCGCGTCGCTGCTGCGATCAGCCGTAACGCCTCGGTGCGGATCGGCGTCAAGCGCAAACCGCGCTCAGCGCAGGCAAACTCTACCTCGCGCACAAAACCATCGGCGTCATCAACATGATGATGCGGGTCGGTACACGGCTGCGGATGATCTTGTGCCATGGCTACAGCTTGGCTGCTGTTGCCACGCTATTCAAGGCCACCATCACCAATTCGGGCCAGCGCCGCATCAATGCGGTTCAATGCTTCGCTGCGTCCGGCCAGATAAATCGTGTGATCGATTGATGGCGACACCTGGGTACCGGTGATTGCCACGCGCAGCGGCTGCGCCACCTTGCCAAGGCCAAGACCCAGCGTCTTGGCGCAGGCATCGAGCGCATCATGGATCGCCGTTGGCGTCCATTCACGCAGGCCCGCCAGATGATCGTGTACCTGCTGCAACGCCGGTATTGCCGCCGGTTGCAGATGTTTGGCGACCGCCGCATCGTCGTAGTGGGTCAACGGCTGATACCACACCCGTGCGCGCTCGGCCATTTCCGCCAGGGTTTTGACCCGATCGGCCAAAGCCACCACCACGTCGGCGGCGGCCGGGCCACTGGCCGGATCGATCCCGATACGCGTCAGGTGCCATTCCAGCTCCGGCGCAATCGCTGCCGGGTCGGATTGCTTGAAGTATTGCTGATTGAGCCAGCTCAGCTTTTCGACATCGAAACGCGAGGCCGAGTGGTTGACATCGTCGATCCGGAACAGCGACACCATCTCCTCGCGCGAGAAGATTTCCTGATCGCCATGCGACCAGCCCAGGCGCACCAGATAATTGAGCAGAGCATCTGGCAAGAACCCGTCCTCGCGATACTGCATCACACTGACCGCACCATGGCGTTTGCTCAGCTTGGCGCCATCGGGGCCAAGGATCATCGGCAAATGCGCAAACGCCGGCACTGGCGCAGCCAGCGCCTCGTAGATATTGATCTGGCGCGGCGTGTTGGCAACGTGATCGTCACCACGAATGACATCGGTGATACGCATGTCGATATCGTCCACCACCACCGCAAAGTTGTAGGTTGGCCAGTTGTCCGAGCGCAGGATCACCAGATCGTCGAGCTCGTCATTGCTCCACTCGACCCGCCCCTTCACCTTGTCGTTGAACACGACCGAGCCGCCCTGAGGATTCTTGAAACGGATCACCCGGTTGGGATCATCGCGCAGCGGCTCGTTGCGCTCACGGTAATAGCCGTTATAGCGCGGCTTGCGGCCGGCTTCCATCGCCTGCGCGCGCATCGCGTCCAATTCTTCGCGGGTTTCGTAGGCGTAATAGGCCTTGCCGGCCTTGACCAGTTGCGCTGCCACTTCGCGATATCGCTCGACCCGCAGCGTTTGATAAAACGGGCCTTCATCGTGGCCCAGACCGAGCCATTGCATCCCCTCAAGGATCGCCTGCAGCGCCGCATCGGTGGAACGCTCGCGATCCGTGTCTTCGACCCGCAAAATAAACTCACCGCCACGACGACGCGCTTCCAACCAGCAATACAAAGCGGTGCGGGCACCACCGATGTGCAGGAATCCGGTCGGGCTGGGAGCAAAGCGGGTTCGGCAGGTCATGGCATTTCGCAATTACAAATCGAAGGCCGCGAATTGTAGCCCATCAGGCAAAAGGCCCAATGGGCCGAATCCGAAGCGCAGTGGCCATCCACGCGTACAGGACAGGATTTGCGCCATTCTCGTGCCCGGCCACACTCAGCCCAGGATGCGATTCCACTCGGCAACGCGATCCGCCTTGGCAGCAAGCACCGCTGCGCTATCGCCTTCGATGGTGAGGCTTTCAAGGATGTCATCGCCACGGATGGCATCAACCACGGCCTGGTCGTCTGCGCCCTGCACGCTGCCAAATACGGTGTGCTTGCCGTCGAGCCACGGGGTGGCGACATGGGTGATGAAGAACTGGCTGCCATTGGTGCCGGGGCCGGCGTTGGCCATCGACAGCACGCCGGGCTTGTCGTGGCGCAACTCCGGACTGCACTCATCCTCGAAGCGGTAGCCGGGATTGCCACGGCCGCTGCCTTCCGGGCAACCGCCCTGGATCATGAAGTCGGGGATGACGCGATGGAATTTCAGACCGTCATAAAAACCACGCTGCGCCAGATTGACGAAGTTGGCGACGGTAAGCGGGGCCTTGTCGGCGAACAGGTTGACGCGAATGGTGCCGCGCGAGGTGTTGAAAACGGCTACGAGACTCATGTAATGCGCTCCAGATGGGTGATTCAGGGTCCCTCGGCGCCAGTGGCGAGCGAGTGGTAATGGTGGGCAATGGCAGTTTTACCGGCTAATTCAACGGATTCCACGCCGACAAGCAGGTAGTCACGCTTACGGAGTATAATGGCCGGCTCCCTATCCTCCAATGCGTCACTATGGCGCGGCCTTCGGTATGTCCATCCAAAACCTGCGCAACATCGCCATCGTCGCCCACGTCGATCACGGCAAGACCACCCTCGTCGATCAGCTGCTAAAGCAGTCCGGTACGTTCAGTGACCGAACGGTGATCGCCGACCGGGTGATGGACAGCAACGACCTGGAAAAGGAACGGGGGATCACGATCCTTTCCAAGAATACGGCGATCCGCTGGACCGCGCCGGATGGCCAGGAATACCGCATCAACATCGTTGACACCCCGGGCCACGCCGACTTCGGTGGCGAAGTGGAGCGGGTGCTGTCGATGGTCGATTCGGTGCTGATCCTGGTCGATGCCATGGATGGGCCGATGCCGCAGACCCGCTTTGTCACCCAGAAAGCATTTGCAATGGGCTTCAAGCCGATCGTGGTGGTCAACAAGGTGGATCGTCCCGGTGCGCGCCCAGACTGGGTTCTCGATCAGACCTTCGATCTGTTCGACCGTCTTGGCGCCAACGACGATCAGCTCGATTTTCATACCGTTTACGCGTCAGCGCTGCACGGCTATGCCGGTTTGCAGCCAGACGTGCGCTCGGGCGACATGACACCGTTGTTCCAGACCATTGTCGATCATGTGTCGCCGCCACCGGTCGATCCCGATGGCCCGTTCCAGATGCGTATCACCTCGCTGGCCTACAGCAACTATGTCGGCGTGATCGGCATCGGCCGCATCCAGCGCGGCACCATTCGCCCGAACATGCAGGTCAGCGTGGTCAACCGTGAAGGCAAAGCGCGCAATGCCAAGGTATTGCAGGTGCTCGGCTTCATGGGCCTGGAGCGAATTGAGGTGAAGCAGGCGCAGGCGGGCGACATCATCGCCATTTCCGGCATCGAAGGCCTCGGCATTTCAGAAACCGTATGCGATGTGTCGGCGCCCGAGCAACTGCCGGTGCTGACCGTCGATGAGCCGACCATCAGCATGACATTCCAGGTGAATGATTCGCCGTTTGCCGGCAATAAAGAGCGCAGCGGTGGCAAGTTCCTTACCTCGCGCCAACTGCGTGATCGGCTGATGCGTGAAACCCAGCACAACGTGGCGTTGAAGGTGGAAGATACCGAGGATGCCGACAAGTTCAAGGTGTCCGGGCGTGGCGAGTTGCATCTGTCGATCCTGATCGAAACCATGCGCCGCGAAGGCTACGAGCTTGCAGTGTCGCGGCCTGAGGTCATCATCCGTGAAGTCGATGGGCAGAAGATGGAGCCGATCGAGAGCTTGGTGGTGGATCTCGAAGAAGCCTATCAGGGCGGCGTGATGCAGCGTCTGGGCGAGCGCAAGGCGCTGCTGCAGAACATGGAATCCGACGGCAAGGGCCGGGTACGCATCGACTTCATGATTCCGGCGCGTGGCCTGATTGGCTTCCAGACCGAGTTCCGCACCATCACCGCCGGCACTGGCTTGCTGTTCCACGTGTTCGATCACTACGGCCCGAAAGCCGATGGCGAGATTGGCCAACGCCAGAACGGCGTGCTGATTTCCAATGGCACCGGCCCATCACCGGCTTATGCACAGATTGCGATGCAGGAGCGCGGCCGCTTGATGATCGAGCCGGGTGAGGAAATCTACGAAGGCCAGATCGTTGGTATCCACGCCAAGGACAATGACCTCACCGTCAATGCCCTGCGTGGCAAGCAGCTCACCAACTTCCGTGCTTCGGGCAAAGATCATGATGAAGGCCTGGTGCCACCAGTAAAATATTCGCTGGAGCAGGCGCTGGAATTCATTGATGATGATGAACTGGTGGAAATCACTCCGGTGGCGATTCGCCTGCGCAAGAAGGGCCGCACCGAGAACGATCGCAAGCGCGCCAACCGCGGCGGCTGAGTCAGCAGGTAAAACTTTTGCGGCATCGGGCTGGCGTGTGATGACGCGCCGCGTTACCCTCGCCTGCGGTGCGTTCGGCACTTGGCGAGGGTTGCAACCATGCGACATTCCCGTGTTCTTGTCTGGATTGCTGTGCTGGCCGGTCTTGTGGCGTGCCAGCGCACCGAAGTGCCGCAGCCATCTTCGCCGGTTGCAGTTGCGCCCGAACCCGCGTTTTCAGTCATTGAAGCCGACATCGCCAGCATTCAACAAGCGATGCACGATGGCGCGCTGAGCTCACGCGAACTGGTACAGGCGTATCTGGATCGCATCGCCGCTATTGATGACGCCGGGCCGCACCTCAACGCAGTCATCGAAATCAATCCCGATGCGCTCAGCGAAGCCGACCAGCGTGATGCCGAGCGCCGGCAGCATCACTTGCGCGGACCGCTGCACGGCATCCCGGTGTTGCTCAAGGACAATATCGACGCGACGCCGATGATCAATTCTGCCGGCTCGCTGGCGCTGGCCGACAATCGCCCGGCCGATGACGCATTCGTGGTTGCCCGTCTGCGCGCGGCGGGTGCGGTGATTCTGGGCAAAACCAATCTCAGCGAATGGGCCAACTTCCGCTCCACGCACTCAGCTTCGGGTTGGAGCGGGCGCGGTGGCCAGACCCGCAACCCGTATGTGCTTGATCGCAGCCCCTGTGGCTCCAGCGCCGGTACCGGCAGCGCGATTGCCGCCAGCCTCGCCAGTGTCGGTATCGGCACCGAAACCGATGGCAGCGTGATCTGCCCCTCAGCCGTGGCCGGGTTGGTCGGGATCAAGCCCACCGTCGGGCTGGTCAGCCGTGATGGCATCATCCCGATTTCTGTCAGCCAGGACACCGCCGGGCCGATGGCGCGCACGGTGGCTGATGCGACGGCCCTGCTCGGCGCAATGGCCGGCAGCGACAGTGCCGACCCGGCAACCCTCGATGCCGATCAACGCGGAGCCACCGATTACAGAACTCACCTCAAGCCCGATGGCCTGCACGGTGCGCGGATCGGTGTGCTGCGTGCATCAATGGGCTTCCATCCCGGTGTCGATGCGGTGATGGAGCAGGTGATTACGCAATTACGTGCCGCAGGCGCGGAGGTCGTCGATGCCACGCTACCGACCCAAGGCAAGTGGGATGAACCCGAGTTCGAGGTGTTGCTGTACGAGTTCAAGGCGGGCATGGCGCAGTATCTGGCTGGCACCAATTCACCGCACAAGACCTTGGCCGACCTGATCGCCTTCAATACCGCGCATGACGATGCCGAAATGCCGTGGTTCGGTCAGGAGATTTTTACCCTGGCCGAGGCAAAAGGCCCACTTAGCGACGCCGCTTATATCAAGGCGCGCGACGCCGCGCGGCGCCTGGCTGGCGCAGAGGGCATCGACGCCGCGCTGTCTGCGCAGAATCTGGATGCGCTGCTGGCGCCGGCCACCGGCCCGGCCTGGCCGGTGGACTGGGTCAATGGCGATCACTTTCTCGGAGCCGGCTACGGTGCAGCGGCGGTCGCTGGTTATCCAAGCATCACCGTGCCGGCCGGCGACGTACACGGGCTGCCGGTGGGCGTGGTGTTTCTCGGCCCGGCCTGGGGCGAGGGCCGCTTGATTGAATTGGCCTACGGTTACGAACAGATCAGCCATGCGCGCAAGCCGCCGCAGTACCTGCCGACGCTATCAAACTGAATCTTCCCGACCGCTGAGCGAGCGCAGCGCGGCGTAAGCATCGCTCTGGGCGAAGCCGCGCCGCAATAAAAAGCCGAGCAGCTTGCGCTGCACTGCCGGCTCCGCCGGGTTTTTACCGGCAAAGCGACGTTGTGCAAGCTCAGTGGCCAACTGCGGCCAGTCGGTTTCGCAGCTCTCCAGCGCCGCTTCAATCATCTCGTCGGCGACCCCGTCGCCACACAATTCGGCACGAATACGCACTGGGCCGTAGCCCGCCGCAGCGCGGGTTCTGGCGAATGCCCCGGCAAAGCGTTCGTCGTTCTGGAAGCCCTGCTCGACCAACCGATCCAGCGCGGATTCAATCGCGTCGGCATCCAGGCCGCGGGCCGCAAGCCGCCGGGCCAGATCGCGGCGTGAATATTCACGCCGCGCCAGCAAGGCCAGCGCCTTGTTGTAGGCATCGGCATACGCCGCGGCGTCGTCCATCAGCCGTGCTGCCGGCTCAGGCCTCTACGGCTTCTTCAACGTCGCCAATCACCAGCCCGGGCACAAACTTTTCGCGCAGCTTGGCTTCCAGATCCTTGGCCACGGTCGGGTTCTGCTTCAGCCAGTTGCGTACGTTCTCCTTGCCCTGGCCGATCCGCTCGCCGTTGTAGCTGTACCAGGCACCCGATTTTTCGACCAGTTTGGCGTCCACGCCCATATCGATCAACTCGCCTTCGCGCGAGATGCCCTCGCCGTACAGGATTTCGGTCAACACGATCTTGAACGGCGGCGCCATCTTGTTTTTCACCACCTTGATCTTGGTCTGGTTGCCGATGATCTCGTCGCCCTTTTTCACTGCACCGATGCGGCGGATATCGAGGCGCACCGAGGCATAGAACTTGAGCGCATTGCCGCCGGTGGTGGTCTCCGGGTTCTGGCCCGGCATCATGTTGCCAATCTTCATGCGCAACTGGTTGATGAAGATCACCATGCAGTTGCTGCGCTTGATATTGCCGGTGAGCTTGCGCAGCGCCTGGCTCATCAAACGCGCCTGCAGGCCGACCTGCATCTCGCCCATTTCGCCCTCGATTTCGGCCTTTGGGGTGAGTGCTGCAACGGAATCGACCACAACCACATCCACCGAGTTCGAACGCACCAGCATGTCGGCGATTTCCAATGCCTGCTCGCCGGTATCGGGCTGGCTGACCAGCAGATCATCGATATTGACGCCCAGCTTTTGCGCATAGATCGGATCGAGCGCGTGCTCGGCATCGATGAAAGCAGCGGTACCACCGGCCTTCTGGCATTCGGCAATCACCTGCAGGGTCAGCGTGGTCTTGCCAGACGATTCCGGGCCGTAGACCTCGACCACCCGTCCTTTGGGCAGGCCGCCGATGCCCAAAGCGATATCGAGCATCAACGAGCCGGTGCCGATCACCTCGGCCGGCTCGACGCTCTTGTCGCCCATGCGCATCACCGCGCCCTTGCCAAACTGCTTGTCGATCTGGGCCAGAGCCGCAGCCAGGGCACGCTTCTTGTTGTCGTCCATCGGTAGTCCTCGTTGTAGGTTGCGCGCAGCGTAACGGTTTACTGTCTCAGTAGCTGAGACAGCCGAAAACCTCGCTGTGAATCCAAATTATCCCATACCGGGTGACGGCGCCGTCGGCGCTTTGCTGATTAGTGGGTAAGAGATTTCAGTATTCCCAGCAGCGCCTGTGCCACGGTCTGCCGCCGTACCGCCTCACGATCACCGGCAAAATGAAACAATTCCGCTTTCGGGTAGCCAGCGCGCCGCTTCCAACCGATCCATACGGTTCCAACCGGCTTGCCGCTGTCGCCGCCGCCCGGCCCGGCGATACCGGTGACCGCCACCGCTACATTGCCGCCACAGGCAACCAGCGCCCCGGATACCATTTCCAGGCAGGTTTCCTCGCTAACCGCACCGTACTCGACCAGGGTTTCCGGCCGCACCCCGAGCAGGGCCTGCTTGGCTTCGTAGCTGTACGCCGCCACACCGCAATCAAACCACTCCGAGCAGCCGGGGATATCGGTGATCATCTTGGCAATCCAGCCGCCGGTGCAGCTTTCAGCGGTAACCAGCATCAGTCGGCTGGCCTTGAGTTGCTCGCCCACCTCGATAGCCAGGCGATGCAGATCGGCGTCGGTCGGGATTACGTCGGCATCCATTGGTGCAGTCTACCTAACGCGTGTACACAACGCGCACATGATTCACGCTCATTTGCCGTACACCTGCTCCGGCAGCCAGGTGATCAGGCCCGGGAACACATAGGCAATCACCAGCAACAGCAACTGGATGGCAATGAACGGCACCACGCCGCGATAAATGGTGCGCGTCGGCACCGATGCCGGCGTCACCCCGCGCAAATAAAACAGCGCGAACCCAAACGGCGGGGTAAGGAACGAGGTTTGCAGGTTGAGCGCAATCATCACCCCCAGCCACACCGGGTCCAGCCCCATCGCCAGCAACACCGGGCCGACTATCGGCACCACCACAAACGTGATTTCGATGAAATCGAGAATGAAGCCGAGCAGGAATACCAGCAACATCACCACAAAGAACGCGCCGAGCACACCACCGGGCAGACGCGCGAACACGTCCTCGATCAACACTTCACCGCCATAGCCGCGAAACACCAGCGAAAACAATGATGCGCCGATCAAGATCATGAATACCATGGCACTGATTTCGGTGGTGCCTTGCGCCACTTCGCGCAACTGCGCAAAGTTCAACTTGCCTTTGGCCAGCGCCAACACCATGGCGCCCAATGCGCCAAGCGCCGCAGCCTCGGTCGGCGTGGCATAGCCGCCAAGGATCGAACCGAGTACGGCGCCAATCAGCAGCAGCGGCGGCAGCAGCGCGCTGAACAGCTTGCGCCACTGGATCGGGCCAAGCTCATGCGCCGGCAATGCCGGCAACTTTTTTGGCTGCCATATCGCCACCGCGATCAGGTACACGATGTACATAGCGACCAGCAACAGCCCCGGCAGCAATGCGCCAACGAACAAATCGCCCACCGACACCGTTTTCGGCGAAAAAATGCCCATCTTCAACTGCGCCTGCTGATAGGCGCTGGACATCACATCGCCCAGCAAGACCAGCACGATCGACGGCGGAATGATCTGGCCCAGGGTGCCGGTGGCGGCCAGCGTGCCGGTAGCGATGGCCGGGTCGTAGCCTCGGCGCAGCATCGTGGGCAATGCCAGCAGGCCCATGGTGACCACGGTGGCACCGACGATGCCGGTACTGGCCGCCAGCAGCGCACCAACCACGCATACCGAAATCGCCAGACCACCGCGCAGCGTGCCGAACAACCGCGACATCGACTCCAGCAGGTCTTCAGCGACCCGCGTCTTTTCCAGCATCACTCCCATGAACACGAACAACGGCACCGCCAGCATGGTCTGGTTGTTCATGATCCCGAACAGGCGATTGGGCAACGCGCTGAGGTAGCTGCCATCAAACGTGCCGGTGAGCATGCCGATGCCGGCAAACAGCAGAGATACACCGCCCAGCGTGAGGGCAACCGGATAACCCGCCATCAACGCCGCGCAGATACACACAAACAACAGCAGCGGCATCAACTCAGCCATGTGTCACTGTTGGCTTGTGGCCATTGCCGCGCAACGTATAAACAGCTTTGATCACCTCGGAAACTCCCTGCAACAACAAGCTGGCCACCAGAGTCAGAATGATGCTTTTTTGCAGGTACACGAACGGCAGCCCTCCGGACTCGTTGGAGCCCTCGTGGGTATGCCAGGCATTGCCGACGTAATCCCAACTCGCCCAGCCGAGGAACAGGCAGAACGGAAACAACAACAGCAGCGTACCGAGCAGATCCACGAGCGCCTGCCGCCGGCTGCTGAAATTGTGATAGAAGATATCGACACGCACATGCGCATTGCGTTGCAGCACCCAGCCGGCTGCGCCCATGAACACCAGCGCATGGCTGTACAGCACCGCCTCCTGCAGCGCGATGGCGCCGATGCCAAAGCCATAACGCAGCACCACCACCAACGCGGTGCCCAGCACCAGAAACACCGTCAACCACGCGCAGGCCTGGCCAAATCGGCCGGTTATCGCATCCAGGGCGCGGGCAATGCGTAGCGCAGATGATCGGGTGTCGGACATGCAAGGCCTTGTCATTGGCAACGCGTGGTTGGTTCCATCGGCAGCAAGTGTGAACGCCCGGCAACTCGCCGACAATGCCAGCCAGGCTGACACACTACACTACGACTTTAGTCGTAGTGACCGCAGCGGCAGGCCATTTGCCGTGATTTGCCGCTATGTTAAGCAATCAGCGTTGCCGCCACTGAAGCGTGTCGCAGCGATCATCGTCACTGAGGAGAATACTGCATGAAACGTCGCCAAATTCTGATCGCAGGGTCCGGCTTGGCTGCCGCCGCGCTGAGCGGCTGTAGCAAGCAGGCAGATATCGGTGGTGCCCCGCAGCAGTATGCTGTCGGCAAGGTTATCGACTGGAAAATGGTGACCTCCTGGCCGAAGAACTTCCCAGGTGTCGGCGTTGGCGCCGAGCGCTTTGCCACGCTGGTCGATGCGATGAGCGGTGGCCGCCTGAAAGTGAAAATCTATGCCGCTGGCGAGCTGGTGCCGGCGCTGGAAGTGTTCGACGCGGTATCACGCGGTACTGCCGAACTGGGCCACAGCGCCGCGTATTACTGGAAAGGCAAAGTGCCGGCAGCACAGTTTTTCTGCGCCCTGCCCTTCGGCCCGACCGCGCAGGAAATGAACGCCTGGCTGTATCGCGGTGGCGGCATCGCGCTATGGGAAGAAACCTACAAGCCATTCGGCATCTTACCCATGGCCTGCGGCGCCACCGGTGTGCAGACGGCCGGCTGGTTCAACAAGGAGATCAACTCGGTCGATGATTTCAACGGCCTGAAAATGCGCACCCCCGGCCTTGGTGGCGAAGTGCTGACGCGCATGGGCGGCACCGTGGTCAACCTGCCTGCCGGCGAGATTTTCACTGCCCTGCAAACCGGCGCGATTGACGCCACCGAGTGGATTGGCCCCTATAACGATCAGGCTCTGGGCCTGCACAAAGCGGCCAAGTACTACTACACCCCCGGTTGGCAGGAGCCGAATGTCACCTTTGAGCTCGACATCAATCTGGAAGCCTGGGCCACCCTGCCGCCCGACCTGCAGGCCATCGTGCGCAGCGCCGCCCGCGCCGTGAACGCGGAAATGCTGGACGACTACAACGCACACAACATGGAAGCGATGGAACAGCTCAAAAGCGAGGGCGTGCAGGTGCGCCGCCTGCCCGACGCGGTGCTGGCCAAACTCAAGAGCGTGGCGGCCGAAGTGGTGGACGCCGCTGCCGCCGCCGACCCGACCGCAAGCGAGGTGTGGACGCAACAGAAAGCCTACCTGCAGCGCCTTTACGCCTACGCCCAATACGCCGAAAAGGACATCTACGCGATTCGTGGCTGAGTGATCGTTCGGATACACCCGGTGGAGGCTCGGCATGGTCGGGCTGATGCATTGGGTCGGCGACACATCCGGTACTAACAGCGCGATCCGACGCGCTTGACAGCAAGCCGTGTTGGCGAGATTGTGGGCGTCCCGCTTCGCTAACCCCATTGCAGCAAACTCGGGGAAGTTTTTCTACAGCCTCGTTAGGGCGCACAGGGAGATTCTGGAGAACCATGGACAAGACTCAAGCAGACGCGATCGCTCAAGCCATCCTTGAGCCGGACCTACGCGCTCAAGAGGAGATTCGTCTCAAACGGGCTCGGGAGGACGCGGATCTTGCGCGTAAGCGCCGGGTCGCAGTGTTCGTCTTGATTGGCTCAAGCATTGGCGCCGCCATTGCTTATTACTTGGACTATCGTTTCACTCTGGGCATCATCTGGGGTGGCCTTGCCGGCTCGGTTGTAGGCTGGCTAATCACGCGGCGTGCGGCCTAACGACTAAGGTTAGATCGTGCGCAGCCACGATCTGAACCGTTTGTTGGACGAGCCCGGTCGGTAGCGCGAGCGGCGCCTCTGAAAACAAGTTCGTTGAGATAGCGGCGGTGCGAGGTCGGAGCGGGGCGCTGCGGGCGATAAAAGCTTGGGACACCCAAGATGCAGAGATTTCCTACGCACCCATGTGCGGTTTGCTCCTGCTTGTCAACGGTTTGGTTGTCTCCACACTTGGTGCGATGCTGGTCTCGGAGATGCGGGTCTCGGACACCCATCGGATGAATGTCATGTCGTTTTCCTTGCGCGAATTGATTCACACGGCAAGGGATACGTTTTACAAGGGCATGGTCGCATCGTTTTTGCAGCGCTCGGCAAATCGCTCGAGATCGATCTCGTTGTCGATCAGGTAGCTCAGCGCGTGCTCGAAGGCCCAGGCAGCAACTGCCGCCCATAAGACATCGCGATCATCCTGGTCTGCTGGGGTTGTAATGTCGCTATCGCGCTATCGCGCTATCGCCGCTTCGCCTCGTTACCCGCTTTGTTGCGGTCAGGACGAATGTTAGGCTACGAGTGGTTTTTCTACAGCTACGTTATGCATTGTTCATGCGCGCTTGCGGATGACTGCGGCATGCTGCTTGCCCTGGGCCGCAAGTTCGATGTGCTTTGGCCAGTTGTGAAACTCTATCGTCTGTACACGGTCGGAGCAGGTTAATGAATGGCAAGGCAATGAATATGCGCGTGATAGTGCTGCTGGTGCTGATGTTGTTGCTGGCTGGCTGCCCTAGCCAGACGCGGCCGACGTTGCCGACTCCGCCATCGCCATCGCAAACACCGCCGCAGCCCGAAACACAGACAAAACCATCCGAGCAGTCGCAAGCGACGCAGCAAACGGCGCCGTCAGAGCCATCCGAAGCCGCGCAACAGGCCGAGGCGGCCGAGCAATCTGCGCAAGCCGCAAAAGAGGCCGCTGAATCCGCGAACCAATCGGCTGAAGCAGCCAGCCAGGCGGCACAAGCGGCACCAAGCGCAGCAACCACGCAGCAGGCGAAAGAGGCGCAGCAGTCGGCTGCGACAGCGGCAAAAGCGGCCGAAGCCGCACAACAGGCCGCTGAAGCCGCAGCACAAGCTGCCGCCACCGCGAATACGGCTGAAGCCAGCACGCAGGCGGCAGAGGCGGCGCGCCAGGCTGAGGCGGCAAAGCAAGCGGCAGCACTGGCGAAACAGGCGGCGTCGCCGGAATCATCTGACGCGACGAAGCAAGCTGAAGCGGCCAAACAGTCGGCGGAGCAAGCACGTCAAGCTGCTGCATCCGCTGAGCAATCGGCTGCGGCCGCCAGCCAGGCGGCACAAGCCGCGCCGAGCGCAGCATCCACGCAGCAGGCGAAAGAGGCGCAGCAGGCGGCTGCGGCAGCGACAAAGGCATCTGAAGCCGCGCAAAAGGCGGCAGCGGCATCAGCGCAGGCCGCTGCCGCAGCGAATCCGGTTGTGGCCAGCGAGCAGGCGGCAGAGGCCGCGCGCCAGGCTGCGGCAGCAAGGCAGGCGGCAGCGGTGGCGAAACAGTCTGCGGCTTCTGGGCAAAGCCAGGCAGCGCAACAGGCCGAGGCGGCGCAACAATCGGCGCAAGCCGCACAGCAGGCAGCGGATGCCGCCAGGCAATCGGTGGCCGAGTCCATTCGTTCAGCACAGGCCGCACGCACGCTGGCGGCAATACAGCAGGCCAAGGCAGCGCAACAGGCTGCGGCATCTGCTGACCAGGCCGCCGCAGCAGCACAGCAAGCTGCCGCTGCATCGGCGCAAGCGGCAGCGGCAGGTGATGCCGCCGGGGCTGGCGGGCAGGCACAAGAAGCCGCACGCCAGGCAGCGGCTGCGCAACAAGCGGCGGCGACAGCAAAACAGGCAGAAGCAGCAGGGCAAGCCTTGGCGCAGCAAGCGGCTATAAATGCGCCAGCGGGGAGTGCTGCAGCGCGCCCGGATCAATCTGCGTCCGGCGTTGCCGGCACCGACGGTGCGCAATCGGGTGCAGCAGCGCGATCACCGGCCGGCAATGGCTCAGGTGGCGGGCAGCCATTGCCGTCGGGGTCGGCCGCAGGCACCGCTGTTGCTGGTGGCCAGACCCGCGGCGAGCGTGTCCAGCAGTTGCAGCAAGCCTTCGGCAATTCATTGGGGAGCTTTGATCAGCGCCTTGGCCGCGAGCAGGGTGAGTTGGAGTCATTGCGCGAGGAGCAGACGAAAGCCTTTGCCCAGGGTGGTGGCATGGCCGGCCAGCACGATGGTGACACCGAGGCGGCTGGTGGCTATTCGGGTAGCGCCAGCCAGGGTGGCGGCAGCGAGCCATTGGCACAGACTGGCGCCGGATATGGCCAGGCGCCGCAGCAGTCGGGCGGGCGTCAGCGCGGTGCTGCGACCGGCACCCGCGCAGACTTGCCGCACGATGCGCCATCGGATGTGGGTGACGGCAATGATGACGATGTGGTCGCCCGGCAACTACGTGAGGCAGCGGAAAGCGAGGCAGACCCCGCGTTGCGCGAAAAGCTGTGGGCCGAATACCGCGCCTATAAACGAGGTGGCTGAAGATGGTGGGTAGTGCTGCCGGGGGCGGCGGTGACCATTTTGAGCGCATCGTACCGCTAGCCCCAAATACGCCAGCCAGCGAACCTGCGCCCAACAAAACGGCGTCAATGCGTTTTGTCGCGTGGCGGTTGCCGGCAGCGTTCGCAGTGTTGCTATTGATTGCGGTGGCGGTGCTGTTTTGGTTGCCAAAAACCGTATCGCAGCCTGCGCCTGTAGGCAGCAACACGCCTGTCAATGCGGCAGCGCAGCCAGCAGCCAGCACCGCGCCACAGCCGCCGCTGGCTGAGCCACCGGCGGACGTGGAGGCCGCGTTGCAGCAACGCCAGCAAGCCGAGTCGTTGGCCGCGCAATTGCATGCGTTGCAAGCAAATCTGACCGCGATGCATGCGCCGCAATGGGCTGCCAAAGACGTGGAATTGTTGACGCGTGATGCCACGCAAGCGGAAGCGCAGTTTGTTGCGCGCGACTACAGCGCAGCGATCAGCAGCTATGAGCAGGCGGTTGGCAGCGCCAGGCAATTGCAGATTCGCGCCGGTGAAGTGCTGACTGCGGCGTTGGCTGATGGCCACAATGCCTTGCAGGCAGGCGATGCGGCTACCGCTGCGGCTGCCTATGCGCGTGCCATCAGTATTGATGCAACTAACCCCGAGGCGATAGCTGGGCAGCGCCGCGCACTCAATTTTGACGCTGTGCAGGCGCATTTGAACAAGGCCGAGGCAGCGCAATCGCAGGGCGACCTGGCTGCGGCGCGTGCCGGATTTCAGCAGGTGCTGGCGCTGGATGGCGATAATGAAACGGCGCGTGCGGGGCTGGCGCGCTTGCAATCGGCTGCCGCCAACACCGCCTTTGCCACACAGATGTCGCGTGGCTTGGCGGCGCTTGATCAGGGTGATTACAACGCGGCGCAGGTGGCATTCAACACGGCATTGAAAATGCGCGCAGGCGCAGCCGAGGCACGTGATGGCCTGGAACGCGCCCGGTTGGGCATGCAAGCGGCGCGTGTGCAATCGCTGCGCGAGACTGCGCAACAGGCCGAGGCGATCGAGCAATGGTCGGCGGCACGCGCTGCCTATGCGGCGGCCTTGGCAATCGATGCCAGCCTGGCGTTTGCCCAGCGTGGGCAAGAGCGCGCCGCGCAGCGCGCCGCATTGGCGGCGCGGTTGCAGGCACATATCGATCAAGCGCATCGCTTGACTGCGCAGTCGGTGCGTACGGACGCACTTGCCGCACTGGCCGATGCCGTCGGCATCGCCACTCCCGGGCCGGTGTTACAAGCTCAGATTCAGCGGTTGACCGGCTTGCTTGAAAGCGCCACAACGCCGGTAGCAGTGACTTTGCACTCCAATGGCAAGACCAGCGTAACGCTGTATCCCATAGGTGAAATCGGTTCTTTTGCCAGCCACTCGTTATCATTGTCGCCCGGGCAGTACACCGCCATCGGGCGCCGACCGGGTTATCGTGAGGTGCGTGTGGCGTTTACCGTTTCCAGTCAGGGTGTCGCACACGCGCCCCTTATCCAGTGCGAGGAACCGATTTGAGCGAGCAGTACGAACGCATTCAGCCAGCCGGGTTCAAGCCACCCAATGCTGCTGGCAAGGCGTCGCCGCGCATGGCGTTGCCGCGTTGGCAGCCGTGGTACATCGTGGCGGCGCTGGCGCTCGTGGTGCTTGCGACAAGCCTTTGGTTTGTCATCACGGCGCGTGCTGTGACGTTGGAGTTCACACCGGTAGCAGAGCACGTTGAGGTTGGTGGTGGGTTTTCTTTGGCGCTGGGCGCGCGGCGGCTGATGCGCTCTGGAGAGTATGTAGTGCAGGCGCAGGCTGCCGGTTACCAGCCCTTGCGCCAGTCGATAACGGTGAATGGTGAAGGTGACGGGGTATTCCGTTTTGCTATGGAAAAACTGCCTGGCCGTTTGCAGATCATCACCCAGCCTGCAGGTGCTGTGATCGAGATCGACGGCAAAGCCGCAGGCGCCGCACCCGACGAGGGCTATTCCCTGACGCCGGGGAAACACGACATCGTGCTGCGCGCCGCGCGTCATCAGGTACACACGCAGTCCATCGAAATTGAGGGCATGGATCGGGTGCAGAAGCTGGAAGTGACGTTGGTGCCGGCCTGGGCTGAAGTCAAGCTGGCGTCCAAGCCCGCTGGTGCCACGGTGCAGGTTGATGGCTCCACCATGGGTGTCACCCCGCTCACTGCCGAAATCGGTGCCGGCAATCATCGTGTGGAAATGCAGTTGGCGGGTTACCAGAAATGGCAGGGCGCACTCGACGTGGTGGCCAATCAACCACAAAGCGTTCCCGAAGTCGTGCTGGCGCCGCTGCGCGGTACCTTGCGCGTAAGCAGCGACCCGGCAGGCGCCAGCGTTACCGCCGCTGGCACGTTTATTGGCCGCTCGCCGGTCGATGTGCCGCTGCTGCCGGACCGCGAAACGCAAGTGGTGGCTTCGCTGCCGGGCTACAAATCCATGACGCGCACGCTGAGCATCGCCAGTGGTGCGCAAGCGACATGGCAACCAAAGCTTGAGCCGATCCTTGGCGAAGTGCGGGTGACAGCAACACCCGCCGATGCGCAATTGCTGGTCGATGGCAAACCGCTTGGGAAGGCCAATCAGACCGTATCGTTGATTGCGTTGCCGCACCAGATTACGGTGCGCAAGCCCGGCTATGTCGAGTTTCAGACCACCTTGACACCGCGGCCGGACATGGCGTTGGAGGTCAATGCCCACTTGCTCAGCGAAGCACAGGCCAGCGCTGCGCGAACCCCGGCGCAAATCACCAGCGTGGCCGGCCAGCGCATGGTACGGGTGCCGGCTGGCCGCTTGCGCATGGGTGCGCCACGGCGTGAGCAGGGCCGCCGTGCCAACGAACTGGAGCGCAACGTGGAGCTGACGCGGGCGTTTTACATGAGCGTTTCCGAAGTCACCAATGCCGAGTTTCGCGCCTTCCGTGCCAAGCATTCATCGGGCATCGTTGCGCGCACCACGCTGGATAACGAGTCCTATCCGGTGGTGCGGGTAAGTTGGGCCGATGCGGTGGCCTACTGCAATTGGTTGAGCCAGCGTGAGGGCTTGCCGCAGGCGTACAGTGGTGATCGCCTGATAACACCGGTCAACACCGGTTATCGCTTGCCCAGTGAGGCAGAGTGGGAATACGCCGCGCGCTTTGCCGGTGGCCGCTCGCTGAAATACCCGTGGGGTGATGTCAAGCTGGGTGGCGATGCGATGCCACCCAGCGGCAAGGTGGGTAATTTTGCCGATGCCAGTGCCCGCAAATTGCTTGGCGAGGGCCTGGAGAACTACGACGACGGCTATCAGGCGGCGGCGCCAGTGGCCAGCTTCAAGGCCAACGCGCTGGGTATCTTTGATCTGGGCGGCAATGTGTCGGAATGGGTGAATGACCGCTATAGCGCGGCATTGATGCCCACCAGCGCAGTGGAGAGCGATCCGTTCGGGTTGAGCAGCGGCTCGGTGTGGGTAGTGCGCGGCTCCAGTTGGCGGCATAGCCGCGTCACCGAACTGCGCCTGTCCTGGCGTGACAACAGTGCAGCGCCGCGCGATGATCTGGGTTTCCGCATTGTTCGTTATGTGGAGTGAGAAGATGACCAGAAAATCAATTCTGAGTGAGTGCCGGCGGGTGCTGCTGGCAGTCGCAGTAGCTCTGGTATTTGGGTCTTTGCCGGCATGGGCTCAGCAAAGCGGCCAAAATAACCCGCCACCCGCGCCGGCCAAGGTGCCCGCCAATACCCCAGCGATGACGGGCAACGGGCCAATGCGGCTGCCGGCACCAGCCGAGCCGGCAACGCCACAACCACCCGCCGCAAAGACATTTAAACCGACAGAACAAGTGCGCGCTGATGCTGATGTCGCATTTCCGCCGGATATTTGACCCGTGTCTTGATTATCAACCGCATTACAACCCCGCGGAGAGTAGCGCGTGAGAAGCCGTTTTTCATCCGAGTTCATTTTTCAGATGTTTGCGCTGCTGTTGTCCATCGTGATCGTGCATTCGATTTATGTGGTGGTAATCCGGCCGCAGGCAGCAATCGATGAAGCCGCGCACCAAGTACAGGTGGCGGAAAATCCCGATGTGGTGCCCGAGCGATCGGTTTGGGTCATTGTGCGCGATTACGAGCAGGAAACCTGTTTCATTCTGATGCTGTGGGCGATGGCGATTCTCGGTTACAAGTGGCGAGGTTTGTTTCGCCAGCAGGCATTGCTGCACCTGGATGTGATCCCGATCGCGATGGGCGAGAGTATCTTGCCCGAGGATGCCCGCGACTATGCCCGCGCCATCGAGGCGTTGCCGGAACAACAGCGCGATTACATCTATCCACGGGCACTGCTCGCCGCCTTGCGGCGGTTTCGCGTCACCCGCAGTGTGCAGGATGTTTCTGCGGTTGTGGATTCGGTATGTGAAACCGAAACCGACCGTCTGGATTCAGAACTGGCCTTGGTGCGCTATATCGCCTGGGCGATACCGTCGATCGGATTCATCGGTACCGTGCGCGGTATCGGCGAGGCGTTGGGCATGGCATACAAAGCGGTTGAAGGAGACATTACCGGCGTAACAGCGGCACTTGGCCTGGCGTTCAATTCAACACTGATTGCCTTGTTGTTGTCGATCGTGCTGATGTTTGTGCTTTACCAATTGCAACTGATGCAGGAACGCTTGGTGCTGGATGCCAATAGTGCCTGCGACCGCAACCTGATCCAGCATTTGCAGACCCGCTGAATGAGCAATCCCTGTGTCATCGAAATCAGTGATATCGCCCTGAGCGTGGCGGATGCCGCCGGCCTGCGTCATTCCAGTGCCTGTTGCGCGGTGGTGGATGGGCGCGAGCTCGTGCTCGGCGATGATGCGCGGGCGCGGGCGCGGCTCAACCCGCGGCAGACCCATGACCGTTTCTGGGCACAGCTCGATCAACAGCCGCTGCATCGGGCCGCAGGCAACGCAAAAAATCATGCCGATCTGGCCTGGTTTCACCTGCACGCCATTTGGGAAAAGGCCGGGCGCGCCGATGACGAAGTTATTTTCGCGGTTCCTCCGGAGTGGGACAGGCAGCAATTGGCGTTGCTGCTGGGTATCGCGCAAGCCTGTAAAATACACACGGTTGGGTTAGTGGCGGCGCCAGTTGCTGCGGCCAGCAGTGTCGCCGATGGCGAACGATTGCTGTACCTCGACACCCAATGGCAGCGCGTACGCGCCACCCCGATCAGTGGTGAGCAGCAACGCGCGCTGGGCACTTCAATTGAAGCGTCAAAACGTGGCATGAGTGCGCTTTACGATACTTGGGCGGCCTTGATTGCCGAGCATTTTTTGCACGAGACCCGGTTTGATCCCTTGCATCGCGCCGAGAGCGAGCAACTGCTCTATACGCGTCTGCCCGAATGGCTGCGCACACTCCGCAAGCAAGCATCGGCTGCGCTTGAGATGAATGTTGGCGCCCGCGTTTATCGTATCGAAATGTCGCGTCAATCGCTGGTCGCTGCGGTCGCCGCTGATTACCAGGCGTTGGTGGCAGTGGCGCGTGGCCACAATACGGATCAGGTATTGCTTGGTCACCACTTGGCCAGTTGCCCCGGCTTGGCGGATGCTTTTGCGCAGCACGGCATCGCCGCACAGGTTTGCCCGGAAAATGCTGTCGTGCAGGGTGTGTTGCATCACTTCGATAGCATCCGCTCCGACTCTGCGGCGCCGGCATTTGTTACCCGTCTGGCACGCGCACACGGTGAAGTGACGGCAATTGCCGCGCCCGCCCCAGCTACCGCCGCAGCAACGCCCAGCCATGCACTGCTTGGCTGGCAGGCGTTTGCTTTGAGCGATCAGCCGCTGCCTCTGGAGCGGGTTACACCCGCTGCGGGTGTGAGCGTGCGACTGCATCAGGGCCTGGCATGGTTGCATCTGCCGCACGGTGTGAGCGCGCAACTCAACGGCCAGCGCGTGAGTGACGAGCAGGTGGTGAGTGCGGGTGATCGCCTGCGCCTGGACGATGGCGATGCACAGTGGCAGTTCATCGTGGTAAACGCCAGCCATGGCCAGGAATAGGCGGACGGTCAATACCGCCAATCTGGCATTTATCGACGCCATGTCGGTTGGCCTGGGCGCGGTGATTTTGCTGTTCATGATCCTGCATCACGCCAGCGAAGTTGTTGCCAGCCAGAAGAATCACGCCAGCGCCGAAAAAGTCAGTGCGCTGGAGGATGAAGTGCTGAAAAAACGCCAGGCAGCCGCGCAGATGGCTGCGGCATTGCAGGCAACGCAACAGCAACTGCGTGCTGCACAAGCACGCGCTGCCAGCCTGACGCAGGAATTGAAATCGCAAGATACCCAGGGCTCCGGCAGTGATGACAGCAAATTGGCAAGCCTTAAATCCGAAGTTCTGACCTTGCAAGCGCGCGTGGACGCGTTGCGCGCAACACAGGCCGAAGTCACCAACGCCACCCGCGAGCGCGCAGGTGAGGGCACGCGCCAGTACCTCGCCGGGCTTGAGGTCAAAGGCAAGCGAATCCTGATTCTGGTCGATGTCTCGGCCAGCATGCTCGATGAGACTGTGGTCGGCGTGATCCGGGCTCGCAACATGGATGCCGCCACCCAGCGCGCATCGGCGAAATGGCGTTGGGCGTTGAATGCGCTCGATTGGATCACCACACAAGTTCCGGCAACGGCGCAGTTTCAGGTATACGCGTTCAATACCACGGTTGAGTCGGCGGTTGCTGGCACTACCGGCAACTGGCTGGCAGTGGGCAATGGCGCACAGCTCAGCGCTGCGGTAAGCGATTTGCGTCAGCGCCTGCCGACGGGCGGAACCAGCTTGACCCGGGCATTCGCTGCTGCTGCCAGGCTCTCGCCACAGCCAGACAATATTTACCTGCTTACCGACGGACTACCAACCCAGGGCGCAGCAATCCGGGGTGGCCTGGTTTCTGGCGATCAGCGCATGGATTTGTTCGCCGAGGCGCTGCGTGCGATGCCGCGCGGTATCGCAATACATACCTTGTTGTTCCCGATGGACGGCGACTCCAAAGCGGCCGGTGCCTACTGGCAACTGGCGCAGATTTCCGGCGGCAGCTTTTTGGCACCATCCAGGGATTGGCCATGAAACGGCGTCGGCGCAAGGATCACGACGTGTTCAGCCTGTCCTTTCTGGACGCCATCAGCGGCGGTTTTGGCGCGATCGTGATGTTGCTGGTGATCGTGAAAGTGGCCGAACCCACGGTGACCAAAGATCGTGGCATCGGCCTGGAAAACACAGCAATCACGTTGGCCAAGGAATTGCCTGAACTGGAACAGCAGATCAAAAGCCAGCAGCAACAATTGGCCGATGCACAGAACCTGCTGGCACTGGTGCAACGCGATGTCACCCGCTTGGCACCGGGTGCCGCTGCCGCCCGTAAAGAGCGCGAGGCTTCGGCACTCAATGCACGCGCAGCCACCACCATCGAACAACGGCTGGCCATCGCTCGCCAGGAACTTACCGCCGAAATGCTGCGTTTGCAGGCGGTGCGGCCAGCCGCTGCCAATTCACTGGTTGGCGGCATTCCGGTGGACAGTGAATACATCATCTTTGTCATCGACACTTCAGGCAGCATGCAGAGCATCTGGCCATCGGTAGTGCGCACTCTCGACAAGGTGCTCAATGCCTATCCCAGGGTCAAAGGCATACAGGTAATGAGCGACATGGGCGAGTACATGTATTCGCAATATGCCGGGCAGTGGATACCCGATACGCCGGGCCGGCGGCGCGCGGTGTTGCAACGCATGGCGTCGTGGTCACCGTTTTCCAACAGTTCGCCATCCGAGGGCATCGTGGCGGCCATCCGCAGTTTCCACGATCCCGGCAAACGCATCAGTATTTATGTGTTTGGCGACGACTTTACCGGCGCATCGATACAGTCCGTGCTCAATACGGTTGCCAGCATCAATCCGCGCGGGCGCGATGGCAAGCCGCAGGTGCGCATCCACGGTATTGGCTTCCCCAGCTTGTTTTCGATGCCCGGTGCCGGTGCCGGTGCGATACGCTTTGCTACCCTGATGCAAAGCTTGAGCAGCGAAAATGGTGGTACGTTCGTGGGGCTGCCCAGTACGCGCTGAGTGGGTTGCCCATTCAAGAACGATTCACTGCATGGCTGCAAGATGAGGCATTCGACTCGCTGAGCGAGACAAGGAGAGGGTGTCATGATGTTATCGCGAAATCGAGTGTTTACAGTGGCGCTGATTGCGTTGTTGGCTGGCTGTGCCAGCGGGCCGGTGGACAAGCCGGACAACCGGGTCGCTGCCGAAATGGCGCAACGCGAAATTCCGGCAAGCCAATTGTTGAACGTCAACATTGTCGAGTTCGATCCCAATGTGCCGGCAGCAGCAGATCAGGACAAGGACTTGCCGGTGGTACCTGCGGTGCGCAAAGCGGAGGCCAGTTACCTGGCGTACTCGCTGCGCAGCACGCTGGAGGGCACCGGCCAATGGGGCGCCGTTCGTGTGGTGCCCGATGGCATCGATTCGTCCGAAGTCATCGTGCGCGGCACCATCATGGCGTCCGATGGCGAGACACTGGAGCTCAGGATTTCGGCCGCTGACGCAACCGGCCGGGTCTGGTTGGATAAGACCTATGCGCGGCAGGCCAGTGAAGACAGTTATGCCGATTCGGTGGGCGGCGGCGATCCGTACCAAAGTCTGTTCAACCAGATCGCCAATGATTTGCTGGGGCAGCGGCGTCGTCTGGATGCGGATGCGGTGCTTGAAGTGCGACGGGTGGCCGAGTTGCGTTTTGCTGCAGACATCGCCCCCGATGCGTTTTCGCATTATCTGGAGCAGTCGCGCGGCCGCTATCACGTGCTCAGCTTGCCGGCGAGCGATGACCCAATGCTGTCACGTATCGCGCAGATCCGTGAACGCGACAATCTGTTGATCGATTCGCTCGACCAGCATTACGGCATGTTCCACGACGGCATGGCGCCGGCCTATCGGCAATGGCGTCTGGCCAGTTTCAAGGAAGGCAGCGAGATGCGCGAACTCAAGCGCGAGGCGACCACGCGCAAGGTTGCTGGTGGCTTGGCGGTGCTGGCGGGCATTGTTGGCATGACGCAGAAAAACCAGAGCAACGCGTCGTCGGTGGGTTCACAAGCGGCGATACTTGGTGGCGGTTACCTGTTCAAGACCGGTCTCGACAAGGGCCGAGACGCCGAAATCCACGTGCTGGCTTTGCAGGAACTCAACACCACGCTGGGCGGTGATCTGGAACCGCGCGTGGTATCGCTCGAAGGCCAGACCGTTACTTTGCATGGCTCGGCCAAAGAGCAATACCGTGAGTGGCGCAAGCTGCTGCGTGAGTTGCATCAGGCTGAAACCGGCGCAACGGGCGACTGAGCGTCTGTGTTGACAGGGTCGGTTCCGTAGACTGCGTAGGATGGGTAGAGCGCAGCGAAACCCATCGAAAATTTCTGGCAATGATGGGCTTCGGTAGCTTCGTGACAGCGTTCGCTGTGCGAACTACGCCTTCGTTGCATTCGGTCGCTGCGCTCCACCCATCCTACGTCACTGCCCATCCTGCGTCATTTGGCGCTCACCTATGCGCCCTTTGCGTCTTTTGCGGACAAATGGTTTTACGCTTTTCCCGAGGTCCCGAGGTCCCGAGGTCCCGAGGTCCCGAGGTCCCGAGGTCCCGAGTCCCGAGTCCCGAGTCCCGAGTCCCGAGTCCCGAGTCCCGAGTCCCGAGTCCCGAGTCCCGAGTCCCGTCCTACCAGTTCAGATCGTCCGGCACCTGAAACTGCGGGTCGGCATAAGGCTCAGCGTGGGTTGGTGCATCGGGATCGACGCGTAGCGCAACGGCTGCCGGGAAAATCGCTTCGGCGCGATCTAGCGTTTGCGCAGATACCAGCAGATAGCGGCCATTGGCTTGCACCACACCCAGTTCACCGGCATTGAGCGCTTTGAGTTGGTCGGCAGTGACATAAATGCGCTTGATCTTGCCGCCGTATTCAAAATGACGGGCAAGTTCAGCGGTCGGGTCGTTGAGCACGTTGTCCTTGAATAACTCGGCGAGTTTGGCCTTGGCTTCGCGGCGCAGTCGGGCCTGCTCCTGCTGTGCGCGTTCGGCGGCGAGGCGATCGTTCTTTTCCTTTTGCGCGCGGATGGCGTAAGCGCGGGCCAGGTCGATCTCTTCCGGATTGCGGGCAGCTTTCTGCGCGGCACCTGGCTTGTCACCGTGTCTGGCTTTGCCACGTGCGTGCGCACCACCGCTGCGCTTGCCTGGCTGTTTGTCCGGGACGCGAGCAGGCTTGGGTTCAGGCTTGGCGCTGGCTGTGAAGCCCAGGCCCAGCAATTTGTCACGTAATGAATGGCTCATGGCAGGCTTCAGTAATGCGGCGGTGGTGGTTCGATGCCTGGATCAGTCAGTGGTTCCGCACGAAAGCGGCGCAGCTCTTCCAGCGTACGTTGCAGCAATTGATGGGTGCGTTCGTTTTCGATCCGGGCCTGCGCCAGCGCATCGCTCAGTTCGGTTACGGTGAGTTCCTGAAACGCGACACGGGCTTCGAGTTCGTCCACGCGTGCTTCGAGTTGGGTGTTCATGGCAATCGTACCGAGCGACCACGGCCAATACCGTAATAAGCAATTCCTGCGGCTTCGACCGCGTCGGGAGCATAGACGTTGCGGCCATCAAACACTACCGGCTCGTGCAGGCTGGCGCGGATACGGCCAAAGTCCGGGCTCCAATAGGCTTTCCATTCGGTGATCAGTATCAGCGCGTCAGCACCTTGCAATGCCTGCTCTGGCGTGTCGCAAAGCAACAGGTCCTCGCGCGTTCCGAATATGCGCTGCGCTTCACCCATGGCTTCAGGGTCGTGGGCCCGTACGCGGGCGCCAGCGGCCCAGAGTTGATCGAGCAAGCGCCGGCTCGGGGCTTCGCGCATGTCATCGGTGTCGGGCTTGAATGCCAATCCCCACAGTGCAAAGCATCGCCCTGCGAGTTGCCCCTTGAAATGCGCATGGATCAACGCGTACAAATGTTTCTTTTGCACGTCGTTGACGGATTCCACCGCGCTCAGCAAGGCCGGCACATAACCATGTTGGCGAGCGCTATGGCCGAGCGCACGCACGTCTTTGGGAAAGCACGAGCCGCCGTATCCTGCGCCGGGGTATATGAAGTGGTAGCCGATACGCGGGTCCGAGCCGATGCCCTGGCGAACCATTTCGATGTCGGCGCCGACGCGTTCGGCGATATTGGCCATCTCGTTCATGAAGCTGATCTTGGTGGCAAGCATGGCGTTGGCGGCGTATTTGGTCAGCTCTGCCGAACGCACGTCCATCAGCACCACCCGCTCGTGATTGCGGTTGAACGGCGCATACAGGCGGCGCAGCGGTTCTGCCGTTTGCGCGTCGCGTGCGCCGATCACAATACGATCCGGGCGCATGCAATCCTTGACCGCGTTGCCTTCCTTGAGGAACTCGGGATTGGACACCACATCAATGGCGAGTGTGCTGCCGCGCGCTGCAAGCACTTGCTGTATCGCGGCCTGCACACGAGCGGCAGTACCCACCGGCACCGTGGATTTGTTGACGATCAGCGTCGGCTTTACCAGATGTTTGCCGATAGTGTCGGCAACGGCGAGGACATGACGCATATCAGCGCTGCCGTCCTCGTCGGATGGCGTGCCTACCGCAATGAAAATGATTTCGGCGTGGGCGATAGCTGACTGCGCATCACCACTGAAACGCAGCCGGCCGGCGGCGCTGTTGGCGCGCACCATGTCTTGCAGCCCCGGCTCGAACAGTGGGATGTCGCCGTTGTTCAAAGCGGCAATCTTGGCGGCATCGATATCCACGCAAATGACATCATTGCCGACCTCAGCCAGGCAGGTGCCGGTAACCAAACCGACATAGCCGGTGCCAAACAAGGTGATGTTCATGGCTTATCCACTCTGGCCAGTGAAGCAGTGCGCGAGGATGTGATGGTAACCGGCAGTGATGACAGGGTCACGTTGTGATGGCCTGAAAACGAAAACGGCCGGCGGAAAACCGCCGGCCGTTGCGAAAAACACGAGCGATACTTACTGTGCTGCCGCAGGCGGCACGATCTCCAGCAGCTCAACCTCGAAGACCAGCGTTGAGTTGGGGCTGATCGGGCCGGCGCCACGCTCGCCATAACCCAGATTGCTCGGAATCCAGAACTTGTATTTGCTGCCGACTGGCATCAGTGCAACGCCCTCGGTCCAACCCGGAATCACCTGATTGAGCGCGAATTGCGCCGGCTCGTTGCGGTCATAGGAGCTGTCGAAGGTGGTGCCATCGAGCAGCGTACCCAGGTAATGCACGCGCACCGTGTCGGTGGCTTGCGGCTTGCCGCCGTTGCCGGCACGAATCACCTGGTACTGCAGGCCACTGGCTGTGGTTTGCACTCCGGCCTTGCTCTTGTTGGCGGCCAGGAATGCCTCGCCTTCGGCGATGTTCTTGCTGGCTTTGGCCGAAGCTTCTGCGGCCTGTTTTTGCTGCATGCGCTGTTGGAACGCCTTGCGCACGGCATCGGCTTCCTCGTCGCTGAGCTGGGTCTTGCCACCGGCCAGCGCATTCTGCATTGCGGCAATGGCTATCTTGGTGTCGATCTCATCCTTGATCGGCTCCAGCATCTTGGCCAAGTCCATGCCTACGGTGTAGGAGAACTTGTCTTTCTCGGTTTCCAGCTTGGCCTGCGCGGAAACATTGGCCGTCATCGCCAGCGCGAGCGCCGCCGCTAGGGCACAAGTGAATCGGGATACGGCATTCATGCAATCAGTCTCCTGCTATGGAATGAGGTGCGGACCCGGATGGGTGGCCCGGTATTGTCAGGGTGGAGTCGCTTTTGGGCAATGCCTATTGTGCCATGTGTTAGCCCAAAGCCGTATTGTCTGAATATTCCTGGATCAAATCAGGTGCTTGTCCTATACCCACGTCATCGCTCATCGCTGATGATGTGTTGCTACATCCCGTCGGAGAGGGCATATGTAATATCAGCGCGGATCAGCGGGCATATCCGGCACGCACGGCAAACCACAGCCTGGTCGCCTGATGGACGAAGTTCGTCGGTGTTTGCGGGTGACACGACAGTTTGCGCACCGAGCAGGCCTACGTCGGTTGGATACGTCGGTTCATCTTGGCGAGCGACAAGCGACACCCGAAAGACATGAGCGGGCCCGAGGTCTACAATGACGCGCAATGACGCGGTACACCCACAATCAAGGCAACATGCTCGACAACGCGACTTATTGTCGACCACGTCGGATCGCGCTGGATTGAATCTTGCTGGGCGGCAGTGGGATAACGCAATAACGCCTGGCTCGCAGCCCGAGCGTCATGTGCATACGCAAAGGGAAAGATCGCCGCGTAAGTGTAAAAGCGCCCACCAAACGCCCCTCAAACGGCCGCATCGTCCCGAAAATCCGCATATCCCCGATCAACGACGAATGGCCGGCGGGTTGGTTTGTGATGCAGCTTCATCGGCCAGTACGCGACTGTTGGCCTTGCCGTGGCAGGTATTACTTGACGGTAATGCTGACCACCTTGGAAACCACCGCCGGCACATGCGGTATGTGGTTTTGATCGGCCAACAACAATTGCAGGGTGTGCTTGCCCGGGCTCAGGGTAATGGTGGTTTCGGTCTGGCCCTTGCCAAAATGCACATGCTGCGCATCGGCCGGGACCGGCAGATCCAGTGCTGGCAAGCCGGTGTCGATCAACAAGTGGTGGTGCCCGGTGTTGGCGGCAACAGTGCCCGCCGGAGCAACGCCCATGCCCTTGAGGCCAAACTGAACCAGGACTTCGGAACCAACGGTTGCGCCATCGGCCGGCGTGATGATGTAAACCTCGGCACCTTCAGGCGCAGCCGTGCGCGGCAGGCCTTCGGCAAGCGCGGCAACCGGCAACAGCAGCATGGCAAACAAAACACCAGTGAAGATACGCATGTGGATTCTCCTTAACGGGGGAACCCCATCATAACGCCGCCTATCGCATGCGTTATGCAAACACGGTGCAGACCGGGCGATAATGGACGCCATTGTCGCGTTGCCCCGGAGTTCGCCATGCCTGTACGCCACTGGTTTGTTTTGCTCATGCTGATTGTGGCATCCGCTGTTAATGCACAGCCAACGGCTGTCGCGTTGCCAACCGCTGCGCCAGCGCCACGCGTGGCGCTACACACCAGCATGGGCGAGATCGTCATCGAGCTGGCGCCAGACAAAGCACCGGCAACCGTTGAAAACTTCCTTGGCTATGTGCGCGAGGGTTTTTACAACGGCACCATCCTGCATCGGGTGATCGACAACCTGCTGATCCAGGGCGGTGCCTACACCATGGACCTGCAAACCAAGCCCACCCGCGCGCCGATTGCGCTGGAGTCGAACAACGGCCTGTCCAATCTGCGTGGCACCATTGCAGCGGCGCGCGCGCCGAGTACATCCGAGTCGGCAACCGCGCAGTTTTTCATCAACGTGGTCGATAACCCGCGCTTTGATTACAGCTCGGACAGCAGCGAGTTCACCAAGGGTTTTGCCGTTTTCGGCCACGTCGTCTCGGGCATGGACGTGATCGATCGCATCCGTCTGGTACCCACCCAGGCGCAGGACCCGTTGCCGCGCGATGTACCGGTAACGCCCATCGTGATCGAGCGGATCGAGGTGCTGGCAGCGTCGCAGCAATGAGCGCGCATACGCTGTTCATATCCGACCTGCACCTGGATGCAGATCGGCCACAGGCTACTGCCGCGTTCATCGACTTTCTCGTCAATGAAGCGATCCACGCCGAGCGCCTCTACATTCTCGGCGACCTGTTTGAGGCCTGGCTGGGCGATGATGATGATGCACCGCTCGCCGCTGTAGTGGCGCAAGCGTTGAACGCGCTGAGTCAGCACGGCACGGCCATCTACTTTCTGCGTGGCAACCGCGATTTTCTGCTCGGCACCGACTATGCCCGGCGCTGCGGCATGCGCCTGCTGCCCGACCCCAGCGTGATAACGCTGTACGGTTCGCCTACCCTGCTCGCGCATGGCGATCTGCTGTGCTCCGATGACATCGCCTACCAACAATTCCGCCAACAGGTACGTACACCCGAATGGCAATCGGCATTTCTGGCGCAATCCTTGGCCGAACGCGCCGCATTCGCCGCGCGTGCGCGTGCTGCCAGCCACGCCCATCAACAAGGCATCGATGAAACCATCACCGATGTCACTGCCGACACCGTGAACCAGTGGTTTGCGCGCTTCGGCATCCAGCGCATCATCCACGGCCATACCCACCGCCCGGCGATCCATGTTCCGGCAGCCGACCCCGGCACCTGGCAGCGCATCGTGCTCGGCGACTGGTACCGCAAGGGTTCGGTGCTGCGCATTGCTTCTGACGGCGAAACCAGCCTGCGCAGCTTGCCCTTTGCCTGAATCAAACCGGCGCATCGTGGTCAAACCCGCGGCGTTATAATTTCGCCCCCAAGCCCCCTCCCCCGCGGACAGAAGATTCCATGACAACGACAATGAAAGCCCTGGTCAAACGCGAGCCGGCCAAGGGCATCTGGATGCAGCAGGTGCCGCGCCCGGTACCGGGCGCCAACGAGGTGCTGGTCAAGCTGCACATGACCGCGATTTGCGGCACCGACCTGCACATCTACAAATGGGACGAATGGAGCCAGCGCACGATCAAGCCCGGCCTGGTGATCGGCCATGAGTTTGTTGGCAGCATTGCCGAAATCGGGCCGGGTGTCACCGGCTACAGCCTTGGGCAACGGGTGTCAGCAGAAGGCCATGTGGTCTGCGGCCATTGCCGCAATTGCCGCGCCGGGCGCCCGCATCTGTGCCCGAACACGGTCGGCATCGGCGTCAATCGCAACGGCGCGTTCGCCGAATACGTGGTGGTACCCAGCAGCAACCTGTGGCCGATCCCGGACGAGATTCCGTCCGAGTTGGCGGCGTTCTTCGACCCGTTCGGCAATGCCGCGCATTGCGCGCTGGAGTTCGACGTGATCGGCGAAGACGTGCTGATTACCGGTGCCGGCCCGATCGGCATCATCGCCGCCGGCATCTGCAAGTGGATCGGCGCACGCCATGTCGTGATCACCGATGTCAACGATTACCGGCTCAATCTGGCCCGCGAAATGGGCGCCACCCGCACGGTGAACGTCGGCCGTGAATCGCTGAAGGAGGTGATGCGCGAGATCGGCATCGAAGGCTTCGATGTCGGCATGGAGATGTCAGGCCATCCCGGCGCATTCAACGACATGCTCGATGCCATGTACCACGGCGGCAAGGTCGCCCTGCTCGGCATTCTGCCCAAGGGCGCCGGCGTGGACTGGGACCAGATCATCTTCAAGGGGCTGGTCATCCACGGCATCTACGGCCGCAAGATGTACGAGACCTGGTACAAGATGACGCAACTGGTGCGCTCGGGTTTCCCGCTGCACAAGGCGCTCACCCATCAGATCGCCATCGACGATTTCCAGACCGGCTTCGATTTAATGGAATCGGGGCAATGCGGCAAGGTGGTGTGCCGTTGGGAGTGAACCCGGCTATCGCGTTACCATCCACGACAACACCTGACTGCGGGAATCCGGCATGAAATCACGTTTCATCACCCTGCTGCTGCTCGCGCGTGGCCTGGGCCGGTTCACTGCTGGCGACCGGCAGCTTCATGGGGTTTTTTGCATGGTTGATGCGCGGCAAAGCGGCACGCACCTCGGCCGAGCTGCGAACCATCCTGGTACTCACCGGTATTGGTGCAGGCATCACCTTGTACGCGGCGCTGCGTGGCGGCCCGCTGCTGCCGTTGTTGTACGCGTTGGTGATCGGCTTTGATGGCTGCATCGCGTATGTCTACTGGTATTCGCGTTTCGCTGACCGCGACCGCAACACGCTGGCGATTGGCAACACCCTGCCCTCGTTCTCCCTGAAAACCGCAGACGGCAAACTGATCGACAGCGCCAGCCTGGTCGGCCAGGTGACGCTGCTGCTGTTTTATCGTGGCAACTGGTGCCCGCTGTGCATGGCACAGATCCAGGAAATCGCAGGTCGCTATCGCGAATTGGCGCAGCGCGGCGTGCAGGTGCTGCTGGTCAGCCCGCAGTCGCAAAAACACACGCAAGACCTGTCCGCGCGTTTTGATGCGCCGATGCAGTTTCTGATCGATGAAGACAATGCCGCCGCCAAGATACTGGGCATCGATGCGCCAAACAGCCTGCCGCTGGGCCTTGGCGCGATGGGTTACGACAGCGATACCGTACTGCCGACCGTATTGCTGATCGACCGCGAAGGCCGTATCGCCTGGAATCATCTGACCGACAACTACCGGGTGCGCCCGGAGCCCGATACCTTTATCGCAGTAATCGACCGGCTCGGGCTTGCACCCGCGCATTGACGCCTATCCGCCACAGGAAACCCCATGAGCCTGAACACACGCATTGCCGACGAACTTGACGCCATCCGTGAGCAGGGCCTGTTCAAGAACGAGCGCATCATCAGCAGCCCGCAGTCGGCGCAAATCACACTGGCCGATGGCCGCCATGTGCTCAACTTTTGCGCCAACAATTATCTGGGGCTGGCCGATCATCCCTCGGTGATCGCTGCCGCCAAGGACGCGCTCGATAGCCACGGCTTTGGCATGGCCTCGGTGCGTTTTATCTGCGGCACCCAGGATTTGCACAAACAACTGGAACAGCGCATTGCTGCGTTTTTCGACAAGGATGATGCCATCCTTTACGCCGCCTGCTTTGATGCCAATGGCGGCCTGTTCGAGCCATTGCTGGGCGAGAACGATGCGATCATTTCCGACTCGCTCAATCACGCATCGATCATCGATGGCGTGCGCCTGTGCAAGGCCAAACGCTATCGCTACGCCAATTGCGACATGGCCGATCTGGAAGTGCAGCTCAAGCAGGCCCGCGCCGATGGCGTGCGCGACATCCTGATCACCAGCGACGGCGTGTTCTCGATGGATGGATTTATTGCGCCACTTGCTGAGATCACCGAGCTGGCCGCGCGCTACGGTGCCCTGGTTCACATCGACGAATGCCACGCCACCGGCTTTCTCGGTGCCAGCGGCCGTGGCTCGGCGGAAGTGCGCGGCGTGCTCGATCGCATCGACATCATCACTGGCACCCTGGGCAAGGCGCTGGGCGGCGCGCTGGGCGGTTTCACCGTTGGCAACAAGGCGGTGATCGAAATGCTGCGGCAACGCTCGCGCCCCTACCTGTTCTCCAACTCGTTGCCACCGCATGTGGTTGCCGCCGGCAGCAAGGTGTTCGAGATGCTGGCGGATGCGGATGACCTGCGTGCGCGGCTGCGCGACAACACCACCTATTTCCGCGAACGCATGACTGCCGCCGGCTTCGACCTCAAGCCCGGTGAGCACCCGATCGTGCCGGTGATGTTGTACGACGCACCACTGGCGCAGCGCTTCGCTGCCCGCCTGCTGGAACAAGGCATTTACGCGATCGGATTTTTCTACCCCGTCGTGCCCAAAGGCCAGGCCCGCATCCGCACCCAGATCAGCGCCGCGCATACCCGTGCGCAGTTGGATCAGGCAGTGTCGGCATTCACGAGCATTGGTCGCGAGCTGGGCGTAATCAAATAACTACGCCGCATCATCTGGTTCGAAAAAGCTCCAGCGCACTTCGGGAAACTGCTGGCGCAAATCACGCTCCACCGCGTTGATCGCCGCGATCAGTTCCGGCACCGACGCCATCGGCGCCATCCGTGCCTTGACTGAAACCAGTACATCCTCGCCCATTTGCAGGGCAATCAGGTTGTAGACCTCGGCCAACTCAGCGCGGCTGTCAAGAAATGTCCGGATATGCGCCTTCAGCGTCGGATCGACGCCCTGGCCAATCAGCAGCCCCTTGACCTCGATCGCCACGAATACCGCGATGACGATCAGCAACACACCGATCATCATGGTGCCGATGGCATCGAACACGGGGTTGCCGGTGACCATGGTCAGCACCACCGCCACCAGCGCAAAGACCAGACCCAGCAGCGCGGCGAGGTCTTCGCCGAACACCACCACCAGTTCGGCCTGCCGGCTTTCGCGGAACCAGTGCCACAGGCTGTTGCGACCGCGCACCTTGTTCACTTCCTGCAGTGCTGCACGCATCGACGCCGATTCGGCAATGATGGCGAATACCAGCACGCCGATCGCCACCCAAGGATGATTCAACGGCTCCGGCGAGCTGAGCTTGTGCAGGCCTTCGTACAGCGAAAACATGCCGCCGACACTGAACAGCAGCAACGCTACGAGAAACGACCAGAAATAGATTTCCCTGCCGAAGCCGAGCGGATAATCCGGCGATGGCGGCCGCTTTGCGCGACGCATGCCCAGCAACAGCAAGCCCTGATTACCGACATCGGCCAAAGAATGCACTGCCTCGGCCAGCATCGCGCCCGAACCCGATAGCACGGCAGCAACGCCTTTGGCGAGAAAGATGGCGAAGTTCGCGCCCAGGGCAAAAAAGATCGTGCGCGTACTATTGGCTTTTGCGGTCATGTTGCGCCCTGCCTGTGTTGAGGGCCGGAATTGTAGGCGATGATGCCACTGCGCCGTCACCTGAATGCATTAGAGTGAGTTCACAAACGACTCGTGCCAGCATGAGCCCCATGTTCAAACCCACACACAAGCACCGCCTTGCCCGCGCACCCAGGCCGGGGCCGTGGTGCGAACGCGTCGATCTGCCCGATCACCGCGAGCTATGGATTCGTCCAATCGCCGCCGAGGATGCCGAGCCGATCCGGGCCGGCTTTGCCTTGCTGCACCCGGACGAAATCCGCAAGCGCTACGGCTATGCAATGAAAGAGATTTCGGAAGAGTATGCGTATCGGCTGTGCCATCCCGTGCCGGGGCGTGACTTCGTGCTGGTGGCCACCGACCCGATGCCGCCGGGTCAGGCGCTGGTCGGTGCCGTTGCACGGCTGGTGGTGGATGACGACGGCCACGGTGCCGAGTTCGCCATCCTGGTGTCGCACTTCCTCGCGGGCCAGGGTTTGGGGCGGCACCTGCTGTGTCGTCTGATCCAGTGGGGCCGGCGCAAGCGTCTGCGCGAGATCCACGGTGATGTGTTGGCCGACAACCACCCGATGCTGGAATTGGCACACGCGCTGGGCTTTGTGCGCGACAACAACCACGAGCCAGACGACATGGTGCATGTGCGCCTGCGCCTGCGCTGACGCCGGAGTCGCGCACAGGGTGCGCTCCCACAGGAATCCGGCGGCGCCCTCGTTGTTGTACGAGCCCACCCTGTGGGCGACCTGCCCGCCGCCAGACAGTGCCGCTTTTGTAGGGCAACTGTGTTACTCGCTGGTGCCAATCCGTGCTGTTGTGGGAGCCGGCCTGCCGGCGAATAATCTGGCGACAGCTTCGCGCGCAGAGCCTGCCCCAGACTTGATCTGGGGCGCGCTCCCACAAACGTCTTGAAGCTCCCCTGTAGGCGACCAGCGTGTCGCGATTTGAGAAATTACGGTCGCGCACACAGCACTCCCACAGCGGAGCAGTGATCGGCTTTTGCGGGAGCCCACCCTGTGGGCGACCGAACGTAGCGAAGGCATGGCATCGCGCAGCGAAGCGACATTCCACACCCAACCCCTGCGCCTCGCGTTACACTGCGCGCCCTCATGACTACACATTCCCTGCTCTCGCCGCCGCTACCGCGCGCCGGCCAACAACGCGCCTGGTGGCAGCAGCCGGCCAGCGCCAGCGCACAAGCACTGGCCTTGATCGGTGCCGCACAACAACATCACGGCCTGCTGCTGGCGGTGGTTCGCGACACCCACGGTGCGCACACCCTGGAACAGGATTTGCGGGTGTTTGCCGGCGATCTGCCGGTCCTGCACTTTCCGGACTGGGAAACCCTGCCCTACGACCAGTTCAGCCCGCATCCGGACATCATCTCGCAGCGCATCGCCGCGCTGTACCGCCTGCCCAGCGTGCAGCGCGGGGTGCTGGTGGTACCGGTCAGCACGCTGATGCAGCGCCTGCCGCCGACCCGTTTCATCGGCGGCAACGCGTTGATGGTGCGCAAGGGCCAGCGTCTGGATATGGATGCCGAAAAGCGCCGCCTGGAAGCCGCCGGCTACCGCAATGTCGGCCAGGTGCTCGATCCGGGCGATTTCGCAGTACGCGGCGCCTTGCTCGATGTCTATGCCATGGGAGCGGATGCACCGTATCGCATCGAGCTGTTCGATGACGAAGTCGAATCGATCCGCAGCTTCGACCCGGAAAGCCAGCGCTCGCAGCACCCGGTCGAGGAAGTCAGCTTGCTGCCGGCACGCGAGTTTCCGCTGGATGACGCAGCCTGCAATGCGGTGCGCAGGCGCCTGAGTGAACGCTTTGACATCGACCCGCGGCGCTGCCCGCTGTATCAGGACCTGAAGCAAGGCGGCACCCCGGCCGGCATTGAATATTACCTGCCGTTGTTTTTCGACGAGGGCGCCACCCAAAGCCTGTTCGACTATCTCGGTGACAACACCTTGGCGGTTATCGCCAGCGACGCATTTGCTGCCGCCGACGGCTTTTGGGCGCAAACCGCCGAGCGTTACGAACAGCGCCGTCACGATCTGGAGCGGCCGGTGTTGCCGCCCGACGAACTGTACCTGGCACCCGATGCCTTGCGCACGCGGCTCAATGCCATGGCTCGCATCGAATGGTGCCCGCCCGGGCATCCACGTCATGGCGAAGCCCATCGTCTGGGCGAACAACCGGCACCAAACCTGCCATTGGCGCAGAAGGGCGAGCCGGCCGCCGCGCTGAAAAGCTTTCTCGACAACTACCCGGGACGGGTATTGCTGGCTACCGATTCCGCCGGCCGCCGCGAAGCCCTGCTCGAATTGCTCGATGCCGATGGCATCAAGCCGATAACCGTCGCCGACTGGCACGCTTTCCTCGCGCCAACCGACAGCCGCTGGGCGATCACCGTTGCCGCACTCGATGACGGCTTCGCGCTCACCGAGCCGGCGCTTACCGTGCTCACCGAGCGCCAGCTATACCCCGAACGCGCCGCGCAGCCACGCCGCCGCAAGCGTGCCGGCCGCGATCCCGACAGCATCATCCGCGACCTCACCGAAATCGCGGTCGGCGCGCCGATCGTACACGAGGATCACGGCGTCGGCCGCTATCAGGGCCTGGCCACGCTCGATGCCGGCGGCCAGACCGCCGAGTTCCTGGAAATCCTCTACGCCAAGGGCGACAAGCTGTACGTGCCGGTGGCGCAACTGCATCTGGTCAGCCGCTACAGCGGTGCCGCACCGGAGTTGGCGCCGCTGCATACACTGGGTGGCGAGGCATGGGAAAAAGCCAAACGCCGTGCCGCCGAAAAGGTACGCGATGTCGCCGCCGAGCTACTCGAAATCCAGGCGCGTCGACAAGCACGCAAGGGCCTTGCGCTGACATTGGATCGCGCGATGTACGAGCCATTCGCCGCCGGATTCCCATTCGAGGAAACGCCGGATCAGCTGGCCGCGATCGAAGCGGTGATTGCCGACCTTGACCGACCGACGCCGATGGATCGGGTGGTTTGCGGCGATGTCGGTTTCGGCAAGACCGAAGTCGCAGTGCGCGCCGCCTTCGTCGCCGCCAATGCCGGCAAACAGGTGGCGGTGCTGGTGCCAACCACCCTGCTCGCCGAGCAGCATTACCGCAATTTCCGCGATCGCTTTGCCGATTGGCCGATCCGGGTGGAGGTGCTGTCGCGTTTCAAGTCGCCCAAGGAAACTCGCGCCGCACTCGATCAACTGGCCAGCGGCGGCATCGATGTCGTGGTCGGCACCCACAAGCTGTTGCAGAACGACGTGAAGTTCCACGATCTTGGCTTGGTGATCGTTGACGAAGAACAGCGCTTTGGCGTGCGCCAGAAGGAGCGACTGAAGGCGCTGCGCGCCGAAGTGCATCTGCTCACCCTCACCGCCACCCCGATTCCGCGCACCCTGAACATGGCGATGAGCGGCCTGCGCGAACTGAGCCTGATCGCCACTGCACCGGCGCACCGGCTGGCGGTGAAAACTTTCATTGCACCCTGGGATTCGGCAGTGCTGCGCGAGGCGTTTGCGCGTGAGCTGGCGCGTGGCGGTCAGGTCTATTTTCTGCACAACGAGGTCAGCAGCATCGAGCGCATGGCGCGCGAACTGGGCGAACTGGTGCCCGATGCCCGCATCCGCATCGCCCACGGCCAGATGCCCGAGCGCGAGTTGGAAGCGACCATGCTCGATTTCCACCGCCAGCGCTTCAACGTGCTGGTGTGTACCACCATCATCGAGTCGGGCATCGATATCCCCAGCGCCAACACCATCATCATC
>PGZE01000011.1:0-172283 GCA_002840015.1 Gammaproteobacteria bacterium HGW-Gammaproteobacteria-2 | reverse complement strand
CCTGCTGGTGCCAGCAGATCGCAAGGCAATGACCGGCGATGCCGAAAAACGCCTGGAAGCTCTGGCCAACCTCGATGAACTCGGCGCCGGCTTCACCCTGGCCACCCACGACCTGGAAATCCGTGGCGCAGGCGAACTTCTGGGCGAGGAGCAAAGCGGCCAGATCGCCGAGATCGGCTTCTCGCTGTATTCCGAATTGCTGGAACGTGCGGTGCGCTCGCTCAAGCAGGGCAAAATCCCCGACCTCGATGCCAGCCACTCACATGGCGCGCAGATCGAATTGCATATTCCGGCCTTGATTCCGGACGATTACCTGCCCGATGTGCATACCCGGCTGACCCTGTACAAACGCATTGCCAGCGCCCGCGACAGCGCGGCATTGCGCGAACTGCAAGTCGAAATGATCGACCGCTTCGGCCTGTTGCCGGAGCCGGCCAAAAACCTGTTCGCGATGGCCGAACTCAAGCTTGGCGCCACCGAGTTGGGCATCCGCAAACTCGACCTCGGCGAACGCGGCGGTCGCATCGAGTTCGACAGCCAGCCCAACGTCGATCCGATGAGCGTGATCCGCCTGATCCAGTCACAGCCACGGCATTACCGCATGGACGGCCCGGAAAAACTGCGCATCACCCTGGAACTGCCCGGCGCCAGCGAGCGCCTGCGCTGTTGCCGTGGCCTGCTGCTGGCACTGCAAAAGGCGGATTGATCCGGCGCGTCGTATCGCTGTTGCGGACCAAGCCTGCCAGCAATCGCTTCGCGGCTGCCGCAATCGGTTTCTGTGGGAGCCCACCCTGTGGGCGACAGCTACAGGGAGCGTTCACCGCTTTCGTGGGAGCGCGCCCCAGATCAAGTCTGGGGCAGGCTCTGCGCGCGAAGCGCTTTCGCCAGCTCGTTCGCCGGCAGGCTGGCTCCCACAGAAGCACTGAATCGCACCGGCGTACAACACTGTTGCTCACAGTGGTGCTTTGAGGCGCATTTGCGGGCACCATGCTTCGCCCATCCGCGTTCTACAATACCGGCATGAACTCAGCACCCCCAATTGAAGTTGACGCCGGTGGCCAATCGCCATTGGGCATGTCACCAGCGCAATTTCTCGCGTGCTACTGGCAGCGCCGGCCGCTGCTGATCCGTAATGCGTTCCCCGGTTTTGTGTCGCCCATTTCGCCTGATGAACTGGCCGGACTGGCCTGCGAGCCGGCGGCGCTGGCGCGCATCGTACGCCGCGAGCGACTGGCCGCTGGCGATGACCCGGCGCAGTCGCGTTGGCATCTGCAGTCCGGGCCGTTCGACGAAAGCGATTTGACCCGCTTGCCCGAGCGCGATTGCAGCCTGTTGGTACAGGATGTGGACAAATGGGATGCCGATGTGGCGCCACTGCTCGATGTGTTCGCGTTTTTGCCGCGCTGGCGAATCGACGACATCATGATCAGTTTTGCCGAACCCGGTGGCTCGGTCGGGCCACACGTCGATCAATACGATGTATTTCTGCTGCAAGCGCACGGCCGCCGCCGTTGGCAAATCGACAGCCGTGCCAATGCCGACACCCGCTTGCGCAGCGATAGTGAACTCAAGCTGCTCCAGCACTTCACGCCCGATGCCGACTGGCTGCTGCAACCCGGTGACATGCTGTATCTGCCGCCGGGCATGCCGCACCACGGCGAGGCGGTGGACGCCTGCCTGACGATTTCGGTGGGCATGCGCGCACCGGCGGCCGGTGAATTGATCAGCGATCTGGCCGAACATCTGGCTGAAGCGATGACGGAAAGCGAGCGCTACCGCGACTCGGATCTGGCACCGGCCAAAGACCCCTTTGAAATCGACGCAGCGGCGATCGCGCGATTGCGCACCGCGCTGGGCCCGTTGGGATCGCTCGATGAACACGCGTTGCGCGACTGGTTCGGCAAGTTCATCACCCGCTACCGCAGCGCAGCGCTCCCCGATGCCGGCGGCAAAGCGAAAACCAGCGAATCACTGGCCAAGCTGTTGAACGAGGGCCGTGTACTGACGCGCCATCCTTTTGCACGCAGCGCCTGGACGCGCATTGGCCGCCGCGCTCGCTTGTTCATCGCCGGTGAAAGCTGGGCCATGGGCGTACGTTCCGCCAGCGTACTGTCGGCAACACGCGCAATCGACGCAACCGTGTTTGCCGCGCTCGACGACGCTGCACGCTCCGCGTTGAGCCAATTGCTGGCCCGCGGCTGGTATCAACTACAACCAAAGCCAAGACCCCGCCCATGATCGAAAGCGATTTTTTCATCACCCCCGCCGATTACCACAGCGACCTTGACGCGCTGCGAACGGTACGCGAGACGGTGTTTGTGCTGGAACAGCAAGTACCCATCGAGGAAGAATGGGACGCGCTCGATCCGCTCAGCAGCCATGTGCTGGCACGCGACAACGCGCAGCGGCCGATCGGCACGGCGCGCCTCACCCCGGAGCGCAAAATCGGGCGGATGGCAGTGGTCGCCGAGTGGCGTGGCCGCGGCGTCGGCGACGCGCTGTTGCAAAACCTGATCGACATCGCGCGCAGCCGGGGTTGGCCCGAGGTCAGCCTCAACGCCCAGGTCGATGCCATCGGTTTCTACCAACGCGCCGGGTTTGTTGCCTACGGTGAGCCGTTCATCGAAGCTGGCATCCACCATCAGGCCATGCGCAAGGCACTCGATCCGATGACGCGGTTCGCCAGTAGCAGTACGCCAAGGCCCACGAGTACCCCGGCGAGCGCCGTGGATTCACTGGCACAGGCCATCGAAATTACCTGCGCGATCATCAATGGCGCGCGCAGCGAGCTGGGCATTTACAGCCGCGATCTCGACCCCGACTTGCTGGCGCACACCGAAGTGCTGTCAGCGCTGCGCCGCTTCGCCACGTCCTATCCACACGCCGAAGTACGCCTGATCGTGCATGATCCCATCGAAGTGGTGCAGGCCGGCCATCCGCTGCTGACACTCGCGCAGCGATTACCCAGCCGTTTTGCATTCCGCTCGCCAAGCGATCCGGTTGACCGCCAATATGCCGGTGCGTACCTGTATTCCGACCAGGGCGGCTTCTACCATCGGCCGCTGGGCTCGCGTTACGAAGGCGAGGCCAGCGCTTGCGCCCCGGCCCGTGCGCGGCAACTGGGCAACACCTTCGCGCCGGTATGGGAACGCAGCCGGTTGTGCAACGAGTTTCGGGTGCTGGCAATCTGAATATGAAAAAGCAGGGGTCCGCAAAGGACGCCAAGTGCGCAAAGGAAAGCACTAAGCCGAGCCAGTGGAAGGATGGGTAGAGCGCGGCGAAACAGGACTGTCACCCACCCAACGCCGTTATTTGCGTTTTTTGCGTCCTTTGCGGACCATTCGCTACTTCCGAGTCCCGAGTCCCGAGTCCCGAGTCCGGGATTGAACCTCTGCGTGTGGCGCCGGTCACAGCGGCACGCCAAATCGCAAGATTCCCCCAGTGAACACCCGGCGCACAATGGCTATAATGTTGCGCTGCCGCGTAATGTCGCGGCAATATTTTTTTTCATAAACCAATCAATCGGTTAAACTCACAACCCAAAGGCCCGGGCCAACGCCGTGCAAAGCCTCATCAAGCAGTTCGCGCAAACCTCCTTCATTTCCGGTAGCAACGCCAGCTTCGTCGAGGATCTGTACGAGGATTACCTCGCCGATCCGGGCAGCGTCGGGCCCAAATGGAAAGCCTATTTTGACGGTCTGCAAGGCCGCGAGGCCGGCGACGTACCGCACTCGGCAGTGATGGCGGGCATACAGCGCGCCGCCGCCGATGCGGCGCGTGGCTTCGATTGCCCGGATGCGACGGTATCGCGCAAACAGGGTGGCGCACTCAAGCTGATCACCGCTTACCGCTCACGCGGCCATTTGCGCGCCGATCTCGACCCGCTGGGTATGGCGGCCAAGCCCGATGCACCAGATCTTGATTTGCCATTTCACGGGCTGTCCGATGCCGACCTCAACACCGAGTTTGAGACCGGCGTATTTGGTGGCCCGGCGCGGATGCCGCTCAAGGCGCTGCTGGCGCACCTGCGTGCCACATACAGCAGCACCATCGGCGCCGAGTTCATGCATATCACCGACGCGCCGCAACGGCGTTGGCTGTATGAACGACTGGAGCGTACCGCCGGGAAGTTCGATTTCACCGAGGCACAGAAACGTCGCATCCTCGCCAAACTCAGTGCCACCGAAGGGCTTGAGCGCTACCTGCACACCAAATACACCGGCCAGAAGCGTTTTTCGCTGGAAGGCGGCGACAGCCTGATCCCCCTGGTGGATACCCTGGTGCAGCGCGCCGGCAGCGCTGGTTTGAAAGAAGTGGTGATCGGCATGGCCCATCGTGGCCGCCTGAACGTACTGATCAACATCATGGGCAAGCCGCCGCACCTGTTGTTTGCCGAGTTCGAGGGCAAGTTCGAACACGAATCACCGACCCATTCGGGCGATGTGAAATACCACATGGGTTTCAGTTCGGATGTGAAAACCGCAGGCGGGCAGATTCATCTGGCGCTGGGCTTCAACCCCTCGCATCTGGAAATCATCAACCCGGTGGTTGCCGGTTCGGTACGCGCGCGGCAGACCCGCCGCCGTGATGTCGAGCGCAATCAGGTGATGCCGGTATTGGTCCACGGCGATGCCGCATTCGCCGGCCAGGGTGTGGGCATGGAATTGTTGCAGATGTCGCAGGCGCGCGGCTTCGACGTTGGCGGCACCGTGCATATCGTCATCAACAATCAGGTCGGTTTTACCACCAGCCGCCCGGATGACGCTCGCTCAACCTTGTACTGCACCGATGTCGCCAAGATGGTTGGCGCGCCGATTCTGCATGTCAATGGCGATGATCCCGAAGCGGTGGCGTTTTGCACCGAGCTTGCCTTCGATTTCCGCCAGCAATTCCGCAAGGATGTGGTCATCGATCTGGTCTGCTACCGCCGCCACGGCCACAACGAAGCCGATGAGCCATCGGCGACGCAGCCATTGATGTACCGCAATATCCGCAGCCGCCCGACCACGCGCGAGCTGTATGCCGAGCAACTGCTCAAGGCCGGCGTGCTCAAGGATGGCGAGGCCAAGGCGATTGTGGATGGGGTGCGCGACGGCCTTGATCGCGGTGATATCGATGTCGATCTGGCGCCGCCGGCCGCCGACGCGCTGGCAGTGGACTGGCACCCGTACCTGCATGGCACCCTGGCAACGCCGGTGGATACCCGCATTGCGCTGGCCACGCTCAAGCAGCTGGCCAAGCAGATCAACACTGTGCCCGACACATTGCAGTTGCATCCGCGGGTGGCCAAGATCTACGCCGACCGCATGCAAATGGCCGCTGGCAAGCTCGAAGGCGACTGGGGTTTTGCCGAAAACCTGGCCTATGCCAGCCTGATCAACGAAGGCGTGAAGTTGCGCCTGGTCGGCCAGGATTCCGGACGCGGCACCTTCTTCCACCGCCACGCGGTGCTCCACGATCAGGAAACCGGCGAAACCGTGATGCCGCTGCGCGCACTGGTCGAGAATCCCGAGCGGGTCACCATCATCGACTCGTTGCTGTCCGAAGAAGCCGTGATGGCGTTTGAATACGGCTATAGCACCGCCGACCCGGCCTCGCTGGTGATCTGGGAGGGCCAGTTCGGCGACTTCGCCAACGGCGCGCAGGTGGTGATCGATCAATTCATCAGTTCCGGCGAAGCCAAATGGGGCCGTTTGTGCGGGCTGGTGCTGCTGTTGCCACACGGTTACGAAGGCCAGGGCCCGGAGCACAGCTCGGCGCGCTTGGAGCGCTTCCTGCAACTCTCGGCGCTGGACAACATGCAGGTCTGCGTACCGACCACGCCAGCACAGATCTTCCATTTGCTGCGCCGGCAGATGAAGCGCAGCACGCGCAAGCCGCTGGTGGTGATGAGCCCCAAATCGTTGCTGCGCCACAAGCTGGCGGTGTCGTCGCTGGCCGAGCTCGCCGAGGGTGGTTTCCAGACCGTGATCGCCGACAGCACCGCCGGCAACGCAAAAAAGGTCAAGCGCGTGGTCGCCTGTTCGGGCAAGGTGTATTTCGATCTGATCGAAGAAGCACAAAAGCGCGGCATCGATGATGTGGCAATTATCCGTGTCGAGCAGTTGTACCCGTTCCCGCGGCCGCTGCTGATCGAGCAGATCAAGCGTTATCCGGCCGCCACTGATCTGGTCTGGTGTCAGGAAGAGCCGATGAACCAGGGTGCGTGGTACCAGATCCAGCACCATCTGCGCGCCTGCCTGCAACCCAAACAGGCGCTGCATTACGCTGGCCGTGCGCGCTCACCGGCGCCGGCTGCAGGGCATTTCAAGACCCACGTCAGCGAGCAGACCGCGCTGGTTGAAGACGCACTCACCGGCTCCCCCAATCACGGCGAAAGCGCCGACTAAATCCTCCGCATTTCGTTACGCCTTCCGAGCAAGGACATCGTTCATGAGCATCGAAGTAAAAGTACCCGTTCTTCCCGAATCGGTTTCCGACGCCACCATCGCCAGCTGGCACAAGAAAGCCGGCGACCGCGTCAGCCGCGATGAAAACCTGGTCGATCTGGAAACCGACAAGGTGGTGCTGGAAGTGCCCTCGCCGGTGGACGGCGTGCTCAAGGAAATCAAGCGCCAGAGCGGCGACACCGTGACCAGCGATGAAATCATCGCGGTGATCGAAGAAGGCGCTGCACCCGCCGCCGATGCCAAGCCCGAAACCAAGCCCGCCGACAAGGCCGAGGCAAAGCCCGAGCCAAAAGCTGCCGACAAGCCCGCCGCTGCCGCCAAGCCGGCCGACAACGCCGAGCTCTCGCCGGCTGGGCGGCGTGTCGCCGAGCAGCACGGCATCGATGCCAAATCGGTCGAAGGGACCGGCCGCCGTGGCCAGGTCACCAAGGAAGACCTGGTGCGCGTGGTCAAGGGTGGCGGCGCGCGGCCCGAAGAGCGGGTACCGATGACCCGTATCCGCAAGCGAATTGCCGATCGCCATGCTGACCTCGTTCAACGAGGTGAATCTGGCAGCGGTGATGGCGATGCGCAAAACGCACGGCGAGGCGTTCGAGAAAGCCAACGGCATCAAGCTCGGCTTCATGAGCTTCTTCGTCAAGGCCGCCGCCAATGCGCTGCAACGCTATCAGGTTGTCAACGCCTCGGTCGACGGCGACGACGTGATCTATCACGGCTATGCCGACATCTCGGTGGCGGTTTCCACCGACAAGGGTCTGGTGACGCCGGTGCTGCGCAATGCCGAGCGCATGGGCTTCGCCGACATCGAGCGCGCCATCGCCGACTACGCGAAGAAAGCCCGCGAAGGCGGCCTGACCATGGACGACCTGCAAGGCGGCACCTTCACCATCACCAACGGCGGCACCTTCGGCTCGCTGTTCTCGACGCCGATCGTGAATCCGCCGCAGTCCGCCATCCTCGGCATGCACGCGATCAAGGAACGCGCCGTGGTCGAAAACGGCCAGGTGGTGGCGGCGCCGATGATGTATATCGCGATCAGTTACGATCACCGCATCATCGATGGCAAGGACGCGGTGCTGTTCCTGGTCGATATCAAGAATCAGCTGGAAAACCCGCACCGGATGTTGCTTGGCCTGTAAGCATCAGGCGCGCTTGCGGATGAATGCACGAACAAGGAACTGGCAATGAGCGATATGCGGCATTTCGATGTAATCGTGATCGGCGGTGGCCCCGGTGGCTACGTGGCGGCCATTCGCGCGGCGCAACTGGGCATGTCCACCGCCTGCGTCGATGCGTTCATCGGCAAGGACGGCAAGCCGGCCCTGGGCGGCACCTGCCTCAATATCGGCTGCATCCCGTCCAAGGCGATGCTCGATTCGTCGCGCCAGTTCCACAACCTGCAGCACAGCTTCAAGGATCACGGCATCAGCGCCAGCAATGCCAGGATCGATGTCGGGGTGATGGTTGGGCGCAAGGACAAGATCGTCAAGCAGTTCACCGGCGGCATCAGCTCGCTGTTCAAGGCCAACAAGGTCACCCACCTTCCCGGTTTCGGCACCTTGCAGGCCAACCGCGTGGTCACGGTCAAGGATCACGACGGCAACGAAACCGCCTACAGCGCGACCAACGTGATTCTGGCGGCAGGTTCGGTACCGATCGAATTGCCATTCGCGAAGTTCGATGGCGAGCATGTGGTCGATAATGCCGGCGCCCTGGATTTCGACAAGGTGCCCAAGCGCCTCGGCGTGATCGGTGCCGGCGTGATCGGGCTCGAGCTCGGCAGCGTCTGGCGCCGGCTCGGCAGCGAGGTCACCGTGCTTGAAGCCCTGCCCGACTTTCTTGCCGCCGCCGACGCCGATATCGCCAAAGTGGCGGCGCGCGAGTTCAAGAAGCAGGGCCTCGACATTCGGCTCGGCGCCAAGGTCAGCGCGGTCGCGGTGAAGCGCAACGTCGTGCACGTCACTTACAGCGACGGCAAGGAAGAGCACACCGCGCAGTTCGACAAGCTGCTGGTTGCGGTGGGCCGACGCCCGGCTATCAAGGGCCTGCTGGCGGACGACTGCGGCGTGCAACTGACCGAGCGCGGCCAGATTGCGGTGGACGAACACGGCCACACCGGTGTCGATGGCGTGTGGGCGGTCGGCGACTGCGTGCGCGGCCCGATGCTGGCGCACAAGGCCAGCGAAGAAGGCATTGCCGTCGCCGAGCTGATCGCCGGCCTGCCCGGCCATGTCAACCTCGATACCGTGCCGTGGGTGATCTACACCGAGCCGGAAATTGCCTGGGTCGGCAAGACCGAAGCGCAACTCAAGGATGAAGGTGTGGAGTACCGCGTCGGCACCTTCCCGTTTGCCGCCATCGGCCGTGCCGTGGCAATGAACGAAACCGCCGGCATGGTCAAGGTGATCGCCGATGCCGAAACCGACCGCGTGCTCGGCGTTCACATGTGCGGCCCCAATGTGTCCGAACTGATCGCCGAGGCGGTGGTGACGATGGAGTTCCACGGCGCTGCCGAGGATCTGGCGCGTATCGTCCACGCCCACCCGACGCTGAGCGAGGCGGTACACGAGGCCGCGCTGGCGGTGGACAAGCGCGCCATTCACAAGGCCAACTGATGCGCAATCTCAGCCATCACTTGACTCTGTGTGCGGTGATCACTGGGCTGTTGGTCGCTTGTGCCGGCACCTCACCAAATCGCGAACAAGGACGGCCGGACACTGCCGCCTTGGCAGCGATGCTACGCGAGCAAACCGCACCGTTGCCGCATCGGCCCGACACGGCTGTGAGCGGCCTTTTGGGCAGCCGTTCAAATCCGGTACGCGTTTATCAACCGCAAGGCGAACGCGAATACCTGCATCGTTTGCGCTGTGACAATGGCACCCCACCGACCTACGAACGCGTGGGCTCCGTGGGCTTCGGACCCTACGGCCGAATGCTTGATGCCTACCGCGTGCAATGCAGCGAGGCAAATCCGACTGTTGTGTACATGGACATGTATCACTGCGAGGAAGAGACGCAACCGATTCCCGGTTTCTCACAGGCACCAGAGATCGGAGTCCGCCCACGATCGGGCTGTCCAAACTGAAGACAAGATCCCCATGACCATTCCCAACACCTTTCGCGCCTTTCGTATTCACAACGACAGCCATGGCCACCGCGCACTGGTGGAGCAAATCGGCCTGGATGATCTCGCCGCCGGCGAAGTGGTAGTGCGCGCTGAATATTCCAGCGTGAATTACAAAGATGCGCTGGCCGGCAGTGGCAAGGCACCGATCCTGCGCCAGTACCCGCTGGTCGGTGGTATCGATGTTGCTGGCCATGTGGTGGCATCAACCGATCCGCGTTTTCGTGAGGGCGACCCGGTGTTGTGTACCGGCTGCGGGCTGTCGGAAACCCGCGATGGTGGCTACTCCGATTATGTTCGGCTCGATGCCAACTGGGCGATTGCGTTGCCGACCGGCCTGGGCCTACGCGAATCGATGATTCTTGGCACCGCTGGCTTTACCGCTGCGCTGGCCTTGCTGCGCATGCAGGAAAACGGCCAGACCCCGGATATGGGCCCGGTGGTGGTCACCGGTGCCAGCGGCGGCGTCGGCATGCTCGCCATCGATATCCTCACCCGCGCCGGCTACGACGCACACGCGATCACCGGCAAGTTCGAGCAACTCGACTTCCTCACTGGCCTGGGCGCCAAGCAGGTGGTTTCACGCCACGACCTGCATTGGGGGCAACGGCCGCTGGAAAGCCCGTTATGGGCCGGTGCAATCGACAACGTCGGCGATGAAATGCTCGCCGGCCTGACCCGCGTAATATCGCCCTACGGCAATATCGCCAGTTGTGGCCTGGCTGGAGGTGCCGCGTTGGCCACCACGGTGATGCCGTTCATCATCCGCGGCGTGTCCTTGCTCGGCATCGCTTCAGCCGGCACCGGCCGCCCGCATCGTGATGCGGTCTGGGCGCATCTGGCCAGCGACTGGAAGCCAGCACACCTGGAAACCATCTGCACCCGTGAAATCGGCCTGGAAGAGCTCCCGAGCGTGTTCAATACCATGCTCTCGGGTGATTCGTTCGGGCGCACACTGGTTCGCCACTGATACGTTTGGCTGGACTTCGGCGTGTGCGCCGCTACAATCAGTACCAGAACTAGGGAGAGCTGCCGCATGGCACGTATTTTGGTCGTTGATGATTCCCCGTCGCAGGCGATGGGAATGAAGCGAATTATCGAAAAACTCGGTCACGAAGCACTGGCCGCAGAAGATGGTGCCGCTGGTGTTGAAGTGGCCAAGAAAGAATTGCCTGACCTGATCCTGATGGATGTGGTGATGCCCAATCTCAACGGCTTTCAGGCCACCCGCCTGATCGCCAAAGATCCCACCACGGCGCATATTCCGATCGTGCTGGTCACCACCAAGGACCAGGAAACCGACAAGGTGTGGGGTCTGCGTCAAGGCGCCAAGGCCTACCTGACCAAGCCCTTCAATGAGGCAGCGCTGGTCAAGGTGATTTCGGAGCTGTTGCCGGGCTGAGCAGGGAAAATCTCTCGAAACCGGTTGCGCGAGGGATTCAGCTGGCTTCCCACAATTACCCGGCGAAACCTCAATCCGCACGCGGATCAAAATCCGCAAACGCACGTGAAAACTGCTTGTAGGCGGCGCGCTCGACGTCGTTGCGCGCCTCGGGCGTGCGGATTTCCAGTTCAATGATCTGATCGCCCGGCGGCGTGCCCGGCAACCCGCGGCCGCGCAAGCGCAGCTTGCGCCCGGCATCGCTACCCGCTGGCACCTTGAGCTCAACCGGGCCGCCCAAGGTGGGCACCGTCAACGTGGCACCCAAGGCGGCTTCCCAAGGCGCCACGCTGAGTACATAGACAATATTGCGCTCATCGACCTCGAACTCGGGATGCGCCCGGTATTCAATCTCCAAGCGCAAGTCGCCATTGCGCACCCGACCGCGATTACCCTGGCCGGCGAGTCGAATGACCTGCCCTGGGCGCACACCGGCCGGTATTTTCACCTCAAGCGTACGTCCGTTGATGTCAATCCGCTGGCTACCGCCAGAAAAAGCCAACTCCAGCGATATTGCCAAGCGCGCCTGCAAATCGCCGCCGGCTTCCCCGGAAGCAGCATGTCCGCCACGATTGCGGCTGCCAAACAGCGACTCGAAGAAATCGCTGAAACCGGCGCCTTCACCGGCATCAAATCCATATTCCGGCGCACCGTGCCCGTGATATCCCGGGGGCGGGCGGAAATCTTCTCCGGGCCGAAAACCGCGTGCGCGCAACTGGTCATACTGCGCACGTTTTTCGCTGTCGCGCAGCACCTCGTAGGCCTCATTGATCGACTTGAAGCGATCCTCAGCGCCTGCTTCCTTGCTCACGTCCGGATGATACTTACGCGCCAGCCGCCGGTATGCTGTCTTGATTTCCGTATCACCTGCACTGGGTTCAACCCCAAGTACCGTGTAGTAATCCTTGAACTCCATTCCGCCCTCGATCATCGATAAATCGTTGCGTTCATGGTAACCGTATATCGGTACGACATCGCTCCAGCGCAAGCCCTCACCGTGCCCGAATCAGGCCGAGTTTGCAGCAATGCCGCTTGCGAAGCGCCGGGCTGAGCAGCTTTTTTACTGATTGACGCCATTACCTTGCATGCAAATTGGCAGGCAGATCGCTGTTCTTCCCTGCGCACCAATGCCAAGCATTGGCCAAAGGCATATGGCAGCGATTCGCAACGCGCGATAATTACAATTCATCACCGCGCTTTCACACAAACCCCATGTGGGCTAACGTAGCGGCCAACCGCCATGCAACCACCGACAAACCCCATCCATGCCAAGGCTCATCCTCGCCTCCACCTCCGCCTATCGCCGCGAACTGCTGACACGGCTGCGCCTGCCATTTGACGTAGTGCAACCAGATATCGATGAAGCTGCGCTACCCGGCGAGCCCGCCAGCGAGCGTGCGCAACGCCTGGCCAAAGCCAAATCGCAGATCATCGCACAACGCCAGCCCGATGCCTGGGTGATTGGCTCCGATCAGGTGGCGCAATGCGCTGACAGCGTGCTCGACAAACCCGGCAGCAGCGAACGCGCACACGCGCAACTGCGCGCCGCTTCCGGCCGCGAACTGCGCTTTCATACCGCGCTGTGCCTCAGCCATGCCGCAAGCACCGCCTGCTGGCAGGCACTCGACATCACCCATGCACAATTGCGCACCTTGAGCGATGCCGAAATCAGCCGCTACATCGCCGCCGAAGAAGTGCTGGATTGCGCCGGGACGGCCTTGATCGGGTTGCCGCTGATTGCACTTTGCCAGTTGCTACGACGCGCGGGGTTTGCATTGCCATGATCCGAAATCGCATTTTTCTCAGCTTGGCGTTTGCCGCTGTCATGCCGCTACACGCCAGCGCGCCAACCGCGCCCACCACCGCCGAGGTGCTGGCCAATGCACCGGCAGATGCCTGGCGCAGCCCCGACCCGGCCCGCACGCTGTATCTCGAACTCCCGGCTGGCCGTGTGGTGATCGAACTGGCGCCCGATTTCGCGCCGGCGCATGCGCGCAACATCAGTACCCTCGCCCACAACGGCTACTGGGATGGCCTGAGCATTCTGCGCGCACAGGACAACTACGTGGTGCAGTGGGGCGATGCCAGCGCCGGCAGCGACCAGGCACGGCCGCTGGCACCGGCGAAAACCCATCTCCCGGCCGAGTTCGACCGCAGCGCCGACGGCCTGCCCTTCACCGCGCTCAGCGATGGTGATATCTACGCCCCACAGGTGGGCTGGAGCCAGGGCTTTCCAGTGGGGCGCGACCCAGCCAACGGCCGCATCTGGCTGACCCATTGCTACGGCATGGTTGGTGCCGGCCGCGACGCCGCCGCCGACAGCAGCAACGGCGCCGAGTTGTACGTGGTAATCGGCCACGCTCCGCGTCATCTGGATCGCAACATCACCGTGGTCGGTCGCGTGCTCGACGGCATGCAATGGCTATCCACCCTGCCGCGCGGCAGCGGCCCGCTGGGGTTCTACGAAAAACCCGAGCAACGCCTCGCCATTCCGCATCTGCGCCTTGCCAGTGATGTACCCACAGCCGAGCGCAGCAAGCTGCAGGTGATGCGCACCGACAGCGCCAGCTTCGCGCAACTGATCGATGCGCGCCGCAACCGCCGCGAGGACTGGTTCATCAGCCCGGTCGGCCATGTCGAATTGTGCAATGTGCCGATACCGGTGCGCCAACAACCGTGAGCCTGATCGACGCCAGCATTGGCTGCGATAGATGCGCCGCTGTGTGTTGCCGCATGACCGTATTGCTGATGCCCGGCGACGCTCCGCCGGCGCGTTACATCGCCGAAGACCGGCACGGCATGATGGCCATGGCCAAAGCCGATGATGGCTGGTGCGCGGCGCTTGATCGCCACAACATGTGCTGCTCGATCTACCCGCAGCGGCCAACGATCTGCCGCGAGTTTGCAATGGGCGGCGAGGATTGCCAGATCGCCCGCGCCGACTGGTCCAACGGCGTTGGCCTCGGCGACTGACGTGGCCTGGTTCGTATACCTGCTGCAATGCCGCGATGGCAGCCTGTACACCGGCATTACCGTTGATGTGCAACGCCGCTTTGCGCAACACGCTGCCGGCAAAGGCGCGCGCTACACTCGCGCCCATCCGCCGCAGCGCATCGTCGCGGTGATTGAGCACCCCAACCGCAGCAGCGCCACGCGCGCCGAGGCCGTCATCAAACGCCTCAGCAGCGAACAAAAGCGCGCTCTGTGCACCGCGCATCCACCCGTGCCGTAGTCGCCCGCACAAGAGCGTGCCGCCCGTTCAAGCCAGGGGCAGGCTCTACGCGCGAGCGTAATGCAGCGAACCAGATAACCGGCTACCCAAACATCGCCTTGAGTTCGTCGCGTTGTGCTTGATCCAGCGTTGCGCCGTAACCAGCGCCGAGGTTATCGCTTTGCCGGTGCGGTTTGCCGGTGGCCGGAATCACCACGGTCACCGCCGGATGGCTCAAGGCGAACTTCAGGAACAGCTGCGCCCACGAGCTGACGCCCACCTGTGCTGCCCAAGTTGGCAATGCGCGGTTGGCCACTTGCGCAAACAACTTGCCGTCCTCGAAGGCGCGATTGATGATTACCGCCACGCCGAGATCACGCGCCATCGGCAATACCCGTTTTTCGGCATGCGTTGACGCTACCGAATAATTGATCTGCAAAAAATCGGGTTTTTCGGCTTTCACTACATCAGCCAAAGTATCGTGCGCGGTGTCGAGAAAGTGGGTGACACCGATGTAGCGCACCTTGCCCTGCGCCTTCAGCTCACGCGCCAACCCCAGTTGCGTTCGCCAATCACGCAGGTTGTGTACTTGCAAAAGATCGATGCGATCACTGTGCAGGCGCTGCAACGATTGCGCAAATTGCGCTTCACCGGCGGCGCGGTTATCGGCTGCCAATTTGGTGGCAAGAAATGTTTTTGCTCGTAAATCCTGCGACACCAGCAGTTCGCCAAGGATATCTTCGGCATTGCTGTAATTTGGCGAGGTATCGATCACGCTGGCGCCAGCGTCGAAGAACCGGCGCAACACATCGCGCAGCGCCAGCTGCTCTGGGCTGCCCGGTTTTACTTCAAAGCTGCCCGAAGTGCCCATGCCAATTACCGGCAGCATCTCGCCGCTACTGGGGATGGGCCGCTGTTGCAGCGCTTGTGCGGCCCACAGCGGCATGGCGGGCAGGCCGGCACCAATCGCGGCCAGGCTGCTGGCAGTAATAAAGGTACGTCTGTCAATCATGGTCTCTCTCCCATTGTGCCAGCCAAGCATAACTCCCGAAGCATGCCGATGCACCCGCACGGAAAACCTCGTGAAAGTGCGGAAATTGCGCTTCGGCCAAGGCTTCCGGGCATGCAGGTGCTGGTACTCGCCCACCGCTACCGATACGATAGACGCACGAATCCCGACAATAAGGTCAGCCCATGCGCAGTGGCAATCCGGCACTCAACGCCAATACTTTCCTTGATGCCAGTACCGGCCGCGTCGTCAGTGCTGGCGACAACGCGATGACCATCAACGGCACCGTCAACAAGACCGCATTTCTGCTGTTTCTGGTGTTGCTCACCGCCGGCTACACCTGGAGCCTGTATAGCGGCCCCGAATCAACGGCTGCAATCATGCCGATGGTTCTGGTGGGTGCCATCGGCGGTTTCATCGTTGCCATGGTCACCATCTTCAAGAAAACCTGGGCACCCATCACAGCACCGCTGTACGCCCTGCTTGAAGGTTTCTTCATTGGCGGCATCTCGGCAATCTTCGAAGCTAAATACCCCGGCATCGTGATGCAGGCAGTAGGCCTCACTTTCGGCACCCTGGCCGCGTTGCTGATGGCCTATCGCAGCGGCCTGATCCGCGCCACCGAAAACTTCAAACTTGGCGTAGTTGCCGCTACCGGAGGCATCGCGCTGCTGTATCTGGCCAATATCGTGATGGGTTTCTTCGGCCATTCGATCGGCTTCATCCACGACAACGGCCTGCTGGGCATTGGCTTCAGCGCGGTGGTGGTGGTGGTGGCTGCGCTCAACCTGGTGCTGGATTTCGATTTCATCGAAAAAGGTGCCGAGGCCGGCGCGCCCAAATACATGGAATGGTTCGGCGCGTTCGGCCTGGTCGTTACCCTGGTGTGGCTGTACCTCGAAATCCTGCGCCTGTTGTCCAAGCTGCAGTCGCGCAACTGATTCTCGCGATGGATACGTTGCAATCGCTGCGGATCGAGGGCCAGGGTGCGGTGGCCGAGTTGGTCTTGCTCGGCCCGGGCCGTGGCAATGCCATGGGCCCGGATTTCTGGCGCGAGTTGCCGCAGGCGGTAGCGCAGATTGAAGCCGATGACGCGGTGCGTGCGATCATCGTGCGCGGCAGTGGCGAGCACTTCAGTTACGGGCTCGATCTGCCGGCGATGGCCGCACAATTGCAGCCGATCCTGGGCAATGGCGCCGCTGGCCGTGCCGCCATCATTACGCTGGCACGGCAGATGCATAGTGGCTTCGCCGCGCTCGCCGCCAGCCGCTTGCCGGTGATCGCCGCCATCGATGGCTGGTGCATCGGTGCCGGTATCGAAATGGCGGCGGCATGCGACATCCGCATCGCCAGTGCCAGCGCCCACTTCGCCTTGCGCGAGGTGAATGTTGGCATCGTCGCCGATCTCGGCGGCCTTACCCGGCTGCCGCATCTGATTGGTGAAGCCTGGACGCGGCAACTGGCGCTCACCGGCGATGAGATCGACGCCGCTACCGCTGCGCGCATTGGTCTGGTCACCCAGATGTTTGCCGATTCCACTGCCCTGCTCAATGCCGCACGTGTGCTGGCCGCACGCATTGCCGCCAATCCGCCGCTGGTGGTGGCGGGTATCAAGCAGGTGATGAATGCCCGTATTGCCGCCGATGTGGCAGACGGCAACCGCGAAGCCGCTACCCTCAACGGCATGCTGATGCAGTCCGAAGATTTTGCCGAAGCGATGCGCGCCTTCATCGAAAAACGCACGCCCGCGTTCAAGGGGCGTTGAACGCCACAATGAAAACCGCGCGTTTCAAAGTGCAACGCCTGCCACCGTGGCGGCGCGCCGTTATCAAGGTGGGTAGCAGTCTGGTTGCCGGTGATAGTGGTTTGAGCACGCGCTATGCCAGCGCCATCGGCCTTGCGGTGTCACGCCTTATCGCTTCCGGGCATGAGGTATTGCTGGTGTCTTCGGGTGCCGTCGCTGCCGGGCGGGCGGTCTTGGGGTCGGCAGACCCCAAGACCAGCAATGCGCTGCCGGCACGGCAGGCACTGGCGGCATTGGGCCAGGTCGGCGTGGTCGCGCTGTGGCAGCGTTTTTTCGATCAACCGGTGGCGCAGGTGTTGCTTACCCACGACGACCTGCGCAACCGCCGCCGTTATCTCAATGCGCGCGCCACCCTGCGTGGCCTGCTGGCGCTGGGTGCGGTTCCGGTGATCAACGAAAACGATACCGTTGCCGTTGATGAACTCAAGCTCGGCGACAACGACAACCTGGCCGCGCACGTTGCCATACTGATGCAGGCCGACCTGCTGGTGCTGCTGTCCGATGTCGATGGCCTGTTTGATCGCGACCCGCGCCGTGATGCACAGGCGCAACCGATCCTGCGCGTGCGCCGAATCACCCCAGCCCTGCGCGCTGCCGCCGGCGGTGCCGGCAGCAACGTTGGCACTGGCGGCATGGCCACCAAACTCGATGCCGCAGCACGGGCCGGCGAAGCTGGCATTACCACCGTGGTGATCAACGGCACTTCACATGTTGCGCTCGAAGCCCTGCAAACCAACCGCCTGATCGGTACCCGTTTCGATCACCCGCGCAGCCGCGTTGCCGCACGCAAAACCTGGCTGAAAAACCTGCCACCGGCTGCCGGCCGCCTGCAGGTTGATAGCGGTGCTGCCAAAGCCATCGCCGAACGTGGCGCCTCGTTGTTGCCGCGTGGCCTGGTGGCGGTGCATGGCGAGTTCGCGCGTGGCGATGCAGTGCAAGTGACGTATATCAAACGCGGTGTCGAGGTGGCGGTGGCGCGCGGCCTTTGCCAGTACAACGCCAGCGAATGCAATCGCCTGATCGGCACACGCAGCGACGAAATCGGTGTGCGCCTGGGCTATGCCTACACTCCCGAACTGGTGCATCGTGACGATCTTGTTTTGCTCAATCCCCGGAGTGCGACTTGACCAACCTCAATGAACAACTGCATGCCGCACGTGCGGCAGCGCAAGTCATCGCCGCCATGGGCAGCGAGGCCAAACGCGCCCTGATCCACGCCATGGCGCAAGCGCTGGCCGATGGCCGCGATGCCATCCTCACCGCCAACGCACGCGATGTGGATGCCGCCAACGAAGCGAAACAAAATGCGGCGCTGATCGATCGACTGCGACTGAACCCGTCGCGGCTGGATGCCGTGGTTGCCGCCCTCAACCAGATTGCCGAGTTGCCCGATCCGGTAGGCGAGATCACCCACAGCGAGCAGCGCCCCAACGGCCTCACCGTGCAGCGCGTACGCATCCCGCTCGGCGTAGTCGCGATGATCTACGAAGCCCGGCCAAACGTCACCGCCGATGCCGCCAGCCTGTGCCTGATGGCCGGCAACGCGGTAGTGCTGCGCGGTGGCAGCGAGGCGCTGCATTCCAACCTTGCGATTGCCGCGGCCCTGCATGGCGCGCTGGCTGCGCACGGCGTGCCCGAAGCCGCGCTCACCCTGATTACTGATACCGACCGTGAGCGCATCCGCGAGTTGGTGCAGGCGCAGGGCTTGATCGATCTGGTGATTCCACGCGGTGGTGAAGGCCTGATCCGTTTCGTTACCGACAACGCACGGGTGCCGGTGATCCAGCATTACAAAGGTGTCTGCCACTTGTTTGTCGATGCCAGCGCCGACCCGGCATTGGCGCTGAAACTGCTGATCGACGGCAAGACAACCCGCCCAGCGGTATGCAACGCGCTGGAAACGATGCTGGTGCATCGCGATATCGCAGCCACCTTCATCCCCAACGCCGTGGTGCGCCTGCGTGCGCTCGGCGTGCAGGTGCGCGGCTGCCCGCAAACCCACGCGATTTATGCCGGCGTGGTGCCGGCCAACGAAAGCGATTTTGGCGCCGAGTTTCTTGATCGCATCCTGGCCGTGCGCGTGGTCGATGATATCGATCAAGCCATCGCCCACATCCAGCAGCACGGCTCCGATCACACCGAAGTGATCGCCACTCGCGATGCCGATGCCGCCGAGCGTTTCATCCACGGCTTGCGTTCGGCGGTAGTGATGGTAAACGCCTCATCGCGGTTCAGCGATGGCGGTGAGTTGGGCCTCGGCGCTGAAATCGGCATCTCCACCTCACGGGTGCATGCCTATGGCCCGATGGGCCTGGCCGCGCTCACCATTGAACGCTGGGTGGTGCGCGGCGAAGGCCAGGTGCGGCACGGCTAGCCGCCATGGATTTCGAGTTCGTCATTCCAGCGAAAGCTGGAATCCATGTTGATCTCGATTCGTAACGAAAAATCAAAATGGACCCCAGCTTGCGCTGGGGTGTCGGCCTGATGGCTTGTGGTCTGAATGAGCAGTATTGCGGGGAGCGCAGAGCCGCGCCCATGCAATGCCTGCTTACGGCAACTGCTGCTTTACCAGTGCCCCGAGGCCAGCCAGACGAACGGCGCGGCCCCAGGCCAAGACCGCAACGGCCAGTTGGGCAAGCACGAATGCAGCGAGCAGACCAAATGCACCAACGGCGGGGGTGTGTGCGCGCAACAGCAACAACGGCAAGTAAATCAGCGCGGTGATCACGGTGCTGAGCAGGTAGATACCGAGCACGCTCAACGGCCGCCGCAACAACAGCCGACCACCGCGCCACCAGGCGCGAATGGCCGAGTGTTTGGACTGATCGATGCCGAGCCAGGCGCGGCCAGTTTCCACGCTGGCATGCGCAAGCAACAAGAAAAAGCCACCACCGGCCAGCGCCAGCCAGCCGATGTGTTTGGCGTCTGCTTCGAGGATGGCTTTTTCGGCATAGTCATCCGCCATGCCCGACAACGCAGCATAAATCGCCATGGCGATGCCCATGGGCAGCAACGCCCATAGCAGCATGCGAAAGAAGCGGCCGTATTCCTTGATGCCGCCGATGAGCAACGCAGTGAATCCAGGCGTCGTGTGCGCACGAACCGCAACGAACACGGTAGCCGTGAGCCAAGGCGACAGCAGCAGGCTGAACATCACGCCGAGCAATACTGCACTGCTCACTGCTGTGCCGGTGTTGCCGGAAAATACGTTGACCAGTTCGGCCAAGGCGATGCCATCGAAGTGCGTGGCCCATTGCGGTGCCTGCACCGCGTAATCAAAGTGCTGGCCGAGCAGGCGCGTTATCGGCAGCACGGCAATGGCGGTGGGTAGCAGCAATGCCAGCAACCAGAGCAGCAATAATCGCCACTGCAACATGCTGCGCGCGCTGTGAAAAACGATGGATGCGGCCGATTGACGCAATGGCGTATTCATAGGGTCACCAACAAGGCATATAGATTTTGCAGGAAGGCGGCAGCATCGCTGCTCCAGCGCCGCGCCAGGGTTTTATCCGGTTCCAGCGTACGGCCATCATCGGCCTTGCTGACATCGAGGTAATGCTGCTGCTCGGGGTCGAGTTGTGCCGACAGCGCGCGTACCGGCTTGCTCCAACTGAAGCGTTGCCAGCGTTGGTCGCTATCGAATCGTGCGGTTTCCTCGCTGCCGTCAGCAAAGATCACGCGCAAGGTCTGCGGTACTGCCGCGCCCTGGCGGGCAACCAGTACGCGGGTAAGGAACGGATACGGGCCAGTACCTTCTTTGGCATCGGGATTGGCCTTCTTCCATTCCTTGCGCGTGGCGCTGATCTGCTCGTCAATCGCATCGCTGTCCAACTCACTGCGCTGGAAATCGATCAGTTGCGTGCCCGGCTGCGGCAGCACTTCGTCACTGGCGAACTCGGCGATGCGATCATCCACCTTGCTGGCGGCGTAAACCTGCTGCGCGAATACGCGCTCGACCAGTGCGCGTTGACCACTGACCTCGGCCAGCGTTTCGCGCAGATCGGCAATGCTCGGGTGACGAAACGACCAACGCGCGTAATAGGCCTTGAACGCCTTTTGTGTGGCCTCGGTGCCCAGTTGCGCCTCCAGATCACGCATCACGGTGGCGGTACGCGAATACACCGAACCATAGCTGGAGCTGGACATGCGCTCCCAGGAGTTGGCACCAATGCCATCGGCTGGCTCGCGCAGCATTGCCCCCATGCGCTCGGCCTGGAATTGTGGAAACTGGGCGTTGAAACCCAGTCGCTTCAGCAGGCGGTTGGCCAACGGTACGCCCTGCCCACGCTCGCTCAACATGCGGTTGTTCCAATATTCGTTGAGGCCCTCGTCGAGCATCGGCTCTTCGAACTCGTTGGATGCCAACAGGCCCATGAAATAGCCGTGGCCGAACTCGTGGATGGTGACGAAATCCAGTCCATGCGCGTTGAGGGTGCCGGGGGTGACATCGTCGTAGCTATCAGCAGTGAAAAATGTCGGATACTCCATGCCGGCCGCTTCACCGGCGTTGTACGGCGGGATGACAGCGGTGACCGTGCGATACGGATACGCACCCAGCGTGCGCGAGAAATATTCCAGTGAATCAATGGTGGCTTTGAGCACCGGCGCGGCATTGCTGGCATATTCGGGCGGAAACAGCACCTGCACCGTCACCTTCGGGCTGCCTTCACCTTCGTAGTAACCCACCAGCGGTTCGGCGAAGCGCTTATCGGCGGTGAAGGCGAAGTCGATCACATCACCCTGCACGAAATGCCAGGTGGCCTTGCCGTCGGTAATCGTGGGTTCGCCCTGCAATTCGCCAGTGGCGCCAACACGGTAGCCCTCGGGCACAGTGATGTACACATCGAACAAGCCAAAATCGGCATAGAACTCGCTGTGCAAATGGAAGGCATGGGCATTCCAGCGCGGTGCGCTGGCGCCGCGCTCGCCGGGCAATTCCAGCACCGCAATTTTCGGGAACCACTGCGCCACCAGATGAAAGCTGCCGAAGTAGCCGGTACGGGCAACCACGCGCGGCAACTGGTTGAAGAAATCGATTTCCAGAGTGGTGCTGGTGCCGGGCGCCACCGGCTCGGGCAGGTCGAGGCGAACCACCGTGTGATCGCTTTCCGGGCCACCATCGGGATGCACGAACTGCCACGGCACCGCGATACCACCCTGCTCGACGCGCTTGAGCTCGGTGTAACCCCACTCGCCATCATCCATCGGCACTTCGCTGCGAAAACCGAAGCCACGCTCGCGCTGTTCGCTGAAAAACAGGCTGCCCGGACCTTCAAACGCATTGAGATACAAATGCAGGTAAACCGAAGCCACCGGTCGCGCACTGCGGTTGCGCCAAGTCAGCCGTTGCCGGCCTTGCATCGTGTGCGCGTCCGGGTCGAGACTGGCTTCGATGGCATAGTTGACCACGCGATCGGACAGTGTGGCCTCCTCGCCAGTACGCGCACCGCCCCAGGCATCGGCACGGCTGGGTTCGCGCACGGCGGCGGCATCAGCAGCGGCCAGCGCGATTTCGGGAATTGGCTCAGCAGCGATCGGCGCAGCCAGCGCCAACACTTCGTCCGATCCAGGAGCTTGCGCCCAAACCGACAACCCCAAGCCCAGCGCTAGCGCAATCAGCACTGATCGCAAGGCATTGTGTGTTCGAATTGCGTCCATAACTACCTCCTGAATGAATGTTAAATCCTGCCTGTCAACGCCCGATTGCGCAAGGACGCATTGCATGCGCTGAAGCGACTTGCAGTAGTGTTGATTTTATTTGACACTGCGCTTTATAAACCGCAACGGAGCGATGTGATGAGCGCCAATCAGGAGTTGCAGCAACGCCGCGAACACGCCGTTGCCCGCGGCGTCGGCCATGCCACCCAGCGTTACGCGGTGCGCGCGCAGAATGCCGAAATCTGGGACGCCGATGGCCAGCGTTACATCGACTTTGCCGGCGGCATCGGCGTACTCAACACCGGCCACCGCCACCCCAAAGTGATGGCCGCGATCGAGCGTCAACTGGCTGCCTTCGTCCACAGTTGCTTTCAGGTGATGCCATACGAGCCGTATATCGCGCTGGCGGAAAAGCTCAATGCGTGCGCGCCGATCAACGGGCCGGCAAAATCCGTGTTCGTCAGCACCGGCGCGGAGGCGGTGGAAAACGCGGTGAAGATCGCCCGCGCCTATACCGGCCGCCCCGGGGTGATCGCGTTCACCGGCGGCTTTCATGGCCGCACCCTGCTGGGCATGGGGCTGACCGGCAAAGTGGTGCCGTACAAGATCGGTTTCGGGCCATTTCCTGCTGACATTTTCCACGCGCGTTTTCCGCACGCCTACCACGGCGTCAGCGTGGCCGATGCGCTCGACGACATCGCGCATCTGTTCAAGTACGACATCGAGCCATCGCGGGTGGCGGCGATCCTGATCGAGCCGGTGCAGGGCGAAGGCGGTTTTGTGGTCGCCCCGCCAGAGTTCATGACCGCGCTACGGGCACTGTGCGATGAGCACCGCATCGTGTTGATCGCCGACGAAGTACAAAGCGGATTTGCCCGCACCGGCCTGCTGTTCGCGATGGAACATTATCAGGTCACTGCGGATCTGATTACCGTCGCCAAGTCGATTGGCGGTGGCTTGCCTTTGGCCGGAGTGGTTGGCCGCGCACAGATCATGGACGCACCGGCACCGGGTGGCCTTGGCGGCACTTACGGCGGCAACCCGGTTGCATGCGCCGCCGCGCTGGCGGTGTTCGAGGCGATCGAGCACGAAAACCTGCTGGAGTGCGCCACTGCATTGGGCGAGCGGCTGCGCGATTTCATCGAAGTGTTGCAACACGAGACTTTGTTGGGTATCGGAGAAATACGCGGCCTCGGCGGCATGAGTGCGTTTGAGTTGATCGTGCCTGGCAGCGACAACACCCCCGATCCCGATGCGGCGAAAGCGCTTACTGCACGCGCGGCCGATCTGGGCTTGATTTTGTTGTCGTGCGGCGTGTACGCCAACACCATCCGTGTATTGGTGCCGCTAACCGTGGAAACCGCGGTGTTTGAGGAAGGCATGGCGCTGCTGGAGCGAGCCTTGCGCGATGTGCGCAGATGATGCTTTGCGGTGACGGCTCGCGTTGAACCCAAGCGATTGCCAGTGACGGCTCCGGCTGTGACATCTCGTATTTTTCCAGGGTTACAAAATCACGACGTTCTCGTCGTATCCATCGGCTTAACCAGCAGCCAGGGTTGCGCGATAGACCACGTACGACAAACCGGGCTGTTCAACCCGCACCCGACCACGATGGGCACGCAGAGTGGCCTCGCCTTCACCGATCAGGCGATTCCATAACTGACCGCCGACACTGACTTCCAATGTCTCCTTGCGTGGTTCGGTGTTGATCACGATCAGAAATTCCTCGTTCCGGGTCTTGTCGATGCGCGAAAATGCATACAGGCCGGCCTTCTTTCCGGCCATGCGTACGACCTGCTCGCTGCGTACAAGCCCCGGATAATCGCGTCGTACCTGCGCCATCTCGGCAATCGCCCGATACAGCGGATGGGCAGTATCAAAATTGTCACCGGCGGTGCTGGCCTTGCTGCCAATCAAGCGATTGTCGTTGTAGCTGGCAACCTGGCTGGGAAACATGTCCTCGCGCGCGTCCTGGTCGTTGCCATCCCCGGTAAAGCCCTGCTCATCGCCGTAATAGATCACCGGCACGCCGCGCGAAAACAGCAGCAGCGCATTGGCGAGGGTGGCGCGTCGCAGCAGCTCGTCATCGCTGGCGCGGCCTGCGGTCGCTTGCAGCAGGAAGTGGCCGATCCGGCCCATGTCGTGATTGCCACTGAAGATCGGCAACATCGCGGCGCCGTTGCTGCCATCGGCATACAACGCATCATCCTTGAACAATTTCTGCAACCGGCGCGGGCCTGCGCCATCGGCGATCACCTCGCGCAAGACACTTTGAAACGCGAAGTCGAGCACTGCCGGGAATGCCGCCTCGCGCGTGAACCGACTAAGCGCTTTGGGGTCGGGATCGAATACCTCGCCGAACACGTAAAAATCGGGGATGCCCTCGGCCTTGGCGTGGGCCCGGATCGCGGGGATGAAGCCGCGCCAGAAACTGTCGTTGACGTGCTTGGCGGTATCGATACGAAAGCCATCCACATGAAACTCGGTGATCCACTGCTTGTAGATGTCGATCATGCCGGCGAGCACCTGCGGGTGCTCGGTAAACAGATCGTCCAGCCCGGCAAAATCACCGTACAACCCGCTTTCGTCCTTGAATGTCGAGTTGCCGCGATTGTGGTAATAAATCGGATCGTTGAGCCATGCCGGCACTTTGACGCTGGCTTCGTCCGGCGCCACGAACGGGGTGTAGGCAAAACCGGGGTCGCGCAGTTTGGCGAAGTTCTCCTGCGTCTGCTGCGCCGGCGCATCGCCGGCAAAACCGGCATTGATCGGCTCACCGTGAATGCCACCGCGGGTGGTGTACGGGTACTGCGCAAGCGAGCGGTACGGGCAGGTCTGGCTGGCATCGCCGCTGGCCAGATCACCGCTGATGCCGCATTCGCGATACTGGATCACATCGGCCGTATGGTTGGTGACGATATCCATGATCACCTTCATGCCGCGCGCATGCGCGGCATCGACCAGTCGCTTGAACTCAGCATTGCCGCCAAGGTGTGGATCAACCTGGGTGAAATCGGTGATCCAGTAACCGTGATAGCCGGCGCTGCGCTGCCCCGGCCCACCCTGCACCGCCTTGTTCTTGAAAATCGGCGTCACCCAGATCGTGGTGATGCCCATTCCTTGCAGGTATGCAAGGCGTTCACGCAGGCCTTGCAAATCACCGCCGTGGAAAAAACCTTTGTGGGTGGGGTCGAAACCGTGCTGATCGGCATCACCGGCAATGCCGCCGCGATCATTGCCCGCATCGCCATTGGCGAAACGATCGGGCATCACGAAGTAGATCAACTCATCCTGGATTGGCCGCTCGATGGCTTTGTAGGCTGGCGCAACGGCTGGTGCCTGCGCCAGCGCCGGCACTGCAGCCACACAAGCCAGCGCAACGGCCAGTGCCACAGACCAAAGTACGGTAAATCGACTCATGCAGTACTCCCGTGTGAAACGCAGATTGATTGATGCCGCGCGATCAGCGCGGTGCAACGGCCTTGTGCAACGGCACAAAGCGAATCGCACTGCCGCCACCCGGTGCAAGACGCAGCCGCAGCACGTCATTGCTGCTCACTTCACGGGTGCTGATCTCGATCGCTTCGGGGTTCTTGTCCCAACTCGCATCAACGCCATCGGCGTAGATTTGTGCCTGATAACGCACCCCGGATTCGAGGAAGCCCAGCGGCACACTCAGCAAGCGGCCATTTTCGTCGCCAACCGCACCGAGATACCAGTCGCGGCTGTTGCGATCCTGGCGCGCAATCACCACAAAATCGCCGATCTCGCCATCGATTGCCCGGCTCTGCGCCCAGTCCGCCGGCACATCGCGGATGAACTGGAATGCCTTGGGCTTGGCCTCGTAGTTTTCCGGCAGATCGGCCGCCATCTGCAACGGACTGTACAACACCACATACAGCGCCAGTTGCTTGGCCAGGGTGCTGCTTAGATTGCGCTCATCCATGGCCTGCTTGCTGCCGAGGTCGAAGATGCCCGGGGTAAAGTCCATCGGCCCCGACAACATGCGGGTGAATGCCAGATTGGCGATGTGGCCAGGGCCGTTGCCTTCCGACCAGGCGTTGTATTCCTGCCCGCGCGCGCCTTCGCGGGTCATCCAGTTGGGCCAGGTGCGGCGCAGGCCGGTGTCCTTGATCGGTTCGTGGGTGTTGATCGCGATATGGTGCTTCGCCGCGACCTCTGCGACCTTCTGGTAATGGCGCACCATGAACTGGCCGTGTTGCCATTCGTGTACTGGCTTGCCGGCATCGCCAATGCGCTCGATCAGACCGTTTTGCTTGACGTAGCCGGTCTTGATCGCGCGCACATCATGCGCCTGCATGTAGGCCATCGCGTCTTCAAGCTGGCTCTCGTAATTGGCGATGCCACCGGAGGTTTCATGATGACCGATGATGCGCACGCCTTTGTTTTTGGCATAACGCGCCAATGCATCGAAATCGTAATCCGGGTACGGGGTAGTGAAATTGAACAGGTCGCTGTTGGCGATCCAGTCGCCATCCCAGCCGACATTCCAGCCCTCCACCAGCACGCCCTTGAAACCGTATTTGGCCGCGAAATCGATAAAACGCTTCACATTGGCGGTGTTGGCGCCGTGTTTGTCGCCCGATGCCCAGGTCGATTGGCGGATGTGCATCTCCCACCACACGCCCACATATTTGCCTGGCTCCAGCCACGACACATCACCCAGCGTGTTGGGTTCGTTGAGGTTCAATATCAGGTCGGAATCGATCAGGCCGGTTGCGCGCTCAGCCACGGTGAGCGTGCGCCACGGAGTGACGAAAGCACCTTCGGTTTTCACCTTGCTGCCATCCGACCACGGAATCAGATCGGCCTTGAGCCGGTTGCCGCCGACGTTCTCCAGGGTCATCTCGGGGTAATCCACCAGCGCCGCCTCGTGTACGCTGAGATACAGACCCTGCGCGGTTTTCATCGTCAACGGCGTTACCGCTTTCCAGATCGCCGACAGGGGTGATTCGCGATACAGGTATTCGTAGCGATTGGGCAGGTAGGCACCGTTCCACCACGTTTTGTGATCAGCAACGAATGCGAACTCGGTCAACTCGTTGCTGATCGTGCGTTTTGCATGCTGCGCATCAGCCGGCACCTCATAGCGAAACCCGAAGCCCTCGTCGTACACCCGGAATACCACCGCCATCGCCGGCGCATCGGCGCTGGTGAAGTTGACGCGCAGCTCGCGGTAACGGTTGCGTACCCACTGGCGCTCGCCCCACGGCTGCTGCCAACGGTCATCAACATCGCGCGTGCTGCTGTCGGCGATGGCAAGGCCATCAGTGAGCGATGACGCATCGGAAAATTGCAGCCCCAGACGCGACCAGTCGAGTACCGGCACACCAAAACGGCTCAGCTGATATTGCAGATTGCCATCGCGCACCTGCACCTGTACCTGCAACACATGATCGGGGGAACTGGCCGTCAACGCCGGCTCGGCGGCAACCGCCAAACCTGCAGAAAACAGCAACGATCCAGCTACGGCCAGAAACATCCGCAATCGCAGCAAACGGGTATATCGGTACATCGTGCCTCCCTTCGCTTGCGTGGTTGTTATTCGGGGCGGCGACGACACGAAGCCTTTCGCCGACCGTCGTTGCAAGTCGTCCTGCATCGTAGGCGTGCCCTGCGCGTATCGACAACGGCCTGCATACGTATTCATCATCACCACAGATGTTGTTGCAACCTGCACGGCGCCACTGTCAGGCGCTACAGTGACGCTATCGCTGTGAGGAATCACCATGGAACAGGCAGATCGCGCCATTCGCCGCATTGTCATTGTCGGAGGCGGCACCGCCGGCTGGATGACCGCCGCTTCGCTGGCCAATACACTGGGCACGAGTTGCCGGATCGAGCTGATCGAATCCGAGGCGATCGGCATCGTCGGTGTCGGCGAGGCGACGATACCGCCGATCAAGTTGTTCAACCGCGCCCTTGGCATCGATGAAAACACCTTCATCAAGGCGACCCAGGGCACGTTCAAGCTCGGCATCGAGTTCGTCAACTGGACCCGGCTCGGGCAACGTTACTTCCATCCGTTCGGCCAGTTCGGCGCCGAGTTCGACGCGGTTCCGCTCTACCAATACTGGCTGCGGGAACGCGCGCGCGGTGACGACACGCCATTGCAGGACTACGCCATGGCCTGGGTTGCTGCGCGCAACAACAAGTTCGCGCCGCCGCTGGCCGATCGCCAGCGCATCCAGTCCACCTACGACTACGCCTACCACTTCGATGCCGGCCTGTTGATCGAGGGCGATCTGTTCATCGATTGCTCGGGCTTTCGCGGCCTGCTGATCGAAGACGCCCTGCACACCGGCTACGAAAACTGGCAGCACTGGCTGCCCTGTGATCGCGCGGTGGCGGTGGGCAGCACGCACGGCAATGGCGCACTGACACCGTACACGCGTTCCACCGCGCAGCAGGCCGGCTGGCAATGGCGGATTCCGCTGCAACATCGGATGGGCAACGGCCATGTCTATTGCAGCCAGTTCAGCAGCGATGACGAGGCGACGGCGGTGTTGCTGGCGAACCTTGAAGGCGAGCCATTGGGCACGCCGCGCCCGCTGCGTTTCACCACTGGCCGGCGCAAGGCATTCTGGAACCGCAACTGCATCGCCATCGGCCTGTCCGCCGGGTTCATGGAACCGCTGGAATCAACCAGCATCCACCTGATCCAGAGCGCCATCACCCGGCTGCTGGCACTGTTTCCCGACCGCTACTGCGAACCCTTGCTGGCACAGGAATACAACCGCATCACCGGCCAGGAATACGAGCGGGTGCGCGATTTCCTGATCCTGCATTACAAGGCCATCGCCCGCGACGATGCGCCGCTGTGGCGCTATACCGCCGCAATGGATATCCCCGACACCCTGCACTACAAGATCGATCAGTTCCGCAGCTCGGGGCGGATCGTCGCCGAGCCGCTGGAACTGTTCCAGAACCCAAACTGGTTGGCGGTATTGATCGGCCAGGAAGTCTGGCCGCAGCACTACAGCGCACTGGTGGACCTGCGCAGCTCGGTGGATGCAGCGGGCAAGCTGGCCAGCCTGCGCCGGATCAGCGAAGAAGCCAGCGCCGCACTGCCCGACCACGCGCAGTACATCGCCCGGCATTGCCGCGCGGGTTGATTTCATATCGCGCAGCGATGACCGGGTAAACTAGCGTGTCTTGCACATCACCCGGAACCGCGATGCCCGTTGTAGCACTGCCGCCACCGATCAAGCTGCATGCATGGATTCAAGCGCACCGCGATCAGCTCAAGCCGCCAGTCGGCAACCGCTGCATCGTCGATGACGATTTCATCGTGATGGTGGTCGCTGGCCCCAACGTGCGCAGCGACTTTCATTACGACGAAGGGCCGGAGTTTTTCTACCAGATCGAAGGCACCATGTGCCTGCGCGTGCAGGAGGCCGGGGCCATGCGCGAGATACCGATCAGCGCCGGCGAGTTGTTCTACCTGCCGCCGAAGGTGTGGCACTCGCCGCAACGCACCGCCGGTTCGATCGGCCTGGTGATCGAACGCAAGCGTCTGGCACATGAACGCGACGCACTGGCCTGGTTCTGCCCGAACTGCAACCACAAGCTGTACGAGGAACATTTCGCGCTGGGCAATATCGAAACCGACCTGCCGCCCGTCTTTGCGCGTTTCCATGCCTCGCTTGCCCACCGCACCTGCAGCCAATGCGACCACGTACACCCGGCACCGGAGCCAAGCCCATGAGTTCGCTGTTCAGTGAAGCCCACGCCCTGGCCCTGGATGCTGCCGATCCGCTGCAAGCATTTCGCAGCGAGTTTGCGTTCCCGCGCCACGGCGACGATGAGCAGATCTATCTGTGCGGCAATTCGCTGGGGCTGATGCCGCATGCCGCGCGTGACGCAGTAGAAGAAGAACTCGATGCCTGGTCGCAGCGTGCTGTGGAAGGCCACTTCCACGGCCCGCGACCATGGCTGCACACGCTGGACAGCATCCGCGAACCGCTGGCGCAGCTGGTCGGCGCGCAGCCGCTGGAAGTGGTGGCGATGAACACCCTCACCGTCAACCTGCATCTGATGCTGGCCAGCTTTTATCGCCCTGACGGCACCCGCAACAAACTGCTGATCGAAGCGGGCGCATTTCCCTCCGATCATCATGCGGTCGAATCACAACTGCGTTGGCATGGCCTTGATCCGGCTTCGACGCTGATTACATTGCAGCCCGACTTGGCCGATGGCTTGTTCAGTAGCGATGCGATCGATGCCGCGATTGCCGAACACGGCAACACGCTGGCGCTGGTGCTGCTGCCCGGCGTGCAATACCGCACCGGGCAAGTGCTCGATATCGCCCGCATCACCGCCTGCGCGCATGCGGTGGGCGCCGTCGCCGGCTTTGATCTCGCGCATGCGGCTGGCAATGTGCCGCTGGCGCTGCACGACAGCGACGCCGACTTCGCGGTCTGGTGTACCTACAAATACCTGAACGCCGGCCCTGGTGCGATTGCCGCAGCCTTTGTGCATCAACGCCACGCGCACAGCGGCCTGCCACGGCTGGCCGGTTGGTGGGGCCACGAAGCGGCCACCCGCTTTGCGATGGCGCCCGAGTTTACGCCCAGCCCCGGCGCCGAAGGCTGGCAGGTCTCCAACCCGCCGATCCTGTCGCTGGCGCCGCTGCGCGCTTCGCTGGCGCAGTTCCAGCGCGCCGGCATGGGCGCATTGCGCAGCAAATCGGTGCAGCTCACCGGTTACCTTGCCGCGCTGATCCGCGAACAACTCGACGACACCCTGCACATCCTCACCCCGTCCGACCCGCAGCAACGCGGCTGCCAGCTCAGCCTGCGGGTGCGCGCGGGGCGTGCCCAGGGCCGCGACCTCTTCGAATATCTGCTCGCACACGGTATCGTGGGCGATTGGCGCGAGCCGGATGTCATCCGGTTATCGCCCACCCCGCTGTATAACCGCCACATCGACGTGTTGCGCGCGGTACTCGCCATTGCGCAATGGCGCGCACACGTCTGACCCCTGGAACCTGCGTTGACCATCACACCCCGCCGTATCCTGATTGCCGGCGCCGGACTCGCCGGCGCCCTGCTTGCCACTCTGCTCGCCCGTCGTGGCTGGCAGGTCGATGTACTGGAAAAACGGCCCGACCAGCGCATCCGTGGCTACGAATCCGGTCGCTCGATCAACCTCGCGCTGGCCGAGCGCGGCCTGCATGCATTGAGCGTGGCCGGGCTGGACAAGGAGGTGCTGGCGCGCTCGGTGATGATGCGTGGCCGCATGGTTCACTTCAGCGATGGCCATGTGCAGCTGCAGCGTTATGGCAGTGACGACGGCCATGTCATCCACTCCGTGCATCGTGGCCGGCTCAACCATATTTTGCTCGATGCCGCTGAAGCCGCTGGTGCGCGCATCCATTTTCATCACCGCATCGACAGCATCGATTTTGACCGCCGCTGCCTCAACGTGGTCAACGATCACGACCGCAGCCGCAGCGAAATGGATTTCGCGGTATTGGTGGGTGCCGATGGCGCCGGCTCGGCGGTGCGCCGTGCGATGAATGAACACACCGCGCTGGGCGAGCGGGTGGAGCCGCTGGAGCATGCGTACAAAGAACTTGAAATTCCGCCAGCAGACGACGGTGGCTTTCGCCTGGAGCCACACGCTTTGCACATCTGGCCGCGTGGCGGCTACATGTGCATCGCGCTACCCAACACCGAGCGCAGCTTTACCGTCACCCTGTTTTTACCGCACCAGGGCGAAACCAGCTTTGCCACCGTCAGCAGCGCCGCCGATGCCATGGCGCTGTTCACCCGCGACTTCCCGGATGCGTTCGCACAGATGCCCGATCTCGCCCGCGACTTTGCCGCCCACCCCACCAGCCCGCTGGCAACGCTTTACCTGCAACGCTGGCACCTCGACAACCGCGCCGTGGTGCTTGGCGACGCCGCCCATGCGATGGTGCCATTTCACGGCCAGGGCATGAACTGCGCGTTCGAGGATTGCGTGGCACTGGCCGAACACTTGCAACGCGACAACGACATCGCCAGCGCCTTTGCCTCGTTCAGTGCCGAGCGCCAGCCCAATGCCCTCGCCATCCAGACCATGGCGCTTGAAAATTACGGTGAAATGCGCGACCAGGTGCGCGACCCCGATTTTCTGCTGCAACGGCAACTCGAAACCGTTCTCGCGCAGCGCAATCCGTGCCTGTTCGTGCCGCGCTACACCATGGTCAGTTTCCAGCACGTACCCTACGCCATCGCGCTCGCACGCGGGCGCATCCAGCGACAGATATTGATCGACGCCTGCGCCGGCTGCAGCCGCATTGAGCAGATCGACCTCGACGCCGCCGACACCATGGTGCGCACACGCTTGACGCCGTTGTAGCTCGTGATATGGCCGCGTAGTGGCGGGCCACCTGCGCGTTCGGCAACTGCTCCGGTGTTGCACCCGGTTACTGGTGCAGTTGCGGCGCAAAATATCTGCCCGTGCCCTCACCATGCATCGGCGGCACTTGCCCGTCCATGTGCTTCGCCCCCCCGTGCGTCACCGAACGGGGCAATGCGTGGCGTGACGATCAACCCTGCGGTACGCCAGCCATGTCGGGCAGGCGATGCGCCACGCCCTTGTGGCAATCGATGCAGGTCTTGTCGCTCTCTTGCAGCCAACGTGCGTGTATCTGGCCAGCACGCGGGCTTTGTCGGGTGAAATCCATGTAGGCAAAATTGTGGCAGTTGCGGCATTCCAGCGAGTCGTTGGCCTTCAGGCGTTGCCATTCGTGTGCGGCCAACTCCAATCGCTTCTCAAGAAATTTCTCTCGGGTATTGATGGTGCCAAACAACTTGCCCCAGACCTCTTTGGAGGCCTGCATCTTGCGTGCGATCTTGTCGGTCCACTGGTGCGGTACGTGGCAATCCGGGCAGGTGGCGCGCACGCCGGAGCGGTTGCTGTAATGGATGGTGTGCTTGAGCTCTTCAAACACGTTATCGCGCATCTCGTGGCAACCGGTGCAGAACGCTTCGGAGTTGGTGGCTTCCAGCGCGGTGTTGAACGCCCCCCAGAACACCACACCGGCGATAAAACCGCCGATGGTGAGGAAGCCCAGGCTGAAATGCACGCTGGGCCGGCGCAATACCTGCCAGTAACGACGTGCCAGTAAACGTAAACGGGCCGCCATGGTTCAGCGCTCCTTGCTGGCTTGCAGCAGGGTGTCTACATCGACGAAGGTACTGCCTACCAGCAGCCGGGCATCGGTTTGCACCACATGGCATTGGGTGCAGAAATAACGGCGCGCCGAGATTTGCGCCAGTATCTGGCTATCGCGATCCATGAAATGGGTGACGCTGACCATCGGCGCCTGGAAGGTTTCGGCATTGGCACGGGCATGGCACAACAGGCAGCGATTGGCGTTCTTGTCGACCTGATAGCCATCGATGCTGTGCGGGATGGTGGGTGGCTGTTCGGGCCATGCGCGCTGGCGCCGGCGATCGGTGTTTTCCACCCGTGCCATCGGCGCCGCTGCCGGCTCGCTGGTCAACGCTTCACCGCGACGCATGGCGTCGATGGAGTGGTACTCGCCAGCAGCCACCGACACATCGGCATTGGGGTCTTGCGCCGATGCGCCAGCGAGCCAAAGCAGGCCCAGCATCAGCAGTGCGATTATCGCGGTAATACGCATGGCGATTCTCCTCAAACCTTTTCGATGCGGCAGGCGCATTTCTTGAAGTCGGTCTGCTTGGATATCGGGTCGGTGGCATCGAGCGTGAGCTTGTTGATCAACACGCTGGCATCGAACCACGGCACGAACACCAGGCCGCGCGGCGGGCGATTGCGGCCTCGGGTTTCGACCCGCGCACGAACCTCGCCACGGCGCGAAATCAGCCGCGCCTCATCGCCACGGCGCAAACCACGGGCCACCGCATCATCCGGGTGCATGAACACCGGCGCCTGCGGGAAGCTCTTGTACAGCTCGGGCACGCGCATCGTCATCGAGCCCGAATGCCAGTGCTCCAGCACGCGGCCGGTGCTCAACCACAGGTCGTATTCGGCATCGGGTGACTCGGCCGGCGGCTCGTAGGGCAGCGCCCAGATCACCGCCTTGCCGTCGGCGTTACCGTAGAACTGAAAATCCGTGCCCGGCTTGACGTAGGGGTCGGTGCCTTCCTTGTAGCGCCAGCGCGTTTCCTTGCCATCGACCACCGGCCAGCGCAGGCCGCGGGTGGCGTGATAGGCATCGAAATCGGCCAGATCGTGGCCGTGGCCACGGCCAAACTGCGCGTATTCCTCGAACAGACCTTTCTGCACGTAAAAACCGAAGTCTTGCGATTCGTGGTTGGCGTAACCCGCTTCAATATCGCTGAGCGGAAACCGATCGACCTGGCCGTTCTTGAACAGGACCTCGAACAGGGTCTTGCCGCGATACGCCGGGTTCGCCGCCAGCAGCTCCTCGGGCCACACTTCATCGGTGGTGAAGCGCTTGGAAAACTCCATCAACTGCCACAGATCCGAACGCGATTGCCCCGGCGCCGGCACCAGTTCGTGCCAGAACTGCGTGCGCCGCTCGGCATTGCCGTACGCGCCTTCCTTTTCCACCCACATCGCGGTCGGCAAAATCAAATCGGCTGCCTGCGCGGTGACCGTCGGGTAGGCATCGGAGACCACAATGAAGTTGTCGGGATTGCGATAACCGACGATGCCCTCGTTGCCGGTATTGGCACTGGCCTGGATGTTGTTGTTGACCTGCACCCAGTAGGCATTGAGCTTGCCATCCTTGAGTGCGCGGTTTTGCGCCACCGCATGCAGACCCGGCTTCTCCTGGATGGTGCCTGCCGGCAGCTTCCAGATTTTTTCGGCGGTGGCACGATGTGCCGGGTTCATCACCACCAAGTCGGCAGGCAGGCGATGTGAGAAGGTGCCCACTTCGCGTGCGGTGCCGCAGGCCGATGGCTGCCCGGTGAGCGAGAACGGGCTGTTGCCGGGGGTGGCGATCTTGCCGGTCAGCAGATGCAGGTTGTAGACCATGTTGTTGGCCCACACCCCGCGCGTGTGCTGGTTGAAACCCATCGTCCACAGGCTCATCACCTTGACTTTCGGGTCGGCATACAGCGCGGCAAGTTGTTGCAGCCAGCCGCGTTCGGCACCGCTCATTTTTACCGCGTAATCGAGGGTGTAGGGCTTGACGAACTCGGCAAACTCAGCGAAACCGATCACTTCACCGCTGTTGGCATCGGCGGCGTGGGTGGCAGCCTGCTCCAGCGGGTGCTCCGGGCGCAGGCCGTAGCCGATGTCGGTGACACCGCGTTTGAAGCTGGCGTGCTTCGCGAGGAAATCGCGATTGATGTTGCCGCTTTGAATGATGTGATTGGCGATGTAGTTGAGGATCACCAGATCCGACTGCGGGGTGAACACGATCGGGATGTCGGCCAGATCGAAACTGCGATGCTCGAAGGTGGACAACACGGCTACTTTTACGTGCGGGTGCGAGAGGCGCCGATCGGTGATGCGCGTCCACAGGATCGGGTGCATCTCGGCCATGTTCGAGCCCCACAGCACGAAGGCATCGGCCTGCTCCATGTCGTCGTAGCAGCCCATCGGCTCATCCATGCCGAAGGTGCGCATGAAGCCCATTACCGCCGACGCCATGCAATGGCGGGCATTGGGATCGATGTTGTTACTGCGAAAGCCGGCCTTGAACAATTTATTGGCGGCGTAACCTTCCCACACCGTCCATTGCCCGGAACCGAACATGCCGACCGCAGTCGGCCCTTTTTCCTTGAGCGTGCGCTTGAACTGCGCGGCCATCACATCAAATGCTTCATCCCAGGAAACCGGGGTGAACTCGCCATCCTTGGCGTAGGCGCCGTCCTTCTTGCGCAGCAACGGTGTGGTGAGGCGATCAGCGCCGTACATGATCTTGGCCAGAAAATAGCCCTTGACGCAGCTCAGACCGCGATTGACCTCGGCATGGACATCACCATGGGTGGCCACCACCCGGTCATTTTTTACCGCAACATTGATGCCGCATCCGGTGCCGCAGAACCGGCACGGCGCCTTGGACCACTTCAATTCGGTTACCGGCCGTTCCAGCACGATGTTGGCGGCACCTGCGGGCAAGGCGATACCGGCAACCGTAGCGGCGGTGACAGCGGCGGACTGGCGGATGAAGTCGCGGCGGGTGGTCATGATTCAATCTCCTGCATCAATTCGTCGCTGGGTTCTGCGTGGTGGTAGACGAGGCTGACGCCGAGCACGCCGTCGAGCGCCTGCAGGGCATCAATCGCCTGCATCAGTACCGCTTCACTTTCACCCTCGCACAACACGATGCTGCGGCCATCGGCACGGGCAACACATTGCATTTGATCTGCGTGAGCCAACAAGCCATCCAGCGCAGTTGCGCCGTGCTCGCGGTGGCGAACGATGAAGCTGGCGATATGCAGGATGTCAGTCATGCATGGCTACCGGATCGTTGCGCAACTGCTGCATGGTGATCGCTGCCACCGGGCACACCGCGGTGCAGACGCCGCAGCCGCTGCATCGCGCCGGGTCGAGTACTGGACGCGGTGCGCCTGGGCTGAAGCGGATGGCATTTTCGGGACAGACCTCGCGGCAACTCTGGCAGGTAACGCCATGCGCGGCGAGGCAATCCTCACCAATTGCGGCACGCCATGGCCAAGGCTGCTGCGCCAGCGGCAACAACGCGCGCGGCTGGCATGCGGCGATGCATTCACCACAGAACGTGCATTCGCCGCGCTGCCAGTCACGCTCGGGGAACCCGGCTTCGGCGCGTATCAGGAGGTGCTCGGGGCAAGCGGTAATGCAATCGTTGCAGCGGCTACAGCGATCCAGAAACAACACTTCATCGACTGCGCCAGGCGGTCGAACCAGCATCAGCGGCGATGTTCCGCGCAGTAGTGCGCGGCGGGATCGGTCGGGCTGGGTTGTAACTCGTGGCATCACTATATCCCCGGTGGCCCGAGGATCATCTGCGATATCCAGATGGCAAAGCCGAACCCGGATACGATCAGTACCGACAATACCGGCGCCAGCACCACGGTCAGCAACAAAAAAACCCGAAGCTCAATGCCACGACTGGACTCGGATTGCGCATTGGGCATTGTGTGGCCCTCCAACGAACCGGAATGACGGACATCCGCCAGTTTGGCGGGCGTTAGCAGCGCCCGGTTATGCTACCGGGCGATGATGACACCCAACTCACACCACGCACCTGATCGTGGTCAAGTTGGCCAGCGAATCGTTGTCAGACCGGCGCGACCCAGGTGTCCTTCTCGCCCGGGCGCAGCAACCAACGGCACAATGCCGGCAGGAACACGATTGCGGCCACCATGTTCACCACAAACATGAAGGTCAGCATGATGCCCATATCGGCCTGGAACTTGAGATCAGAGAACATCCAGGTGGCAACACCAGCCGCCAAAGTAAGCGCCGTGTAGAAAATGGCGATACCGGTGGTCTTGAGCGCGATGAAATACGACTCGCTCAAGGTGCGCCCCTGCTTCAGTGCTTCGTTCATGCGAGCGAAGATGTAAATCGCGTAATCCACACCGATACCGACACCCAGCGCCACCACCGTAAGGGTGTTGACCTTCATGCCGATGTCCAGGTACACCATCAACGAGTGACCCAACTCGGTGACCAGCACCAGCGGCAGGACGATGCACAGGCCTGCTCGCCAACTGCGGAAACTGATCAGGCACATCAGGAACACGGCGGCATACAGCAGCCACAAAATGTAATGTTCGACCTTACGCACGGTGTCGTTGATCGCTGCCGCCACACCCACATTGCCGGTCGCCAGACGCAAGTTGACCTCATCGCTTTGATACTCTTCGCCAATCTCCTGTGCAGCGGCAATGGCCGCGTCCTGTTCGGCACGGAAATTGACGTTGTAAGCGTTGTTGTCGGAGCGGAATTTCTTCACCGCAGCAACGATGCGATCAATGGTCTCGGAACGATGGTCGTTCAAAAACAGCATCACCGGCATCACACTGCAATCGGCGTTGAGCAGCCCGGAGTCGGTTTCAAAACTTTGGGTAGCCACGCGCAGCGAATCGGGGGAACGCGGCAGAATGCGCCAGCGCAAGTTGCCCTCATTCCAGCCTGCGTTGACCACCTTGGCGGCCATTGGCAGGGTGATGACCTGCTCCACCCCCTCGACATTGCGCATGTGCCAGGCGAACCGGTCGATCAACTCCATTGCCGGGAAGCTGGTGGTGCATGCCGAAGGGCCAGCCTCGGCGATCACGTTGAGGATGTCCACACCCAATGAAAACTTCTCACTGATCGCCACCGCATCCACGTTGTAGCGAGCATCAGGCCACAGTTCAGCGACACCTTTTTGGGCATCACCGATCATCACCTTGTCGCCCTGAGCCTCGGCGAAATACCAGCCGGTTACGCCCAAAGCCAGGATGATGGCAGCAGCCACCGGACGACTGGAGCGCGACAGGAATGCCCAGATGCGATCAAATTGCGTCAATTGCCGCAAACGGTAGTTGCGCTTGCCCTCAAGATTGCGCAGGCGGGTATACGACAGCATCACCGGCAACAGGATGAGATCGGTGAGAATGGTCAGGCCAACGCCCACCGTAGCCGTAATCGCCAACTCGAAGATGATCCGGATCGGAATAATCAGGATCGCAGCGAAACCGATCGAACCGGCAATCAGGGCGACAATACCCGGCACCAGCAGCATCTTGAATGCCTGCCGCGCCGCCGGCAACGGCTCGGTGCCGACACGCGTACGCAGTTCCTCTACGGTACCTTCTTCGAGCCCGCCAAAGAAGATTTCACCACGGAAGCGATTGATCATCTGCTCGCCGTGGCTGACGGCAATCGCGAAAATGAGAAAGGGTGTCAACATGTTCATCGGGTCGATGCCAAAACCCAACAAGCGCAGGGCGCCAAGCATCCACAGCACCGATACCAACGCGGTAAGCACTGTCAGAGAAGCCAGCTTCACCGAGGCCGAATAGGCAAACAACAGCAACCAGGTGAAAGCCACGGTAAGCAGAAAGAACTTGATGACGGATTTGGCGCCATCGGTGATGTCGCCGACAATCTTGGCAAATCCGATCACACGTACCGTGTGGTTTTCGTCTTCGTACTTCTGGCGGATCGCCTCGAACTTGTTGGCGATGGCCTGATAATCCAGTTTGGTGCCAGAGTCTTCGGGGATCAGATCAGCCCACACCATGGCGCCCGACCAGTCCTTGGCGACCAGCCGGCCAACGATGCTCGCCTTGACGATATTGCCGCGAACGGTTTCGAAATCTTCTTCGCTGGCCTGCCAACCATCGACGTTCGGCGTGAAGCTGGACGGGATGACGTTGCCACCCGCCAGGCCATCTTCAACAACTTCAACGAAACGCACATTGGGGGTAAACAACGAGCGGACACGGGCATCATCGGTTTCATCGATGGCGGTGACATCACGAGTCACATTTTCCAAAGTAGCGAAAAACGATTGATCGAACATGTCGCCATCATTCGCTTCCACCGCAATCAGCACGCGGTTGGCGCCGCCAAACTCGCGTTCATGCACCAGGAAGGTCTGCATGTACTCGTGCATCAGCGGTATTTGTTTTTTGAAGCCGGCGTCGATGCGCAACTGGCTGGCATAGAAGCCCATGGCAATCGTCACCAATGCAAACAAGAGCAGCACCAGCGGCCGGTTGCCAAAGACGATTTTTTCGGCAATCCGCGTCATTGCCCCGTCTGGATTATGGTTAGCGTGCGTCATGTCGATTCCGTCATTGCGGGCGATAGCGGTCTACACCGCGCTCGCCGTAAACCACAAAACCGCCCTCCGGGTGATCCAGAAGTCCGGCCAGAATGGGCGTCTCGTTGCCAGGGCTGAGGTATTTAGCGCGCACAAAGGGGTCTGTTGCGCTGCTGCGCGATAACACCGCACCCTGAGCACCAACCAAAATCGCGCCACCATCAGGATGCGCGATACCGCCCATCAGCGAGCTGCTGATACCGGTTTCGAGTTCGCGCCAATTGTCGCCAAGATCGTTTGTTTCAAACACTTTTCCGCGCAGACCGTACATCAGCACATGCCCGGCATCCCAGGCGATCACGCCAAACATCGAGCCGCCGTAGGGCAGCGCGATGCGTTCCCAGGTCACGCCGTCATCACGCGAGCGAAACGCAGCGCCGCGCTCGGCAGCAATCATCAATTCACCCGCAGTAGTGCGTACCAAACCATTGAGGTGCGGGTCGGTAACGGCATCGAGCACCAAATCATCGGCATCGAAAGTCCACGACTCACTGTTGGCCAAGCCACCAGTACCCGCTACATCCGCCTCCTCAGGAGGCGGTGGCAGGGTACGTTTTTCCCAGCTTGCACCGCCATCGAAAGTTTCGAGGAACAGGCTATAGGCACCGATGGCAAATCCGTGGTTCTTGTCGATAAACAACAAATCAAGTATCGGTGCGCCATCAGCCGGCTCAAATGCTTCGGGGCTCCACACATCAATACGCTGTCGCACCCAAGTGTTGCCGGCATCCGGTGAATGCAGGATCACACCATCGTGACCACCCACCCACAAGTCATCGCCCACTGCGGTGATCGCGTTCAACGTGGCGCGCGTTGGCACCCCTTGTGCTTGCGTCCACTCAACGCCGTTGGCTGAAAGCAAAAGATGACCCCGCTCACCCACTGCGGCGTATCCCGAGAGTGTGCGCACAGCATCGGTAATGATGTGATCAACCGCATGCGGCATCACCTCGGAGGTCAGCACAGCGGGATCATCTGGACGCAATTCACTGGTGTCTGCTTGTTGCGCGAACACGGGCAAGGTTGCGAACACAGCAAGTGCCACCACCCACGTACGCGCAAAATGCAAACCTGAAGACATTGGCATCGAACCCCCTCCCGACGCAGCCGAACGCTGCTGCCATGAACGCAAGAAGATTGCGCCCCGAAGGGCGCAATCGTTGTTCAACAATCAGCGGATACCGCGTGCGCGAAGGTTCTGCGGCGAGAAGTCTTCGGGCGTTGCCTGGTAGCTGAAATCGAACGGGCTTTCTTCGTTGTCCAGCAGACCGGTGATGTAACGACCCGTCTTGAGATCGTGTGAAGTTTCAAGGGTTGCCCAGAATACCGGCACCTCGTAGTAGTTCACCGACGGTGCTTCCATGTAACGCCAGATATTGCCCTGACCGTCGTAGTGATCCAGAACCAGAATGCCCCAGCTGTCCTCGTCAACATAGAAGGTACGGCGTGGATTGATGTGGCGGCTGCCCTTCTTGAGCGTTGCTTCAATCACCCACACCCGATGCAGTTCGTAGCGCAGCAGATCAGGGTTCAAGTGGTTGGGCTGAATCAGATCCTTCACCTTGATCTTGTCGCTGTGCGCCTTGTAGGAGTTGTACGGCACGTAAACTTCTTTTTTGCCGACGATCTTCCACTCGTGCCGGTTCATCGCGCCATTGAACATGTCGGTCATGTCGTTGGTGCGCAGTCCATCGGAGGCGGTGCCGGGATTGTCGAACTCGACGTTGGGCGCACGCCGCACGCGGCGCTGGCCGGGGTTGTACACCCACGCCTGACGCGATGCCTTGGCCTGATTCAATGTGTCATGCACCAGCAACACCTGGCCGGCCAGCCGCGCCGGACCTTTCACTTCCTGATAGAAGTAGGCAAGAATGTTGTTGATGTTTTCGCTGGTATTGCCCGGCTTGAAATACAGACCAAGCAACTCTTCGCGCAGACGCACCAGATTGTATGAACCACCGGCAGTGACTGCGGCCTGATTTGACCAGCGCGCCAGCGCTACACCCTTGTACTTGAGCTTGTGATTCCAGATGACCTCATAGGCATTTTGCGGGATCGGGAACGGCAAACCCTCGGCACAATTCTGCACACCCTCGCCATTGGCCACCAACTGGCACTTGGTGGCGTTGACCTTGGTCATCTCATAGGTGCGCTGCGGGAACGAGGCAGTGCGTCGGGTCTGGTACACGTTCATCTTGAAGGTCGGGTACTTGGCAAACATCGCCTGCTGCCCGACTGTCAAGTTGTCAGCGTACTGCTTGTAATTTTGCGGGGTGATGGTGAACTCGATCTTGTCACTGGCAAACGGATCGGGGTGCGCCATGCCGACCTTGTAACCAGCCGGTGGCGCGGTGATGCCACCCGCCCATGCCGGGATGGTGCCGGCAGCATTGCCAGCTTTTTCTGCGCCGGTGGGTGTCAGATCAACACCCAAACGCGCTGCCTGCTCCGGGCTTACAGCTGCCTGAGCGCCCACGGTATAAAATGCTGCACAGCCGACGATGCAGGCCGCCACTACGGATTTCTTGATTTGATTCATTAAAGGGCCCTCCCTATGCGCCCGGTTAGAACGAGTACCTGACGCTGAACGAAACGAAATCACGGTCGCGGATTACGTTGCGATCACCGGCGCCCATGAATGCGGTGTAGCTGGTATCAAACGACCATTGATTGAGGTAAATGAACTCGGTACCCAGGGTCAGCGACTTGCGGCCCTCGACAAAGTTGCCACCCGGCCCCGGCGTGGTGCCATTGACATCGTGGTTGAAGGCAATGCGCGGCGCGAAAGTAAAAGCCGAACCCATGAAGCTCTCGTAGGTGCTGCGCGCGACCGCTCGATAGCCCCACGAGAATGCATTCGGGAAGCCATTGGTCTGGGTGAAAGGATTGCGCAGTGCACCGGTTGAAATATCCGGGCCGCCACCGGTATTGGTGCCATCGCCGTTGAAACGCAGGTTGCGCGTCGACGGCAAATCCCAGAAGTTGGTGAAGCCCACTTCAACAGCCACAGCGGTTTGCTCGGCGCCGAGAATCGATTGATAGAGCTTGGTGAACGTCGCCTGCAATTGCGACACTTCGTGACGCTCCATGCCGCTGATAAACTCACCCGGCGCAAACTCGCCCAACTGACTGACAAACTTCAGGCCCGGCTGTGGGATCAGCGCATTGAGCGGGGTCAGGCCGGCAAACAACACCTCAACGTCATCAATCTGGATCGGCAGGTTGTCGCGATAGCTCAATTCACCCTGGAATGCCCAGCCATCGAGAATGGTGGTATTCCAGCTGAAACCGAACAGGTCGATATCTTCCGGGTACTCGATCACCACGGTGCCGGAACTGGTCAGTGAGTTGGTGACGGCGGTGCCGGAGATGATCGGTAAACGGCTGTGATAGCGCAGGTAATACAAGCCAAACTCGGTATCACCCAGCTCCGGCGAGTAATACTTCAACGCCACGCCCCACTGGCCGGTGTCCTTGGCGTTGCGGTTTTCCGCGCGAGCAAACGCTGCACCACACCCAGCACCCACCAATTGCGGCGACAAGCCGGTATCACTACGGGCAAAGCCGGCCGAGCCACTCTGGCAGACATCACGGAACAGATCCGGGTTGTTTACCGGTTGCGGCACCGTGCCGAAACCGAGCATGGTGAAACTGCCGTCTTCACCGGCAAAATCGTTGGTGGAGAAAAACGTACCCGGCGGATCGATCTCGATGTTTTCGAACTCGAACATGTACAGGGCTTCGAGCGAGAGATTCTCGTTGAAGCTGAACGAGGTGAAGATCATGTCGATCGGCAGGAAGGCTTCCTTCAACTCGGCGCCGGCCACACGCAGACGCGACACGTCGACCGGATTGATGACGTTGATGCCACCCTGGATGAAGGTGCTCTCGCCCCAACTCACCACCTGTCGGCCCAGACGCACGTTGCCGGTGCCGGTTTCGCCGAAGCTGAAGTCCTTGTAGATGAAGGCGTCGAGCAGACGCGCGTCTTCACCCACCTTGTTTTGCGCACGCGAGCTGAGCACGTTCTTGTTGGCGTTTTCAAAATCGTAGAAGTAGGTGCCACGCACGAACGCGCCCCAGTCGCCGTACTTCAGGCTCAACTCGCTGGTGACCTTGGCAGTGTTGGCGAAAATATCGCCGGCATCGCCGTAGTTGCGATTGCCATCATCGCCATTGACCGAAAAAGCACCGGGCGCGTTCACCTGCAGCGCTTGCGCTTCGAGAAAACGTCCCTCGGGTCTTCGGTACGCAACGAAATGCCATAGCTCAGCGAAGTGTCGAGACTACCGGTCAGGCCACCCTCGGTACCGAACTCGAACGCATTTACCGGCGATGCCGCCACCAGCGCCAGCGCAACCGCTGCGGCCAATGGACTGCGGGCGCGAAGCCCGCGGAGAATCGTGTTTTTCGTATTCATGTGCTCTGTCCTCGGGTCAGGGCTTACTGCGTGCGAATCACGGTGGGGTTGGCAACCTGTACGGCGGTACCGCCGCTGACCAGGAAGCTCGCCATCTGGCCCTGCATTTCAACCGTTGCCGCCAGCGCCTCTGCGGTAGCAGCGCCCGGTTGCAGGATCGAACCGTGGTTGCCCTGGATGAAACGCACCGCACCGCGCACACCCGCCGCGTTGGCGGTGGTGCCGGTGATGCTGGCAAAACCGAACGCACGGATCAGCGGCTCGGTGCCAGCCAGCGGAGCGCCAGCGACGGCATTTGGGATCACCTGGTCGGGCAAGGAGGTGCCGCCACCGGTCAAAGCACCGCCACCAACAACTTCATGCAACAAAATGCGCTTGTTGGCAGCGAAGCCGGCAAAATTGACCGGGTCGGCGGAATCGACAGCCTGCTGCGCTGCGCCCATGAAGCGATCAAAATCCGGTGTGCCGGCGTTGACACCATTGCCTGCCAGACCGGCACGAATGACTGGACCGAAGGTCGGCGAGCCATTGAGGAGTTGGGCAATACCACCACCCGGCACCGACAACACGGCCACATTGACGGTGGGTTCGAATGCAACAAAGCCGGTACCTACCATACTGCCCAACGATTGCCCAACGAACGACACGTTGCTGTTGTCAAAATCGCCGGTGGCATCGCCATCGACGCTCATGTTGGGCACACTGGCGCGCAGCACGAACAAGTCGGCGATCGCCTGACGGGTGTTGTCACGCGAGGTCAGCAACGAAGACAGATTGATCGAGTGGGTACCGGAAGCATCCGGGTTACCGTCCGCCCCCGGCGCTCCCGTGGCGTTGTTGACGAAATCGACATCGAAAGTACGCTCACGCGCGCCAGCGGCGAAGAACGGCGTGTTGTTGACCCGGAACGGTGCCAGTGCGGTATCGGCCGGAGTGATGCCGTGCAGCGGCTGATCGATCGACACCATCGCGAAGCCTTGCGAGGCCAAGGTCGCCGAAATTGCCAGGCCATCGCTGCGGTTGCGGGTAATGCCATGCTGGAAGATCACCAGCGGCCAGCCATTGGCCGGCTTGGTGCGGCCGGACGCGGCATTGGGCACCGTCATCAGCACCGGCACCCGCACCGTGCCAGTTGCCAGCGGACGGGTGTTGAGGAAGGTCAAGAAAGTGGATGGATTGTTGGCGCCCAATGCACCGCCGCAGGCCGCTACGGTGCCGCAGGCGGCACCTTTCCAGAACGTGGTCAGCGGCGCCGTCGGGTTTTGTGTCGAGGGTGCTTCGAGGTAATACGGCAGGTCGATGAAACCGACCACGATGTCGGCGATCGGCGGCAGGCTGGGGATCGCCTGCTGAATGTTCAACCCGGTCGGCGCCAGCACCACGGCGCCCGGCTGGGTGATGGCACGCAAGGTCTGCATCACCGGCGTGATGCTCTGGGTAGTGGCTACCCAGGACAACACAATGTTTTCACGCGGGATACCTGCACCTGCGGCCGCAGCTTCCTGGAAGTTGACCAACTGCCGCAGCGGCTCAAGCGCGGTGGCTTGGGCATTGCTCAGCAGTGGTTCGGTGCTTACGCCATTGACCACCAGCGGTGAGGTTCGCTTGGTTATGAAATATGTCTGGTCCGGCGTTGCCACATTGCCGGCAGCATCGGCGATGCCATTGGTGAGCACCACCATGTACGAGCTGATCTGCGCCAGTGGCTTGAGCGGCACGATGGCCAGCGTGCGGCCGGTGGTGTCGCTGCTGGCAAACGCGGTAACAAAATCAACGCCTCCGGTCAGCTCTGCATCAATGCCGATCACTGCGCCACCCGGGCCGCTGAGCCGTACCTTGAACATGCGCACCGAGCCACCGGGCGTTACCGAAGTCGGCGCCGGCGGTGCCGAGAAACTGGCCGACCACGGCGCCACCGTGCTCCAGCCATCAAGCGCGTTGAGCGCAACGGTGGGGTCGCCGAAGTTGTTCGGATTGGCCACCGGAATATTCAGCGTCAAATCCGTCGTGCCCTGAAACAGCAGATTGTTTGGTGTCGGAATAGTGCCAGCGGCTGGATCGAAGCGCGCGGTCAGCACACTGGTTACCGGCGGGCCGCCAGGATTGTTGGCGGGAGGCGCAGGCACTGCGCGCGGGCTATCGTTGGAGCCACCGCCACATGCGGCAAGCAGCGCCGTCAGCGACAAGGCAATCAGAATGCGGAATGTCATTTGTGTATCCCCCCAGGAGTGGTACTTCGGGTTGTCGAACGAACGCGATTAACGCTTTTGCAACTTCGGCAATGCTGTAGCGTACGGATTTTTTGTGCGGCTGTGTTGTGCAGTGCAACACGCTACTGTACCGGCCAGTTCAGTCACTCTCGTCACGTTTCGGGGCGCAAAAGGAACGCGGGGCGACGCCGATTTGCAACCAATCGCCGTTGTCGATGACCAGGTTGTGTCGGCTGCGCGCCAACTGTGATGCGATGCTACGGCCACGGCGACCGAGCAACGGCAACAGCGCCTGCAACATACGCGCCGACCAACCCGGCAGCCACACGATCCGCGCTGTTGCGCCGTGCATTGCCAAGTAGCGGGCCACCATTTGTGCAAACGCAATTCTCTCGCCACCAGCCAGGCGCAATACCGCATCTGCGGTGGTATCACTTGCCGTACAAGCCAGCAGCGCCTGCGCCAGATCGTCGGCATGCACCGGTTGGCGCAAGCCGTTGGCATCACGCGGCAAGGGCAGGAAATGCATGCGCTTGGCCAATGCCAGCAACTGATCCAGACTCAACTGCGCTGATTGCGGGTCGTAGATCAAACTGGCGCGGATCACGGTGACCAACCAGCCGCGCGCTTTGCCCAAGGCCAACAGCGCGGCTTCGCATTCGCGCAGGCGCTGTGCCAGCGCGCGCTCTTGTGCATTGTCCGAATCGGCTTTGGTTTCGGCGCTTAGCGATGACAACGCAACCAGCCGCGTTCCTTCGCGCCAATTTGCACGCGCCGCCCATACCGCCATGCCGTCGAGTGGCCCGGCACTGATTACCACCGCTGCCGTTGGCAAGGCGTTGGGGTCATCGTGGTAGACATTGTGCTGATACCACTGCGTGTTTGCCTGTGCCTGTGGTCGCAGCTGTCGGCTAAGCGCCGTTATTTCGTCACCGCGCGCACTCAACCGCGCGAGCACTCGCAAGCCCACCGCACCGCTGGCACCGAGCAACAGATACGGTGGATTTTTCCCGATAGTTGATTGCGTCATTGTCACAGCATAGCCGCATGCGATTACCGCGTTGCTGCCACTGGCCATGTTTCCGCTGACCGGTGTATTGAGCGCATCCGAAATTGCCGGGGCTTACGGCTATGAGTTGCAGCCACCGCAGCCAATGCGATTGCTTTCGACAGCAGCAGCTATCAAGCGCACATGATGTTGCGTCACGGCCTGCCGCTGCATCTGTTTGGCGTGATTGCGGTCAGCGCGGTCAGCTACGGGCTGCTGCGCTGAGCAGCAAGCAAGTGTAGCTGGCAGTGCATCACGGCGCCTGCGGTAAGATATCGATGCAGCATCGGTGCGACCATGACAACCGCAGCCCACACCCGCCGACAATGCAACAACAACTCACTATTTCGTCAGAGGTTTCATGCTTGAGGCACTGCTAGCCACACCTTTTGTGACCGCCATCCTGGTAGCACTGGCGCGGCACGCTTCGCGCACGCGCATCGCGCAAATCGCCAGCTTGGCACCGCTGCTTGGCTTGCTGATGCTGGCCTTGATTACGCCGCAAATCATGGCTGGCGAAGTGGTGCGCAGCACCTTGCCGTGGATTCCTCAGGCTGGCCTGGCGCTGAGCCTGCGCATTGACGGGCTGGCCTGGATGTTTGCTGGCCTGGTCCTGGGTATCGGCGGGCTGATTGTGATGTATGCCCACTATTACCTGGACAGAAACGATAGCGCTGCGCGTTTTTTCGCCTACCTGTTGCTGTTCATGGGTGCAATGCTGGGCATGGTGATCTCTGGCAATCTGATCTTGCTGGTGGTGTTCTGGGAGCTGACCAGCCTGAGTTCGTTCCTGCTGATCGGGTTCTGGTACAGCCGCGACGACGCGCGTGAGGGCGCCAAGATGGCGCTGGTGATCACCGGGGCCGGTGGTTTGGCTTTGCTTGGTGGCGTGTTGTTGATCGGCCGTATCGTTGGCAGCTACGAGTTGGATGTCGTGCTCAATGCCGGCCCGCAAATACTCGCAGACCCGCTGTATCCAGCAGTACTGGGGTTGGTTTTGCTGGCAGTATTCACCAAGAGCGCGCAATTCCCATTCCATTTCTGGCTGCCGCACGCCATGGCGGCACCAACGCCGGTGTCGGCGTATCTGCACTCAGCGACGATGGTCAAGGCTGGCGTGTTCTTGCTGGCGCGCCTGCATCCGGCGCTGGCCGGTAGTGATTTGTTTTTTTACGTGGTCAGTGGCGTTGGTGCCATCACCCTTCTGATTGGCGCCTGGAACGCCATCTTTCAGCACGACCTGAAAGGCTTGCTGGCGTATTCCACGATTTCGCACCTTGGCCTGATCACACTGCTTTTCGGCCTCTCAACTCCGATGGCCGTGGTTGCCGGGCTTTTCCACATCCTCAACCATGCCACGTTCAAGGCGTCGCTGTTCATGGCGGCTGGCATCATCGACCATGAAACCGGCACCCGCGACATGCGCCGTATGGGCGGGTTATGGAAGTTGATGCCACACACCACCGTGCTTGCGATCGTGGCGGCTTTGGCCATGGCCGGCATTCCACTGCTCAATGGTTTTTTGTCCAAGGAGATGTTCTTCGCCGAGGCGCTCGAAATACAGGGTCATCCGATGTTCCGCATCGCGATTAGCAGCGCCGCGTTGCTGGCAGCCATCATGGGCGTTGCATACAGCCTGCGTTTTGTCCACGACACCTTCTTTGGTCGCGGGCCTCGCGCGCTGGAAGAAGAGCCGCACCCGATTCCACGCTGGATGCGCATTCCGGTGGAAGTGCTGGCGTTACTGTGCCTGGCAGTTGGCATCGTGCCCGCACTATTGATTGCACCGGCCCTCAATATCGCCGCCTTCGGCGTGCTGGGGGATCGCCTGCCCGAGTACAGTCTGGCGATTTGGCATGGGTTGAGCATGCCCTTGCTGATGAGCCTTGCTGGCGTGGTTGGCGGCTTGCTGATGTACTTCGGTTTGCGCCGCCTGTTCGACCTGCACGGGATGGTGCAAACATCCTTTGGGCAGCGCATATATCGCTGGAAGATCAACCAGATTATCGGCATATCCGTAGCGCTCAGAGCTCGGCTGGAGAACGGAAGCCTGCAACGCTATCTCGGTCTGTTGGTACTGGCTGCGTTGATACTTGGTGCAGCCCCCTTTCTCGGCGCGCACTCGCTCAGCCCGTTGCGCGCAGGGCAGCCATTGCCGATGCTCGGTGTATTGCTCTGGGTGATCGGTGTTGTCGCGACCGTAGCCACGGTGTGGTTTCACCAGCAACGCCTGAGTGCTTTGGTTGTAATCGGCGTCGTCGGGCTGGCGGTCAGCCTGGGCTTTGTTCTGCTGTCGGCACCCGACCTGGCGCTGACTCAATTGTTGGTGGAAATGATCACCATCGCGATGATGTTGCTGGCGCTCAATTACCTGCCGCAGCATGCACCACTGCGACCCGAACCATTGCCACGGCGACTACGCGATGGTGTGATTGCGTTGCTTGCCGGCACCGGCGTAGCGACGCTGGTGTACGCGATACTGACCCGGCCTTTGGATACCGTTGCCGGTGAAATGCTCGCACGCTCGTTGTCCGAAGGCGGAGGCAGCAATGTCGTCAACGTCATCCTGGTTGACTTCCGTGGTTTTGATACCTTGGGCGAAATCACGGTGTTCGGTATTGCTGGCCTGGTTGTGCATGCGCTACTGCGACAGGTTCGGCTGCGCCGCGACGAGGTGATTGCCGGGCCACCGCCGCGCATGGTGATTCCAGCCGTGGTCGCGCAACTGCTGCTGCCGTTGGCCGTTGCGGTATCGATCTATTTCTTCCTGCGCGGCCACAACCTGCCTGGCGGCGGCTTCATCGCCGGCCTGGTGCTGGCAGTACCATTGCTGCTGCAATATCTGGTGTCGGGCAGCCAACGGGTCGATCACCGCCTCGGCCTGAACTACACCGCCTTTATCGGCATGGGCTTGATCGCAGCATTGCTCACGGGTATTGGCAGCTTCATCCTTGGCTATCCGTTCATGACCAGCGCGCACGGCCATCCGTATTTGCCGGTGCTGGGCGAAATCCCATTGGCCAGCGCCATGGCGTTCGATATCGGTGTGTATCTGGTCGTCTTTGGCAGCGCGCTACTGATGTTGTCGATGCTGGGCCACATCCGCAACCCCGCCTCGGGGCCTACCCCACACGAGGAAGCCACCTGATGGAACTGGCACTCTCATCAGCCATCGGTATCCTGATCGCTGCCGGCGTCTATCTGCTGCTGCGTGCCCGCAGCTTTGATCTGATTCTGGGGCTGACCTTGCTCTCCTACGCGATCAACCTGCTGATCTTCACCATGGGTCGATTGGTGACCGGAAAACCACCGGTACTGAACCCCTCATTGACAAGCACTCTGGCCAACTACGCCGATCCACTTCCGCAAGCACTGGTGCTGACCGCAATCGTGATTAGCTTTGCCATGACAGCGGTACTGCTGGTGGTGGCCATCCGCAACCGCGCCGACAGCGGCAGCGATCATGTTGACGGCCACGAGCCTGACCACAACGACGCGGCGGAAACCAAACGATGAATCATTTGCCGGTGCTGCCCATCGTCATACCGCTGGCATGTGCGGCGTTGATGTTGATGTTCGAACGCCACGGCATGACTGCCCAGCGCATCCTCGCCTGGACGGGTATGGCAAGCATCGCGCTCAGCGTCTTGCTCCTGCTAGGCCCAGCCAACGCGGGCGAAATCACCGTATATCTGCTCGGCAACTGGCCCGCGCATCTGGGTATCGCGCTGGTGGTGGATCGGCTGACCGTGCTGATGCTGACTGCTACCACGCTGTTGGCAGGGTGCGCACTGCTTTACGCCAGCAGCGGCTCGGACAAGCGCGCGCCGCATTTTCATGCACTTTTCCAGCTTCAGTTGGCCGGGCTCAATGGCGCATTCCTGACCGGCGACTTGTTCAACCTGTTCGTGTTCTTCGAGATGCTGCTGATCGCGTCGTACGGCCTGCTGCTCAGCGGTGGCAAGGGTTTGCGCATGCGCGCCGGCCTGCACTATGTCGCCTTCAACATCACCGCTTCGCTGCTGTTTCTGGTGGCGCTCGGTTTGCTTTATGGCTTGACCGGCACCCTGAACATGGCCGAGATGGCGTACCGCGTAGCGCAGATGCCGCCGGCTGATGCCGGCCTGATCCGCGCTGCCGGCCTGCTGTTGCTGGTGGTGTTTTGTTCCAAGGCGGCGTTGCTGCCGCTGTATTTCTGGTTACCCCAAACCTACATGCGCGCGCCGGCCGCCGTGGCTGCACTCTTCGCCATCATGACCAAGGTTGGCGTTTATGCTGTTGTGCGGGTTTTCACCCTCGTATTTGGCACCGATGCGGGGGTTGCCAGCAACCTGGCTATCGCCTGGCTAATGCCCGCAGCCGCAATAACCTTGGTATTGTCGGCACTCGGTGCGTTGGCCGCACGATCACTGCGCACGCTGGCGGCCTATCTGATCATCGGCTCGGCAGCAACCGTATTCATCGCCACCGCGCTGAACAACACTCCCGCCTTCGCTGCTGGCCTGTACTACCTGCTGCACTCCAGCCTGGTGGGTGCCGCATTGTTTCTCATCGCCGACCTGGTCGGCCAACAGCGTGCGGGTACGGGTGACAGCCTGCATCGACTCAGCACGATGCACCACGCAGCCTTGCTTGGCACACTGTACGTGCTCGCTGCTATGAGCGTTGCCGGAATGCCACCGCTATCGGGATTTATCGGAAAGCTCAGTTTGCTGGCCAGCATGAACTCGGCTCAGGCAGCTTGGCTATGGCCGGTGATTTTGCTCAGCAGTTTGCTGGTGCTGCTGGCATTGGCGCGCGCGGGTAGCTACGTCTTTTGGCGCCGACCCGAGCCGGCGCAAGCCGCACCAGTAGAGCCTACGCCGGCGCTGGCGGGTTTGGAGATTGCCGGCACGGGTATTTTACTGGCGCTGGGCATCCTCCTCGCAGTTGCCGCAGCACCGGTGCTGCGCTTCACCACCGCCACCGCAGCCCAGCTTGCAGACCCGGCCCAATACCGAGAAGCCGTGCGCACCGCACAGCCATTACCACCGGCCAAAGGCATCCGGCAATGAACCACCCCCCGCGTGACACGCCCCCGACCCGCAAGTGGCTTTCATCACCTGCACTGAGCATCAGTGTTGCCGTTGTCTGGCTGCTGCTCGTCAATTCGCTTGCGCCAGCGCACTTGCTCACGGCGGCAATACTCGGCCTGCTACTGCCGTCAATCGCGCAGCGGTTGCGCAGCGAGCATGCCGGGCTGCGCAAACCGCGCATAGCTGCTCGCTTGGCCGTCATTGTGCTGTGGGACATCATCATGTCCAACATTGAGGTGGCACGACGAATCCTTGGGCCGGAATCAGCACTCACCCCCGCCTTCGTCTGGGTGCCGCTCGACTTGACCAACAGCCATGCCATCACCACTCTGGCCGGCATCATCACCATGACCCCGGGCACGCTATCAGCTGACCTGACTGAGGACCGTAAATTTCTGCTGGTGCATTGCTTCAACCTGGCTGATGCCGAGGAGCAAATCCTGCAGATCAAACAGCGTTATGAAAATCCGCTGCGGGAGATTTTTTCATGATCGACACCCTTCCGATCCACGCTCCACTGGTTCACCACACCTTGTCACTGGTGATGGCCATGATCGGCCTGGCGATGCTGCTCAACCTGTGGCGGCTGCTGCGCGGGCCTACCGTGCCTGATCGCATCCTGGCGCTGGACACCCTGTACATCAACACCGTCGCGCTGGTGATCTTGTTTGGCATCCGCATGGGCACCAGCATGTATTTCGAGGTTGCGCTGGTGATCGCAATGCTTGGCTTCGTCGGCACCGTGGCGTTGTCGAAGTACGTGATGCGTCGGGACATCATCGAATGATCATGCCCACGCTCGTCGAAGTCCTGATCGCGGCCCTTTTGCTGATCGGCGGATTCTTTTCCCTCGTCGGCTCGATCGGGCTGGCCAAGCTGTCGGACTTTCTCAAACGACTTCATGGCCCCACCAAAGCCACCACACTTGGCGTCGGCGGTATCTTGCTGGCGTCAATTTTGCAGCACAGCGTGCTCGGTGATGGCCTTGGCCTGCGTGAGTTGCTGATCTCGGTGTTTTTGTTTCTGACCGCGCCAGTGAGTGCTCATCTAATGGTTCGAGCTGCGATGGCCAGCAACCCCAACGCCAACCCACCACCACCGCCGCGCACGGCACAAGCCACCGTCAAGCCGCCAACCGGCAACCCACAAGACAGCGCGCGTCAATAATTGACAGCCGCCAACGCATCCGGGCAGCAAAGCTGACGACACCTGGTCGCCGCTGATCAGCCTGCGGCGAGAAAAAACTGCAAGGCCAGAAACCCGGCATAGGCCGCCAGCAACAGCACGGCCTCGTTGCGGCTGACCACACGCCCGCTGCGCGCAATCGGATACAGCAGCAACGCAAAACCGATCATCAGCGGTAGATCGATGCGCAACGATGAATGACCCACCGACAACGGGTGAATGGCAGCCGTTGCACCCAGAATCAGCAGGATGTTGAACAGATTGGAGCCCACGACATTGCCCAGCGCGATGTCGCTGTGACCACGCCAGGCCGCCATCGCCGATGCCGCCAATTCCGGCAATGAGGTGCCGATCGCAACAATCGTCAAACCAATCATCAGCTCGCTCATGCCCCACAAGGTGGCCAGATTGACCGCCGCATCGACCATCTGCTGCGAGCCATACAGCAACAATGCCAGACCCGCGACCAGGCGGATCAGGTTCAATTTCAACCCCGATTGCGTGTTCGCCGCCTCGGTCAATTCATCCTGCACCTGGGTTGACTCGCGCTTGGAATCGCGGGCGATCAGCACCAGCAATCCAGCCAGGCCAATCAACAAAATGACCGCGTCGATTCGTCCGATCAGGCCATCGAGGCTGAGCAGCCACAGCCCGACGCTGACCGCGATCACCAACGGCACTTCGATCCGGACCAGACGTGCATTCACTGCCAATGGTGCAATCAGCGCGCTGACGCCCAGAATCAGGCCGATATTGGCGATATTGCTGCCGACCACGTTGCCGATCGCCATCTCGTAACGGCCTGCAAACGCCGCGGTCAGGTTGACCGATAGTTCCGGCGCCGACGTGCCCAGTCCGACCAGCACCAGACCGACCACGAACGGGCTGATGCCGAAGCGGATCGCCAGGCCACTGGCGCCACGCACGAATGAATCGGCGCCCAGCACCAGCAGCAGCAGGCCGAGCGCAAACTGACCCAGTTCCACCCCGACCGACATGTCCATGGCGATCAGGGCCGGTTTGGATCGAAGTTTGCCGCCAGGCCTTGCCAGCATTGCTGGTAATCGGATTGGCGCGTGCGCGACTCCAGCGCCTGGCGGGTGGGATGCAGCACCAGCCGGGTTTCGAACATGAAGGCCATGGTGTCGGTGATCACATCGGGCCGGCTCAAATCGGCCGCACTCGCTTTTTCGAAGGTGGCGGCATCCGGGCCATGCCCGCTCATGCAATTGTGCAGCGAACTGCCGCCGGGCACGAAGCCATCGGCCTTGGCATCATAGCTGCCGTGAACCAGCCCCATGAACTCGCTGGCGATGTTGCGATGGAACCACGGCGGCCGGAAGGTATGCTGCGCCACCAGCCAGCGCGGCGGGAAAATCGCAAAATCCAGATTGCCGACACCGGGAGTATCAGTCGGTGAACTGAGCACCAGAAAGATGCTCGGGTCGGGATGATCGAAACTGATCGAGCCGATCGTGTTGAAACGGCGCAGATCGTATTTGCACGGCGTGTAGTTGCCCTGCCAGGCGACCACATCGAGCGGCGAATGACCGATGTCGGCGCGCCACAGGCGGCCCTGGAACTTGGCGAGTAATTCGAACGCGCCATCGCGCTGCTCATACGCCGCCACCGGCGCCAGAAAATCACGCGCATTGGCCAGTCCGTTGGCACCGATCGGCCCCAAATCCGGCAAGCGCATTGCGGCGCCACCGGATTCCGCGCGGAATCAGCGCGATTTCCTGCGGCTCCACCTCCAGCACGCCGAGTTCGGTAGCGATCCGCAACCGCCCCTGCTGCGGCACGATCAGCATTTCGCCATCGGCGTTGTAAAAATAGCGACCGTCCATGTCGGCATTGGCGGCATACAGATGAATCGCGACACCGGTCTGCGCCGCCGGCCCGCCATTGCCAGCCATGGTGAACAGACCGTCGATAAAATCGCGCGGCTTGACCGGGATTTCTTGCGGGTTCCAGCGCAGTTGATCCGGCGGCGCGGCCTGCTCAGCAAAGCGGTTGTGAAACGCGCCCGTCTCGATCAGCGAAAACGCACCATGCACTGCCGCCGGCCGGATGCGGTACAGCCAACTGCGCCGGTTGCTGGCGCGCGGCGCGGTGAACGCGGTGCCCGACAACTGCTCGGCATACAGCCCGTACGGGCAACGCTGCGGCGAGTTCTGCCCAGCGGGCAACGCGCCCGGCAACGCCTCGCTGGCAAACTCGTTGGCAAAACCCGACTGATACTCAAGCGTGCTCATCATCTATCCCGTATCTGCTGCGCCACGACCAACGGCGGCGCCAATGCGTGCGATTGTAACGGTTCGCGTTGGGTGGGCAATCGCCAGGAACAATCGCCAAGACAATCGCCAGGACATCCACAGGGTGAGACAATCGCCAGCAATCGCCAGGACATCCACAGGGTGGGCTCCAGGAGTGCTTCAAGGCGTTGGTGGGAGCGCGCCTTGCGCGCGAAGCTGTCACAAGATGGTTCGCCGGCAGGCCGGCTCCCACAACAGCACCGATTGGCACCAGCGAGTAACACCGTTGTCTCCTACAAGGCCACATCGCCGCTTTTCTGTGGGAGTACACCCTGTGAGCGACCGTAATTTCTCAAATCGCGGCACGCTGGTCGCCCACAGAGTGGCCTCCTACATGGGTGCTTCAGGGCGTTTGTGGGAGCGCGCCCTGCGCGCGAAGCTGTCGCAAGATCGTTCGCCGGCAGGCCGGCTCCCACAACAGCACGATTGTTCGCGACTCAACCTGTCGGCGCAGTGTCCTTCGGCTTGACCCGCACATCGCCTTCAGTACCGGCGATCAGCCGCGCACCGCGGCCGAAGGTGATATAGCTGAACATCCACTGCGCGGCCACCAGAATGCGGTGGCGCATGCCGATCAGGAAATAGACGTGGGCGATGCCCCACACCCACCATGCCAGCCAGCCGCTGAGGGTGAAGCGGCCGAAGTCGATCACCGCTTCGTGACGGCCGATGGTGGCGAGGTTGCCGTAATGCCGGTAGCGAAACGCCGCTGGCCGTGGCTTGCCCTGCACCGCGGCGGCAATCACCTGGGCCACGTAACGCCCGGCCTGCTTGGCCGCCGGTGCAATACCGGGCACCGGGCTGCCGTCGCTGTTGGCCATCGCGGCGGTGTCGCCAATGATGAAGATATCGGGTTTCCCCGGCAGGCTCAGATCGGCCTGCACTTGCGCGCGGCCAGAGCGATCGCTGGTGGCGCCGACCCACCGCGCCGCCGGCGATGCGGCAACGCCCGCCGCCCAGATCACATTGCCGGCCGGCAGCCGCTCATCGTTGACGATCACACCTTCGTTGTCGCAACGGCTGACGCGGGCGTCGGTATTGACCTCCACCCCGAGCTTTTCCAGCGCGCGTTGGGCGTAGCTCGATAACGACTCGGGGAAAGCCGCCAGCACCCGCGGCCCGCCTTCAAGCAAAATGATGCGTGCCTGGCGCGGATCGATGCGGCGAAAATCGCGTGCCAGCGCCACTTTCGCCAGTTCGGCAATGGCGCCGGACAGTTCCACCCCGGTCGGGCCGCCGCCGACGATCACGAACGTCATCAGCCGTGCACGCTCGAACGGATCATCGCACAACTCGGCATGTTCAAAAGCCACCAGAATGCGGCGGCGGATATCAGTGGCATCATCGACCCGCTTCAGGCCCGGCGCTACCGGCGCCCAGGCGTCGTTGCCGAAGTAGTTGTGGCTGGCGCCGGTGGCCAGCACCAGCCAGTCGTAACGGTGGCAACTGGCGTCATGCATTTTCACTTCGCGGGTGTTGCTATCGACCCCGGTGACCGTGCCCAGCACCACCCGCGCATTGCGCTGCGCACGCAAAATCGAACGCACCGGCCAGGCGATATCCGATGGCGTGAGCCCGGCGGTGGCGACTTGGTACAACAAGGGCTGAAACAAATGGAAATTGCGCCGATCAATCAGGGTGATGTCAACCGGCGCCTTGCCAAGGGCGAGTGTGGCCGACAAGCCCGCGAAACCGGCGCCAACGATAACCACCTGCGGGCGGGCCTGTGCAGCGTTTGGCTTGGGCATCGAAAGTCCTGTGGCGATAGGCAACCGGCATTGTGACCACATACCGTGACAGACGTTCACCTGCCGTTGACAGCGCTGCCGGCAGTCCGGGGTATAATTAGCGGCTGTCGAGGGGCGCTGCGACCTGTCACCCAGGCCAGGCTCGGCAGCAACACGTTCAACGGCGCCCGGAGAAGCTCGGAAGCCCGCAATATGCGGCCCCTTCCCCAACCATCCGGAGACTCTACCGATGAATGCCGTTGCCAAACCACAAGCCACACCCGACTACAAAATCCGCGATATCGCGCTGGCCGCCACTGGCCGCAAGCGTATTCGCATGGCCGAGGAAGAAATGCCCGGCCTGATGCAGATCCGCGCCAAGTATGCGCCGCTGCAGCCGCTCAAGGGCGTTCGCCTGTCGGGCTCGCTGCACATGACCAAAGAAACCGCGGTGCTGATCGAGACCCTGAGCGCACTCGGCGCCACGGTGCGTTGGGCCTCATGCAATATTTTCTCGACCCAGGATGACGCTGCTGCGGCGATCGCGGCCAGCGGCATACCGGTGTTTGCCTGGAAAGGCGAAACCCTGGAAGAGTACTGGGACTGCACCCTGGACATGCTGACCCATGAAGGAATGACCGGCCCGGAGCTGATCGTCGATGACGGCGGCGATGCCACCCTGCTGATCCACAAGGGCCTGGACATGGAAAACGGCGACAACTGGGTGGATCAACCCGGCGCCAACCATGAAGAACAAGTGGTAAAGGACCTGCTCAAGCGCACCCGCAGCGAGCGCCCCGGCTTCTGGAAGACGGTAGCCAAAGACTGGCGCGGCGTGTCCGAGGAAACCACCACTGGCGTGCATCGCCTGTACCAGATGATGGAGGCCGGCAAGCTGCTGGTACCGGCCATCAACGTCAACGACTCGGTGACCAAGAGCAAGTTCGACAACCTGTACGGCTGCCGCGAATCGCTGGCCGACGGCATCAAGCGCGCCACCGATCTGATGATCGCCGGCAAGGTGGCGGTGGTCTGCGGTTACGGCGATGTTGGCAAGGGCTGCTCGCATTCGCTCAAGAGCTTCGGCGCGCGCGTTATCGTCACCGAGATCGACCCGATCAACGCCCTGCAAGCGGCGATGGAAGGCTTCGAGGTCAAGACCATCGAAGATGTGCTGCACGAAGCCGACATCTTCGTCACCACCACCGGCAACAAGGACGTGATCACCTTTGAGCACATGCAGGGCATGAAGAACAATGCACTGGTGTGCAACATCGGCCACTTCGACAACGAAATCCAGATGGATCGACTGAACGCGGCCAAGGATGTGGCCAAGGAAAACATCAAGCCGCAGGTTGATCGCTACACCTTCGCCAGCGGCCGCAGCATCTACATCCTCGCCGAAGGCCGCCTGGTCAACCTCGGCTGCGCGCATGGCCACCCGGCGTTCGTGATGTCCAACTCGTTCTCCAACCAGACTCTGGCGCAGATCGACCTGTGGGCGAACAAGGACAAGTACGAGAAGACCGTGTATCGCCTGCCCAAGCAACTCGACGAAGAAGTCGCGCGCCTGCACCTGGAGCAGATCGGGGTGAAGTTGACCGTGCTCACCGCCGAGCAATCGGCCTACCTCGGCATCCCGGTGGAAGGCCCGTACAAGCCGGATCATTATCGCTACTGATCGCAATTGATTCACCGGCGACGCAGTCGGTTGGTCGACCTGCCTGCCGGCAGGCAGGTCGACCACAGGGTGCTCCAGCGATGCCTCCGAGCGTAACTGCAAGAGATCACCCTGGAGCGACTGTGTCGCTCGCCGGTGCAAGCCAGCGCTTCTGTGGGCGTCGGCCTGCAGGCGAACCAAACCGGCAAAACCTTCGCGCGCAGGCGCGCTCCCACAGGTAATGTGGTGCGCGTGAGCGTTAGCCTACAAAAACCGCCGCACGCAATTCCGGCGCGGCGAGTTGGCCTTTGCGGGCGCCGCTTTCGATGGTGCGCGCCAGATCCGACAGCATGGTCGCACCGAGATTGGCGCTGGCGGATTTCAGTGTGTGCGCGGGGCCGGCCATGGCGGCGAGATCGGCACCCAGCGCGGCCGCTTCCAGTTGTGCCAGATGGCTCGGTGCATCCTCCAAAAATACTTTCACCAGTGAGCGGAAGTCCTCGCCCATCATCTCGCGCAATTCGTCGGTTACCTCGTGATCGATTGCCGGGCCACGAATGAACTGGTTTGACAACGGCGCCATTGCGCCGGGTGCTGCGGTAGCGCGTGGCTCACGCTGAGGCGTGGCCGCAATGGGCCTGCTTGCCGGCAGCACGCTAACCACTGCCGGTTGAACTGATGCAGGCGTTGCGATTGGTGCTGCAACGTCGGAGCCATCTGCCGACGCCGCCGGTTGTGTTATCCAGCGCGCCAGCGTGGCCCGCATCTGCTCGCGGGTCACCGGCTTGGCCAGATAATCATCCATACCCGCATCCAGGCATTTCTGCCGATCACCGGCCATTGCGTTTGCGGTCATGGCGATGATCGGAAGGCGGCCGGCACCCAACTGTTCTTCGTGCTCCCGCCACAAGCGGGTGGCGCCATAGCCATCCATGATCGGCATCTGACAATCCATCAACACGGCGTCGTAACGATGATCGGCAAGCCGCTCGATCGCCAGTTTGCCATTTTCAACGGCATCGCAAGCAAGGCCCATCAGATCGAGCAACCGTTGTGCCACCATGCGATTGACCGGGTTGTCCTCGACCAGCAGCACACGCCCGCGCAGTTTGCCCGTTGCCGGCGCGTCTGGCTCAGACAAAGCCAGCTCCGGGGCCGCTGCCAATGCGTCAACGACCTTGTCAGACGAGGCCGTTTCATCAGCGAGAAACTTGCTCAACGCCATACGCAATTCGGCATCGCTGGTATCACGCGGCAGTACCAGCACCCGACCGGCCTCGATGACTTCATCCGGCGGCGCTTCATTACCGCGCAAATAGACAATGCGCAGATTGTCCAGATCGGTGTTGCGGCGCACATTGCGATGCAGCGCAACCACGGTGGTGCGAATACTTGTCAGATCGGCCAGCAACAATTCAAACGGCTTTTTGTTTGCCTTGCCAACGCCATCACGCAAGCTGACCAACGCATCTTGCGTGGTGTCGGTAAATGCCGCATTCACTCCCCAATTTTTGAGTGCAAACTTCAGGCGTTGCTGCAACCGCAGTTCATTGCTCAATACCAGCATGTGGGCATCGCTCAGCTCGACCCGGGCACTGGCCATATCACCCACCGCCTTGAGCAGCGGCACTTCCACCCAGAACAACGTGCCCTGCCCCTGCGTGGATTCAAAGCCGATGGTGCCACCCATCAAGCGCACAATGCGTTGACTGATGGCCAGGCCAAGGCCGGTGCCGCCATACAAGCGCGTGGTTGAGGTATCGGCCTGGGTAAACGCCTGGAACAGCCGCGCCGCCGCTTCGGCGGGAATGCCAATACCGGTATCGCGGACTTCAAAGCGAACCAGGTGATGGCTGCGCGTTTCACCTTTGCGCATGATGCTCAGGGTCACTGCACCGCGCTCGGTAAACTTGATGGCGTTGCTGAGCAGATTCGACAGCACTTGCCGCAAACGGGTCGGGTCGCCACGCACCGCCAAACGCAATGCCGGGTCGATGTTCAGGCTCAATCGCAGGCGTTTGCTCTCGGCGGATTTTTCCATCAGGCGGATTACCAGCGAAAGCAGCTCGCGCAGGTTGATGCCGACCGTCTCCAACTCGAGTTTGCTGGCTTCCAGCTTGGAATAATCGAGTATGTCATCAACAATCCGCAGCAACTGCCGGGCGGAGCCGAATGCGGTTACGACCAAGTCGGTTTGATCCGGGCGAAGGCCTGATCCCTGCAATAGATCCAGCATCGGAATGATGCCGTTGAGCGGGGTGCGAATCTCGTGGCTCATGGTGGCAAGAAACTCGCCCTTCGCCATTACTGCGGCTTCTGCTGTGCGCTTGGCCAGCACCAGTTCGTTTTGCGTGCGCTCGTGTCGCAGTACCTGTTCGGTGAGGTGGATGACCTGTTGTTGCTCATGCGCCAGCGCCAGTTGCTGGCTGCCAACACACGCTCGCATCTGCCTATGGCTCAGGTACCAGGCGCCAAAAAAACCAAGCAAGCCAATCAGCACCAAGGCAGGCGCGAGATAGCGCCAATCGTCGGATAACGGCTGCGGCAGCAGCAACGAAATGGCGATTGCACCGGCCAAAGCCAGCACGGTGATTACGCGCAAACCCAATAAAAACACCTCAGTGCCCCCATGAGAAAAAGTGGGTTTCCCCTTGTCCGGGATGCGCCATCATCGGTTGCTCACAGCACAGCCGACTTGAAATCAAAACTCAGGGCATCACCCGCCTGTTGCACCAGATTGCCTTGCAGAAAATCAATCCCGACCATCCACAGGGTGGCAGCCGATTGCGGATCTTCAACACGATGGCCGATCACTTTGATGCCGAGCTGATGCGCCTTTGCGATCACGTTGTGCAATTCGTCCTTGATCGTGCCGCCAGCAGCGGCCCGCAGGTAACGCGGGCCCAACTTGATGAAGCTCAGTGGCAGATGCTCCAGCAAGCTGGCCGCATCAAGGCCTGCTTCGAACTGGCTCAGGCAAAAACTGACGCCATGATGGACAAGGCTGCGGCAAAACTCGCCGATGGTGGCCGAATGCACAATGGCTTCGTCCATGCGAATTTCGATGACCAGCGACTCTGGCTCAATGTGAGCGGCAATCAGCTGATCGCGCAACCAGTCGGCATACTGTGGCGAGGCCAGGCTAACCGGTGATTGGGTGAGAAACAGGCGCAATTTGCTGTTCTCGGCCTGCTTGCGCGCGATGACCGCAATCGCTTCGGAGACTGCCCAGCGGTCCACTTCGGCAATCCAGCCACGGCGCTCGGCAACAGGCACGATGGTACCGGCTTGATGCACTTTGCCATCACTGTCGCGCAAGCGCAGCAGGCACTGGAACTGGGCATCCTCACCACCCTGCACCGCCACGATGGGCTGGTATACAAACTCGAATCCAGACTCATCAATCGCATCACGAATGCTCTTCTCAAGGCCCACCTGTGCTTCGCGCTCGGCATCCTTGGGCGGTTCATGGCAGGCAATACCACGGTCCGTGCTACGTGCATTGCGACACGCCCTCTCGGAGGCATTAAGCACAGCACCCACATCGGCTGGCACTGCCGCAAACGGGCAAATGCCCACCGAAATGCGTACACGCAGCGGTTTGCCATCCACGGAAAACGCATGTTGCATCAACTCGGCGCGCAATCTGGCCGCGCCGGCTTCAAGCGCAGACAAACCGGCGTTGCCATCGACTACCAGATAACTGGCATCCCCGAGGCGCGCAGCATAGCCATCAACTGGCAGCTTGCCAGCCAGCACGCGGCCGACATCGGCAAGCACCTGTTCGAGCGCCGCCAACCCATGTCGCTCACGTATCTGTGCTGCGGCCTCGACTTCCAGGAACAGCAAACCACCAGCTCTTTCGGTATCTTTCCTGGCCGCCAACAGATCCTGCAAGTGCAACATCAGAATATCGCGATGATGCAGGCCGGTACGCGCGTCGCGATCATCGCCCGGATTACTGCCGCGATTGGCAAGCACACGCGCGCGCTGCACGCGGTTTTGCACGGCAGCGATCAAATGCCGTGGCCGCACTGGCTTGGCAATAAAATCATCCGCACCGGCATCGATCACCTCAAATTGCACTTCCTCATCGGACTCGCCGCTGAGAAACACGATGGGAGTGTGCAAAAACTCCGGCTGTTCACGGATCAGTGTGGTCAGCTCCATGCCATTGCAGCGCGGCATGTACAAATCCATCAAGATCAGATCAGGCCTGAAGGTTTGCAATGTATCAAGCACAGCCAACGGGTCTTCTACCACGCGTGCATCCATGCCGGTATTGCGCAGCACGCTTTCGGCAAAAACGCCTTGCGCGCGATCATATTCAACGATCAGGATACGGTAGGGATCGCCAGCTGGCGGTACAGCCACCGCGCGTAAAACACGCAAAATGTCTTCAACTGTCGATGGGGCCACCACCAGCGTGTCTGCGCCCGCACGCCGAGCGCGCAATCGCAGCGCTAATTCGTCCCGCTCAAGAATGACTGCAAGGCACAGGTGGTTGCCGACGTGGTCGCGTACTTTTTGCACCGCCTTGCCAATACGCTCGATATCCTCGATGAACCCGGCATCGACAATTACCAGCTCCGGCGGCAGCGCACCAAGAAGCTCGATCAGTTCATCAGCAGAATCCAGAATCTCCAGCTCTGCCCCTTCCGCCTCAAGGCATGGTCCAAGCTCGCTATAAACCGGCCCACCCTGGGTGAGGTGGTATGCACGCTTGGCCAAAACCGCTGCGGCCCCTCTGCCGGGTTCCTCGCTCGCGGGCGGTTCGTGATTCATTGGCGTAGTCACGGGAATTCCTTCAGGTGGTTTCAGGGGAGACACACTGACGTGGCAAGGCGGATTGGCGCCCACGTTGCCGGCAGCTGAATCGGCGTGCTGCCAGCGCTGCCAATAATCTGCTGGCGGACGCTCAGCGCGCGACACGTCGCCGCGCTGGATACGATCAACTGGTTCAGTCTGCACCAGTTCGGCACTCACTTCGCGTAACGCGGCCGCATAACCCGCCAAGTCTCGCGCTTCGTGTTCGTTGGGCAGGCGCGGCTGCACCAAAGCCTTGTGCAGCAGCGTGTTGATGGCAGCAGCCACTTGCCGCAAACGCACATGGCCCTTATCGCAAGCGAGCGCAGACAGCGCATGCACATCGGCCTGAAGCAGCATCAGGATATTGATATCCCAGCCACCATTCCACATGGCCAGCAGACGAGCGGCCAGAACTTCACCTCTGGCGCTGACGCGCATCGGGCGAAGCGGCTCAGACGCCGTTATTGCAAGTGAAACATGCTGCATGCAACCCCCTGTTGCCTTTGACACCGCTACCACACCCGCCCAGTATGTCAGCACCGCATCACATCTGGCCTGAATCGTTGCAATGCACTGGCTTACGGTTCATTTTAAGCCTCACCGTGTGAAACGCGATTGACGTCCGCTTCCGGCACCGCTATACCTTGACCCTGATCATGACGCCACCCAGACTCCCACGCCAATTTGTCATCGTACCCTCGCGCCCGCAGCAACGCCTGTTGCTGCTGGCGATTGCCGTGCTATGGCTGGGCTCGCTGCTGGTGGTCTGGTTGGTTTCAGCCCGGCACGCAGCGTCAGAATTGCCGGTGGCACAGCGTGAGGCGCATCGCCTGCACCAGGAATTGCAGACGGCCGCATCGCAGATCGAGTTGTTGCGGCAAAATACCAGCACACTCAAACGCTCCGATGAGATCAGCCGCTCGGCCAATCAAAGCCTGCAACAGACCCTCACCGAGCGCGAGGAAGAGATTGCCCAGCTGCGCGCCGATGTCGCGTTTTATGAGCGCTTGGTCGGCAATAGCGAGCGCCGCAAAGGCCTCAACGTCCACAGCGTACAGGTCACCAGCCAGAACAACGGTGCCTGGCATTATTCCATTACGCTCACGCAAAACCTCAATCGGGGCAAGGTCAGCAAGGGTGAATTGCGCATGCGGGTTGATGGCACCCAAAACGGGCGCCTGCAAACATTGGAATGGCCCGCGCTGGTGCAGGACAAGGATGCCGCCGCGCAGGCATTTGCCTTTCGCTATTTTCAACAGTTGGAGGGCATCCTGATGCTGCCGTCCGACTTCGCACCAAGCCAGATTCGGATCAGCCTGCGCTCGGATGGCAGCACGCAAGAGCAGGCTTTCCCGTGGCAATCCAGTATGCCTCCAGGCGGCGGCTGAAACCCGACACGCTGCCTGCAACAATACGCTTCAGCCCCCCAAATCGATTTGGAGCAACCCCATGCTTGGTCGTAACAAAAGAAGCACCAGCAGCAGCGGACAGGTGGACACCCTGATCGGGTCACAGGTATCGATACGCGGTGATGTCACGTTTTCCGGCGGCCTTTATGTCGAGGGCCGTATCCACGGCGCGGTGTGCGCCGAAGAGGGCGCCAAGGCGATTCTCACCCTGTCCGAGCACGGCTTCATCGAGGGCGAGGTACGAGTGCCGGTGGTTATCGTCAACGGCCAGCTCGACGGCGACTTGTACGCCAGCGACCGCATCGAGCTTGGCGCCCACGCTCGGGTACAAGGCAATATTCATTACCGTGTGGTGGAGATGGCTGCCGGCGCGATGATCACCGGCCGTTTGATCCACGACGAACTGCCGCCCAAACAACTCAGTGGCCCGAGCGCCGACAACACTGACAATACCTGAGGGCAACCCTTGATTAGCGGACACATCACCCCCATGCTGCTGCCATGAACGCACCCACATACCAGCAACTTGAATCGCCGTTGTTGTTCAGCCACGCCGCAGCCAGCAAGGTGCGTGAGTTGATCAAGGAAGAAGGCAACGACGCCCTGAAGCTGCGCGTATACATCACTGGCGGTGGTTGCTCAGGCTTCCAGTACGGCTTCACTTTCGATGAACAGCGGGCCGAGGACGACGTCAGCGTACGCACCGACGATGTCGAGCTGCTGGTTGACCCGCTCAGCCTGCAATACCTGATGGGCGCCGAAGTCGATTACAGCGAATCTCTGACCGGCGCGCAATTCGTGATCCGCAACCCCAACGCCAAGACAACTTGCGGCTGCGGAAGCTCGTTCACGGTGTGAGTACCAAGCCCACCCCTGCGTTCACCACACTGGATCGCGCCGAACACCTGCGTGACCAACCCGACAGCCTGCAAGCGCTCATTTCCGGCTGCTGCCTGGTCAAGGTAGATCGCGAGGGTCGTCTGGCCGCGAGCGGCGACGGTGACTGTCTGCATGTCGCGCATACCGCGCAGTTCAGCGAGCACTGGCACCAGGCCAGCTTTCTCGGCCTGCACCAGCAACAGGCGTGGTTCGCGATCACCAGCGATGAAGCCGGGTTCGAGGTGCCGCAATGGCTCGACCTGCGCACCGCCGCTTCACGTTTTGATCCCTTGCAGGCCGGCATCGGCGCCTATGCCCGTGCGCTCACCCTGTGGCAGCAGCGCACCCGCTATTGCAGCGCATGTGCCAGCGAACTGATTCTGACCCGCGCCGGCCATGTTGCGCATTGCCCATCGTGCAACATCGATCATTTTCCACGCACCGACCCTGCCGTCATCGTCGTGATCAGCAACGGCGACAGCATCCTGTTGGCGCGTCAGGCCAGCTGGCCGGAACGGCGTTACTCGTTGATCGCCGGCTTCGTCGAGCCAGGGGAAAGCCTGGAGGACACCGTACTGCGCGAGGCGATGGAAGAGGTCGGATTGCCGTTGTCAAACTGCCAGTACATCGCCTCGCAACCGTGGCCATTTCCCGCATCATTGATGTTGGGCTTCAGCGCGTACGCGCCACTGCACCCCCCCAAGCTTGGCAACGAACTTGAAGACGCCTTGTGGATCACCGCTCCCGCACTGCGCGCCGCCCTCGCCAATGGCACGATACTGCCTCCTCCGCGCGTGTCGATCTCGCGACATCTGCTGGATGGTTGGCTGGCAAAATGGCCGGATTAGCTGGGTCAAGACGTTCGAGCACAGGACAGCGCGCAAAGTGATTACGTCGGGCAATGCACGGAACTCACCGACACAAGCAGCCCGAATGCGCCGCGCAGGCAGCGCACAAAATGCAGCGTAGCGACGGGTGGTTGCGGATTCACAGGCCGCAATCGGCTCTCGCGGCAGGTTTCGAGAGGTTGCAAACAGCATATCCGGGCTATCATTGAGTCACCCACCATAAACACAAACCCATGTCAGCCACACTTCTTGCCGTTGTGATTGCTCTGGTGCTAGGCCACATGGTCCAGCCACTGGCCGGCTTGCGCCAATTTCACTGGTTCACACATTGGCTGCACTGGTTGAGCCAACAGGCTGGATTGCGCAGCGTTTGGCAAGGGCCGTGGGCTGCAACAATCAGCATTGGCGTACCTGTGCTTGTCATCGCACTGCTCACTGCCACGCTTCACCAACGGTTTTTTGGTCTGCCGCTGTTCGTGTTTTCGTTGGCAAGCCTGTTTTATGCCTGGGGCCCGCGCGATCTGGATCAGGATGTTGACCATCTATTACATGCTGACGACCCGGACAGCACGCGCGAACTGGCTGCACATCTCAATCCCGACGGCGAGGTGTTGATTGAGCCTGCCAGCATGGTCAGCGCGGTGTTCGCTGGCGCATTGCAACGCTGGTTTGCGGTGCTGCTGTGGTTTTTGCTGCTGGGCCCGATGGGCGCCATCGGCTATCGCCTGCTCACCCTCGCCAGCCGCGACGGGCAACTGCCGGAGCGCCATCGCGAAGTCATACGGCGCACGCGGGCAATCCTGGAATGGCCCGCTGCGCACCTGATGACCCTGGCGCTGGCACTGGTAGCCAACTTCGATAACGTGCTCGCGGCCTGGCGGGATTGGCAACGTGACGGCTGGCGGCTGAACATCGATTTTCTGTTTGCCGCAGCCCATGCCAGCGTAAGCTGCGAACTCGCTGCCGAAGCGGCCGATGGCGATGAACCGATCGGCGAGGCACCGGCATTGCTGGCGCTGCGCGATGCGATGAGTCTGGTCTGGCGCATCCTGCTGGTCTGGCTGGCAGTACTTGCAATGTTTGTATTGGCTGGCTGGGCGAACTGATCTGGCGACGTTACGCGGCATCGCCGCGTAGTTCGCGCACGATCGCCTCCAGTGCGCTGGCGCTGGCCTGCTGTGCTGGCAGCAGATCGCCAACCACCAACTCCACCCGAGCGCGAAACCGCTGCGGCAGGCGCGCGCGATACATCCGCTGATTGCGTCGGCTCCACATACTGCGCCACATTCCCTTGAGCGCCATCGGCACTACCGGCACCGGCCGTACCGCAAGAATGCGCTCGACACCACTGCGAAAACCGCCGATCTCGCCATCGAGCGTGAGCTGCCCCTCCGGGAATAGGCCAACCACCTCGCCCGCCGCCAGTGCGGCATCGATTTCGGCAAATGCCCGCTCCATCAACGCGGCGTCCTCCTTGGCCGGGGCAATCGGAATGGCGCGGGCAATGCGGAAAATCCAGCGCAACACCGGAATGCGGAAGATCTTGTGATACATCACGAAACGGATCGGGCGCCGCACCGCGCCCATCACGATCAACGCATCGACGAAGCTGACGTGGTTGCACACCACCAGCGCCGGCCCTTCATCGGGAACGCGGTCGGTGCCACGCGTGTGCAAGCGGTAAAGCACGCCGACGATCAGCCAACTCATGAAACGCATGGTGAACTCGGGCACCAGGCTGAAAATGTAAACCGCCACCAGCACGTTGAGCAGCGCGTTGAGCAAAAACACCTGCGGAATATTCAAACCAGCGCGGAACAGCGCCATCGCCATCAACGCAGCCACCACCATGAACAGGGCGTTGAGAATATTGTTGGCGGCGATGATGCGGCTCAGGCGCTCGGGATCGGCACGGCTCTGGATCAACGCGTACAGCGGCACGATGTAAAAGCCGCCGAACAGGCCGATGCCGAGCAGATCGATCATCACCCGCACATTACCCGGCGCGGTGAGAAACTGCATCGCGCTCAGCCCGGTTTGCACACTGCCAACCGGCCGCGCAAAGTACAGATCGAGCGCGAACACGGTGAGGCCCAGCGCACCCAATGGCACCAGACCGATTTCCACCCGCCGCCCGGAAAGCCGCTCACACAACAACGAGCCAACGCCAATCCCCAGTGAGAACAAGGTCAGCACCAGTGGCGCAACTTCTTCATTGCCGCCAAGAAACTCGCGCGTGTAATTGGGGATCTGGGCGAGAAAGGTAGCGCCAAAAAACCAGAACCAACTGACCCCGAGCACCGCATAAAAAACCGCCCGGTTGCCGCGCAGGCAGGCCAGGGTGCGGATAGTCTGGGTGAACGGGTTGCGGTTGATCTTCAGGTCTGGCGCGCTTGCCGGAATCGCGGGGATAGACCGGCTCATCACATAGCCGGCAAGCGCAATCCCGATCACGGTAACCGACACCCAGGCCGTGCCACTGACAAAAAGCGCCATCAGCGCACCGCCGGCAAGCGTGCCGAGCAAAATCGCCAGAAACGTACCGGCTTCAACCAGGGCATTGCCACCCAGCAATTCACCGGGTTTGAGCAACTGTGGCAGCACCGAATATTTCACCGGGCCGAATAAAGTGCTTTGCAAGCCCATCAAAAACAGCACGCCAAGCAGAAACGGCAGGCTGTTGAGCCAAAAGCCGAGCGCGGCTAATCCCATGATCGCCACTTCCAGCAACTTGATCTTGCGGATCAAACCCGATTTTTCGTTTTTTTCCGCCCATTGCCCGGCGCTGGCGGAAAACAGGAAAAACGGCAGGATAAACAAGCCGGCAGCCAGGTTCGACCAGAAGTTGATGTCATCGCTGCTCAGCCCAACCACCTTGAATGCGATCAGAATGACCAGCGCGTTCTTGAATACGTTGTCGTTGAACGCACCCAATGCCTGGGTAAGAAAGAACGGCAGGAAGCGACGCTGCGAAAGCAGGGAAAACTGGTTGTCGGCCATCCACCACACTCCGTTATCAATCGGCTTGCGCAGTGTAGCGGGTCAATGGCAGCTAACGGCAGCGGCATCGAAAGGGTCGCCCACAGGGTGGGCGCCTACAAGTGGGGACAACCGCTCTTTGTAGCAACTGTGTTGCACGCCGGTGCGAGCCAGTGCTTCTGTGGGAGCCAGTGCTTCTGTGCGTGCCAGTGCTCCAGTGGGAACCGGCCTGCCGGCGAACGAACTGGCGAAAGAGCTTCGCGCGCAGAGCCTGCCCCAGACTTGATCTGGGGCGCGCTCCCACAAACGCCGTCAAGCATTACTGTAGCCCACCCTGTGGGCGGCCGCGCGAGCGAAAGCATGGCATCTGTAGACACCCTGCGGGCGACGTAACCGCGAAGCGGTTGACGGCGGGACGGGCGCAGCAATGATGCAATCCTGTTCCCCGACAGCGCGCCACTGCACTACACTGGCACCCGCACATATTTTCCCGGGGAAGCCGATGACACCGTATATCGCACTGATCACACTGCTGACTGTTGTATTGATGATGGTCACCGCCATGCTGGTCGGCAAGGCGCGCGGCAAGTACAGCGTGCAGGCACCCGCCACTACCGGCCACCCCGATTTCGAACGTGCCTACCGGGTACAGGCCAATACCCTGGAAGCCGCGGTGATGTTTCTGCCGGCGCTGTGGGTTGCCGGCAGCTACAGTTCCGCCAACATCGCCGCCGTGCTCGGCGCGGTATGGCTACTGGGACGGGTGCTGTACATGACCGCTTATCTGAAGGCGGCCGAGAAGCGTGGCCCGGGCTTTGCGATCTCGTTTCTTGCCCTGCTCGGCCTGCTCGGGCTTGGTGTGTGGGGCGTTGCCGTAGTGCTGATCGTTTAAGTGCCAATCGCAAAGACCTACGACCGCGATTACTTTGATCGCTGGTACCGAAAGCGCGCAATCCAGGCACCCGGCGTGCTGGCACGCAAGGCCGCGCTGGCGGTGGCAAGTGCCGAGTATTACCTCGGTCGGCCGCTGCGCAGCGTGATCGATGTTGGCTGCGGCGAGGGCCGCTGGCGCGCGGCCCTGCACGCGATCCGCCCCGGTATCGATTATCTCGGCATCGACAGTAGCGAGTATGCGGTTCGTCGCTATGGCCGCAGCCGCAACCTGCGACTGGCGCGATTTGCGCAACTCGACAGCCTGCGTTTCGGCCCTTCAGCCGACCTGCTGGTGTGCTCGGATGTGTTGCATTATCTGCCCAGCGCCGAACTCAAACGCGGTCTGCGCGGTTTTGCCGAAATGTGCCACGGCATCGCCTTCATCGAAGCGTTCTGCCGTGGCGATGACATCGAGGGCGACCTCGATGGCTATATCGCCCGCCCCGCCAGCTTTTACCGACGCGCGCTGAGTGACGCCAGGTTTACCGACGCGGGCGCGCAAATCTGGCTGGCAGCACCTGTTGCAGCCGATGCGATGGCGCTGGAGCGGGCCTGAGCGCGGACCTGCACACGATGACTCAATCGTGTTGCGCCACCTTCACCAGCAAGTGTTTGGCCAGCTTGCCGTGCAGGCGGCCAACACCGCGCACCAGATGCAGCATGGTGAACAACAGCGCCACGCCAGCCGTGACAATCAATGGTGCCAGCCACAGCGATGGGGTGAAATCGACATCGCCATTGATGTAAAGCCATCCTGCCCCGCTGAGCAGTTGCACCACCGGCGCGACGATCAATGCAAGCGCAACGCTGAAGCCCGAAACCGTCACCGTGAAGTAAATGATGCCCAGCGGCAACATCAACAGCATGTACAGGCAGGTTGACCAAGTACGCGGATCGGAGAAAATGCCGCCGATACGACTGAGCAACGGCTGCCCGCGGGTGGAATACAGCGGTCGCCGCGGCATCCGTTCGCCGAGCATGGTTTCCACGATGCGACCTTCCACCAACGACAGCAGCCGCGTGGAGGCGAAGAACAGCACGATGAACGGAATGCCGATGATCAGGATCAGCAACCCGAACGACAGGCTCCAGCCGGTAACAACCCAGGTGAAATAGAAAATACCGGTGGCCAGCGACAACAGCATGTAGAACAGCGATGCATAGGTACGCGGATCGGCAGCCACTGCAAAGAACTGGCCCAGTGACGAACGTCGCTGCCGAGGCGGCGGTGGCTTCAGCGCACGCGCCACCTTCACTTCGGTCTGGCGATAGATCTCCGCCACTTCCTCGGGCGCACCATAGCTGCTGGCGACCTCGGCAATCACCACCGCCGGGTCGCGCCCCGGCTGCGCGGCCAACTCGCTGCGCAGGTATTCCTCGGCATCGTACAAGGCATCCTGCAACAGCGCTGGATCGGCATCGGCCAATGCTACGCGCAATTGCGAAAGGTATTGCTCGATCGAGGTAGCGGGCATTTTGGCATTCATCGCGGTGTCCTTACTGTTGGTGGCATCGGAGTTCAAGCATTGTCATCGGCAAGCGCAGCATCCACCGCATCGCGGGTGGCACCCCAGATGTGGCGCCAGGCCGCCAGTACCTCATGGCCCGACACGGTGATGCGGTAGTAGCGGCGCGGCGGGCCGGCAACCGATGGCTCCACGTAACTGTCGAGCAAACCCGCCTCCGCCAGATTGCGCAGCACCGGATACAAGGCACTGAGTTTGCCGCCCAGCGCACCGCCGCTGGCTTCAAGGCGTTTGGCGATCTGATAGCCGTACAACGGCTCCGCCGCCTGAGCCAACACTGCCAGCAACACCAGTGCCACCGTACCGGTGGCCAACTCCTTCTGGAACTTGCGGATTGCGTTGTCGTGCGTTTCGCTCATGCGCTGGGCCCGTCGGTTGCTGCGTTTCGGCCACGGCGGGCGTCGCTCCGCCGTACCGCGTATGTTGCAATCAATACTATTATCTATCTCGCTATAGTCAACTGAACTAATGGCACGGTCGCGCAATCAGCGACAGCGGCGGCCGGGTGACATAGCATCAAGGCATGAAATCGCATTCCCAACAGCCTTATCTCGGCCTTGACCCACAGCGGGTGATACAGGCCATTGAAACCCTGGGCCTGCGCTGCGACGGCCGGGTGCTGGCGCTGAACAGCTACGAAAACCGGGTGTTTCGGATCGGCATCGAGGACGGCGCACCGCGCGTAGCCAAGTTCTATCGCCCAGCGCGCTGGAGCGACGCGGCGATTCTCGAAGAACACGCCTTCACCATCGAGTTGATGGAAAACGGCGTCTCGGTAGTGGCGCCCGACCGGTTGCACGGGCAGACCCTGCACCACGACGACGATCTGCGTTTTGCGCTGTTCGCGCTGCAGGGCGGGCACGCGCCGGAACTGGGCCGCGCCGACACCCTGCGCACCCTTGGCCTGAGCCTTGGCCGCATCCACGCACTCGGCGCACGCAGCGCATTCGAGCATCGCCCGGAGCTGAGCATCGAGCGCTTCGGCGAAGAGCCGGTCGATACCCTGCTCGACGGCGACTGGCTGCCGCCCGAGCTGGAAGCCAATTTCGAGATTCTCACCGAAGCCGTGCTCGATCAGGTGGAAGCGGTATTCGAGCGGGCCGAACCGCTGGCCGAGATCCGCCTGCACGGGGATTGCCATCCGGGCAATATCCTGTGGCGCGGCGACCAGGCGCATTTCGTCGATCTCGACGACTGCATGAATGGCCCGGCGATACAAGACCTGTGGATGCTGCTATCGGGATCGGTGGATGAACAAAGCGAGCAACTGCGCTGGCTGCTGGAAGGTTACGAGGTGTTTGCGCGATTCGACACGCGCGAACTGGGCTTGATCGAAGCCCTGCGCAGCCTGCGCCTGCTGCATTTCAACGCCTGGATTGCACGCCGCTGGCACGATCCCGCGTTCCCCGCGGCATTCCCGTGGTTTGCCGAGCCGCGGCATTGGGAACAGGTGATCGGGCAATTGCAGGAACAACTGGCGTTGTTGCAAGAGCCGACCCTGTTACGGGTTTGACCGGGTAGCGGGGAAAACCTGAAAAACATCGGCCCGCAAAAGACGCAAAGAACGCATTGAAGCCAATGGTGGTCTGAATACGTAGGTGTTCGTCATTCCCGGCGTTCGTCATTCCCGCGACGAGGCGCGCAGCGCCCGAACGCTAAGGCGGCCCGAAGGGCGAGCACGCAGTGCGCGTAAATCGGAAATCCATTGCAGCCAACAGACTGGACCCCGGCGTGTTCCGTGTTTCCCCGCAGAAACGGAAGAATCTTTGCCTTCTTTGCGTCTTTTGCGCCCTTTGCGGACTGCTGTTGCGCTGTTGCGCTGTTGCGCTGTTGCACTGTTGCACTGTTGCACTGTTGCGCTTTCGCAATCAGTCCACCATAAACACCTGTTCCGGCCATGGCTCGATGCTGCCATCGCGGCCATGCACGACCAGCCCCAGCCAATGCCGGCCCGATACCAATCCGGCGCTGTCAAATGTCGCACTGAAGCCGACATCCGGGTGCGCGCGGTCGCGCGAAATGCGCCAGTACGCAGCGACATGCGGCGCTGGCAAACCGTATTGCGCCTGTGCAACCACCGCGCCATCGACGCTGATCTCGACCCGCGCGACGCTGGCGCCATCCTTGAATGCCCAGCCACGCACCGCAACCTCACCGGCAACGCTGGCCCCCGCCAGTGGCTGATCGATCCAGGCCAGTGCCGGCAACACACACGCATCGGATTCAGGCGCATGCAACAGGCGATACAGCAAAAACCGCTTGCGCCCATGATCGACGTTGAGCACCTCGGGCACCGGCAGCGGCCCATGCCGTTCGCAACCACGCGCATAAGCGCGCAGGCGATCCTTGAGCGCCACCGCAGTGTCTTCGACCACCAGCAGGCTTGGCCGTGGCAATGGCCCGGGCGCGGGCACCCTGCCCCATAACGCCAGTTGCGCGGCGCGGCCATGCTTGTGGTTGAGCGGATGATCGAGCACCGCCACTGGCTTGCCGTCCAGCGCGAAGCCCAGTTGTGCCGCGAGCATGAAATTATCGGCAATCAATTGCGTGTCGGCTGGCATCTCGCGCAGCGCCTCGCTCGCGCGCGCAGCCACCTGCGACCAACCGGCAAAATTGTCCGGGTAGCCGCTACCCGCTGCCAAGTAACTGCGCACTGCCGGCATGCTTATCGCAGCCAGAAAAGCCAGTGTCAACAGTGTGCCAAACGCCAGCAGCGCCCAGGCGGCACGTCGCCAAACTGGCCACCAATCAGCCAGCACCGCCGGCACCAACGCCAGCAGCGGCAGGTAAGCCGGCAGCGGCCAGTGAAAACTCACACGCTGCTGATCGGCAAAGAATCCAAGCACGAAATACGCCGTCAACAACAGCAGCGAGGCGATCAACACGAAGCCAAGCCGCGCATCGCCCTGCGCACGCCAACCGGCCCAGCCACGCCGCACCGCCAAGCCCATCGCCAGCGCCAGCAGTGGCGTCAACAACAGCAACTGGATCGGTACGAACAACATGCCATCGCCATGGAACTGCCACGGGTGGCGCTCCGCCAACTGAAACGTGAGACCCGCACCGTGATGACGCCAATTCCACAGCAGCAATGGCGCCCACGCCAATGCGCCAACCGCCGCCACCAGCCACAACACCGGGCGCCGCAGCAATGCCCGCCCATCGGCACTCGCGAGCAAGGCAATGCCGGCCACCAGCAACGGCAAGGCAAAGCGATAGTGGCTGAATCCGCCGAGCACCAGACCCAGCGCCAGACGTAGCAAAGCCGCCGTGGAAAACCGCGCGAGCAGTGCCAGCACCGCCTCCACACACAGCAAAATCGCCAACGTGAGTGGCACGTCGGGCATTGCCATTATCCCCAGCCCGGCCAGCGGCGGCAGCAATACCGCCAGCATGCCCGCCTGCCAGGCGCGTGCGCCGCGCACGCCGAGATGGCGGGCAATCGCAATCACCAGCCACGGCATCAGTGCGGCGAGCAGTTCAAACGGCAGGCGCAATGCCCAAGCGTGGTTACCACCCAGCTCCACCCCGAGCCGCGCCAACGCGGCGGTTGCCGCCGGCAGATCGGAATAAGCCCAGGTCAGGTGCTGGCCTTCCAGCCAATAGAATGCCTCGTCGCCAAACAGCGGCAAATACACGCTGAGCACTAGCCGGGCAAGCAACAACGAAGCCCACAACAGCAGGAACTTCACGCGAGCATGGCGGTCGGCCATGGCACAGTCGGCACTGCGGGCTACACTGGCCGCATCATTCAATCGGGTCAGGCCATGGTCGATCACAACACACTCAAGCAGCAACAGGCGGATCATTCTACGGTGCAGCCAGCGCGTGCGGCACTCAACGAGGCCATTGCGCAAGTCAATGCCACGGTACTGGGCAAGCGCCATGAAATCAGCCTGGCCTTTGTCTGCCTGCTGGCCGAAGGCCATTTGCTGATCGAAGACCTGCCAGGGCTTGGCAAAACCACACTGGCGCGCGCCATGGCGGCCAGTGTTGGCCTGGATTTTCACCGCCTGCAATTCACCTCCGACCTGCTGCCGTCGGACATCCTCGGCGTCAGCGTGTTCGATCAAGGGCAGCAGCGCTTTGTCTTTCACGCCGGCCCGGTATTCACCCAATTGCTGCTTGCCGATGAAATCAATCGTGCGCCGCCGCGCACCCAGAGTGCCCTGCTGGAAGCGATGGCCGAACACCAGATCACCGTCGATGGTGTCTGCCACCGCCTGCAGCAGCCATTTTTCGTGATCGCCACCCAAAATCCGGTCGATCTGGTCGGCACATTCCCGTTACCCGACTCCCAACTCGATCGATTCTTGATGCGCATCGCGCTGGGTTATCCCGATGCCACTGCCGAGCGCGCGATGCTGATCGGTGCCGATCGCCGGCACCTGATCGAACAAGCACAACCGCTGCTCGATGCGCAGCAGTTGATCACTCTGCGCAAGGCCGTCACCGCCATTCACGCCAGTGCGGCGCTGATTGATTACATCCAGGCGCTGCTGGCACACAGCCGCCGCTTCCCGGGCGTGCGTGTTGGCCTGTCACCACGTGCTGGGCTGGCGTTGCTGCGTGCCGGCAAGGCCCATGCCTTGCTTCATGCGCGTGAGCATGTGCTGCCAGAAGATGTGCAAAGCGTGTTTGTCGAGGTCAGCGCGCATCGTCTGGCCAGCGAAGGCCACGGCGATGAACGTGCCACATTGGCGCGCGCTATTCTGGCCGAAGTGGCGGTGGACTGAGCCGTGGCAAGCGCATGGCGCCAGCGCTTTCTCGGGTGGGCACGGCCACGCGCGCCCGAAGCACTGCCGGCCACAATCAACCGGCAGCGGGTATACGTGCTGCCAACCCCGTTTGGCGGATTCATTGCTGCATTGCTGGCCACCATGCTGCTCGGCGCCCTCAACTACAACAACAACCCCGCGTTGATGCTCGGCTTTCTACTCGCTGCTGCCGTCCACAACAGCTTCGTGCGTGCGCACCTGAATCTCAGCGGCATGCAGCTGCTGGCATTGCAGGCCGAGCCGATCGCTGCCGGCAACGTGATGCCGCTGCGCTGTCTGTTGCAGGGCGATGGCCGGCGTGACCGGCCAGGATTACTGCTCGACTGCGAGCAAACAGCCACGGCTGCATCACTGCTCGGCGATCAGGCGCAGCGGATCCGTGTTGACTGGACGCCGGCACACCGTGGCTGGCAACAACCACCACGGATCCGCGTACAGACCCGTTTCCCGCTCGGCCTGGCGGTAGCCTGGTGCTACTTCTGGCCGCGCGCCCAGGTGTTGGTGTATCCGCGCGCCGAAGCCAACCCGCCGCCGCTGCCCAGCGCTACCGGGGTGGGCAGCGAACAGGCCCATCGCGGCCGTGGCGACGAACTGCACCATCTGCGCGATTATCGCAGCGGCGACCCGATGCGCGATGTCGCCTGGAAATCCTCGGCGCGTGCCGGCCAGTTGCTGGTACGTGAATACGAGCAACCCATTGCCAATGAACAATGCCTTGCTTGGCCATCCACCTTGGGTTTGCCGCATGAAGCACGCATCAGCCGGCTCGCGGCATGGGTGGACATGGCTGAACAACAGCAACGCCAGTACCGGCTGGAACTGCCACAGCAACTGATAGCGGCGGGGCGTGGCCCGGCGCATCGCCATGCCTGCCTGCGTGCGCTGGCGGAGATGGGCGATGGCTGATACCCGCCTGTCCGATCACGTCCGCAATGCCTGCCTGCTGGCGGCGGCACTGGCAGCATTGCCGCTGCTGCGGCTAACCCCGCTATGGCTGGCCGCGTTGCTGGTTGCCACCGGCGTGATTGCCGCGTTGACCAGCCGCAAGCGGCCGTGGCCGATGCTGCTGCGCCTGCTGCTGACCATTGCCTTGAGCGCACTGGTGGTGATCGCCAGCGATTTCCGTTTTGGCCGCGATACCGCCTGCGCCCTGTTGCTGGCGATGCTGGCCTTGAAGGTGGCCGAGGTGCGCAGCCTGCGCGATGCGCGCAGCCTGGCCGGATTTGCGCTGTTCGCCACCTTTGCCGCGTTCCTGCAAGATCAAGGTCCGATTACGTTGGCGTTGGCGCTGCCGGCGCTGGCATTCACCCTCGATGCGTTCGCACAACTGGCCGGGGCGCAGCACAGCGGCACCGACAACCCGCCTTTGCAATCACGCCTGCGCAGTGCTGGCGGCCGCCTGGCGCTGGCCTTGCCACTGGCACTGGCGGGGTTCTGGTTATTCCCGCGCATGGGCACACCGATCTGGGGCGTGCCGGAGAATGCGGTATCCAAAACCGGTATCAGCGGCCGCATGTCGCCCGGCGATTGGCTGGATGTACTGAGTGATGACAGCCCCGCATTTCGCGTGCGCTTTGCCGGCGCCGAGCCGCCGCGCCGACAGCTGTACTGGCGCGGGCCGGTACTGTGGAACTTCGATGGCCGCACCTGGCTACCCGAGCGCCGCCTGCGCAGCGCTGATCCGGCGCAGCTGATTGCGGGCGATCAACGCTATCAGTACGAACTGACCATGGAGCCTACCGAGAAACGTTATTTATTTGCGTTGGACTGGCCGTTGCAGACACCGGAAAACGGGCGCATGGCTGCCGACCTCAGCCCCTATGCCAATGAACCGATACGCAGCCTGAGCCGCTACACACTAAGCGCGTCGAGCAATGCACTGGTCGAGCCCGAGTTGTCGCGCTATCACCGCCAATTGGCGTTGAGCCTGCCGCAAGGCTTCAACCCACGCACCCGCGCACTGGCCGCGCAATGGCGGCGCGAGGGCGCAACCGACAGCCAAATGATCGAACGCGCACTGGCCTGGATCAACACCGATTTCAACTACGATCTGGCCGCGCCACCGTTGGGCCGCAACAGCGTCGATGAGTTTTTGTATGACACCCGCACCGGGTTTTGCGAGCACTTCAGTTCGTCGTTCGTATTTTTGCTGCGTGCTGCCGGCGTTCCGGCTCGCGTCGTCACCGGCTATGTGGGTGGCTACCGCAACCCCATTGGCGAGTACTGGGTGATCCAGCAATCCGACGCCCACGCCTGGGCTGAAGTGTGGCTGCCGCAACGTGGCTGGGTTCGTGTCGATCCCACCGCAGCAGTAGACCCAGCGCGGGTATTCGAGCGTTATGGCCGCGGTTCGGGCATCGGTTCGTTTGGCGGCGCATTGGCGCCGATGCTGAATGTATCGGACTGGCTGCGACGCGGCTGGAATGACCTGGTGTTGAGCTACGACGCTGCGCGCCAACAACTGGTGCTGCGTGCGATGGGTATCAAGCCCGAGCAAAGCTGGCAAGGCATTGCGGTGTTTGTGGTGGTGGCGCTGCTGATGCTGGCCGTTACCCTTTTGTGGCTGGCACGCCAGCAAAGCCAGCCGCTGCCACCGGTGCTGCGCGCCTGGCGCCGCATGGTGCAGCGCTTCGAGCGAGCCGGCCTCGCCCGCACACGGCATGAACCGGCACTGCATTATGGTGAGCGCGCCGCCCGCCGATGGCCTTCGATTGCAACCCAAATCCGCTCGCTCAGCCAGCGTTTCAGCAACTGGCGCTATGCTCAGGCCACGTTGACGCCGGATGTGACTCAGACGCTGGCGCGCGATCTTGATCGCATGCGGCCACCACGCCACGCTTCATCGAACTCAGGAGAAGCACCATGATCCGTCCAATCGCCCTTACCGCCATTGTGTTGTCATTGGCTGCCTGTGCCGCTGGCCCCGGCCCGTTGCGTGGCACCTTCAGCACCATCACGCCGCACGATGCCAGCGAGGGTCAGGGTGTTGGCGACACCGTGCGCTGGGGCGGCCTGATAGCCGCCACCGAACCACTCAGCGACAGCACCTGTTTTCAGGTTGTCGGCAAACCGCTGGGCCGCTCTGCCCGGCCTACCGATGACGACCAGACCGACGGTCGTTTTCTCGCCTGCCGCGAAGGCTTCTACGATCCCAAGATTTTTGCCGAAGGCCGTGAAATTACCGTGGTCGGCCGTATCGACAATGTGGAAACCCGCAAGGTTGGTGAATACGATTACAAGCACCCGCGCGTCGCCGCCGACGTGATCTACCTGTGGCCAGAGGAGCGCAACGATTATCGCGCCGTGCCTTACGGCTTCGGCTACGGATTTGGCTACGGCTACAGCCGTTACCGGTATTACTGAGGGCACACAGCTGCCGGAGCAACCCTGAACGTACAGCCAAGTACGACCATCCGCACTTGCCAGCAGCACACTGCCACAGCGAAAAGAGCCGCTGGTGCCGGACAGCACACCAGCGGGCCGACACCGCATAACACTCGCAACAGCGGTGTTCCAGACCGGGGCGATCGAGCACCGTGATCAGGCCGCGGCTGTAGTCGATCAGCCCGGCCTTTTGCAGCTTTCCGGCCGCTTCGGTAACACCCTCTCGGCGCACCCCCAACATGTTCGCGATCAGTTCCTGCGTCATCGCCAGTTGACTGCCAGACAGCCGATCCAGCGACAGCAGCAACCAGCGACACAACTGCTGATCGATCGAGCGATGGCGATTGCATACCGTCGTCTGCGCCATCTGGGTAATCAATGCCTGGGTATAGCGCAGCAGCAGAAACTGCAACTCGGTATGGCGGTGAAACTCGTCCTTGAGCACTTGCCCGGGCAGACGCCACGTGTTGCCGGCGCTTTGCACCAGCACCAGGCTCGGGGTGCTCTCGCCGCCCACGAACAGGGCAATGCCGACCACGCCCTCGTAGCCCACGACCGCAATCTCACCGAATGCGCCGTTCTCCATCACATACAATAACGACACGATGGCATCGATGGGAAAGTAGACATGGCGCATGGTATCGCCGGATTCGTAAAGCACATCGCCCAATGCCAGCGGCACTCGCTCCAGGTGCGGATTCAATCGATCGCGCACGGCAGCAGGCAGCGCTTCGAGCACCATATTTTTTGCATGCGCTGATCTCCCTCGCGTCGGCCAGCAATGGCCGTAGTGAATTGGCGGGGTGCTAGTGGAATATCCCGTTCAGGATAATTCATCGGGGCACGCAGGTATGTTCGACACCGCACAGTGGCGTCAATTCCTTGCGCCTTGCTTCTCCATCTCGCGCAGAACCGGTTGTGTGTGCTGACGAACAGATCGCAGCCAGCAATCACGCTATAACGCATATGGCGTGACACCGACCGATGGCTACAGGGGCTCGTCTCATGTTCGACGCATTCACCGGACTCATGCGGATGGCGTGGCTGCCTGGCCGCGATAACGTGCCTCGGGTGCAGACTCAACGCACCGGACTAGTTGACCCGACCGCACCCATCCGGGTGCCGCTGCGCTGGGCACCCGCGCCGGAAACGTCGCCGACAGCCGCGAATGGCAAACCACCAAACGCGCCGTAAGGTGCTTTTATGGGAACGCGCCCCAGATCAAGTCTGGGGCAGGCCCTGGGCTGAAAACGACGAGTTCCAGAAACCCATATACGCCACTTTATTGCACCAGACCCTTCCCAATTCGCGCCTGGTTTGGATTAAGCAGGCTGAGCACTGGCTGATGGAAGAGCGTGCCGATGAGGTGAGCGATCACCTTGTCGAGTTTCTCAACGCGTAACGCACCACCACAACGACAGCTATGTTCGGCAACACACCGACGAGCAGCCACAGCTGATCCATCCTTGCACTGTGCGAATCCACGCAGTTGAACCCGGAGATATTCTCATGTTGGAAACCATTGCAATCATCCTGCTGATCCTGTGGGCGCTGGGCCTGGTGACGTCTTACTCGCTGGGTGGGTTCATCCATATCCTGTTGGTCGTCGCGATCGTCGTGGTATTGATCCGCGTCATTCAGGGCCGGCGCCTGTAGCTGCACCACCAGCCATTGACTATAGCCACCGAGGAACACCGCAATGAACGCACTGAAAGTTGTTGCACTGGCATTGATCGTGCTCGGCGCTCTCGCGCTGGCCTACGGCGGCTTCAGCTACACCAGCGAAACCCACCACGCCGACATCGGGCCACTGCATATGAGCGTGGCCGAAAAAGAACGCGTCAACGTGCCACTGTGGGCCGGAGTAGCGGCAATCATTGCTGGCGGGCTGTTGCTGGTGGTGGGTAAGCGCCCGTAACCCATCGCACGTTTGCATCCGTAGCGCTTGCGCAAACGGCGGCGCATTGGCGACACTGGCGCATTGCCCCGCCAGAAGCACCGCCTCGATGCCAGCAACACCTGATTACCCGCGCGACCTCACCGGCTACGGCCAAACCCCGCCTTTCGCCGATTGGCCGGGCCAGGCGCGGGTGGCGGTGCAGTTCGTACTGAACCTGGAAGAAGGCGGCGAAAACTGCGTGCTGCATGGCGATGCAGGCAGCGAGCAGTTTCTGTCCGAAATCATTGGTGCTGCCAGTTATCCGGATCGGCACCTGAGCATGGAGTCGATCTACGAATACGGAAGCCGGGTTGGTGCTTGGCGCATACTCGACGAATTTCAGCGTCGCGGCCTGCCGCTGACCGTGTTCGCGGTGGCGATGGCGATGCAGCGCAATCCCGAACTCACCCGCGCCTGCATCGATGCCGGCCACGAGATCGCCGCGCATGGCTGGCGCTGGATCCATTACCAGAACATCGCACCCGAGGTTGAACGCGAGCACATGGCGCGGGCGGTGCAGATTCACCGCGAACTTACCGGCAGCGCCCCGCTGGGCTGGTACACCGGCCGCGACAGCCCCAACACCCGGCGCCTGGTGGTCGAGCACGGCGGCTTTGCCTACGACTCGGATTACTACGGCGACGAGCTGCCGTTCTGGACCTCGGTGACGCGCGACGATGGCGGCAGCCAGCCGCACCTGGTGGTGCCGTACACGCTCGATTGCAACGACATGCGCTTTGCCACCCCACAAGGTTTCAACACCGCTGGCCATTTTTTCGATTACCTGCGCGACAGCTTCGATGTGCTGTACGCCGAAGGCGAGCACACCCCGCGCATGCTCTCGATCGGCATGCACGGCCGCATCCTCGGACGCCCCGGCCGCTTCATTGCCCTGCAACGCTTTCTCGATCACATCGAAAAACACGAACGCGTGTGGATTTGCCGGCGCATCGACATCGCCCGCCACTGGCAACAAAAGCATCCGGCACCATGACGTTGCTGGCGTTGCACCAGCGACAATACTACGCATGGCTGCTGACTCGACGCGCTGCGAGCGATTCCGTGGAGTCGCTCGCATCCATTCTGGTCGACTCGCAGGTTGACCTCAACCCGCACCAAATCGATGCGGCGCTGTTTGCCTGCAGCAATCCACTCTCGCGCGGCGTCATCCTGGCGGACGAAGTCGGGCTCGGAAAAACCATTGAAGCCGGACTGGTCATCTCGCAACGCTGGGCCGAACGCCGTCGCCGCATCTTGATCATCGTGCCCGCCAACTTGCGCAAGCAGTGGCATCAGGAGCTGCAGGACAAGTTCAGCCTGCAGGGCCTGATCCTTGAAACCAGGAACTACAACACCATCCGCAAGCAGGAACGCCAGAACCCATTCCTGATAGCATCGGGGCCGGTGATCTGCTCGTACCAGTTTGCGAAGTCCAAAGCAGACGACATCAAGGACATCGCCTGGGACTTGGTGGTCCTCGACGAAGCGCATCGTCTGCGCAATGTCTACAAGACCAGCAACGTCATCGCCAAGACGCTGAAAGAAGCGCTGGCCCATGTCCACTCCAAGGTGCTGCTGACCGCCACGCCGCTGCAAAACTCGCTGCTGGAACTCTACGGTCTGGTCAGCATGATCGATGACCGAGTCTTCGGTGACATCGACAGCTTTCGATCCCAGTTCACCGCCCAGCCAAGAGAGCAGGCATTCGCCGCACTGCGAGGCCGGCTAGCGCCGGTCTGCAAGCGAACGCTGCGCCGCCAGGTTCAGCAGTACGTCCCGTACACCGCGCGCAGGGCCATCGTCGAGGAATTCACTCCCTCCAGCGAGGAACGCGAACTATCCAGCCTCGTTGCAGACTACCTGCGGCGGCCCAATCTCAAAGCGCTGCCGGCGGGCCAGCGCCAGTTGATCTCGCTGGTGCTCTGGAAGCTGCTTGCGTCCTCCACCCACGCCATTGCCGGGGCCATGGAGACCATGGCCAAGCGATTGCAAGGGGAGCTCGACGAGTCCCCGGACGTTCCTGATCTCGCCGAAGTGCTGGACCAGGACTTTGAATCGCTCGACGAACTTGTCGATGAAGACAGCGCCGACGAGCGCAACGGGCCAGACCCGAGCAGCGCACCGCCAACGCCCAACGAGCGCGATGCGATAGCACAAGAGATTGCCGAACTTCGGCAGTTCAGGCAGCTTGCGACCAACATCCGCGACAACGCCAAAGGCAAAGCACTTCTGACCGCCCTGGAGCGCGCATTTGCTGAACTGGAGCGGTTGGGCGCGCCCAGGAAAGCGATCATTTTTACGGAGTCCCGGCGCACCCAAGAGTACATTCTGTCGCTGCTGGCCGACACACACTACGGCGAGGGCATCGTCCTCTTCAACGGCACCAACAGTGACGCTCGCGCTCAGGCGATCTACAAGGATTGGCTGGCGCGGCACAAGGGGCGGAAGGCATCAACCTCCAGTTCTGCTCCTTGGTCATTAACTACGATCTGCCCTGGAATCCGCAGCGCATCGAACAACGCATCGGGCGCTGCCATCGCTACGGCCAGAAGTACGACGTGGTGGTGGTCAATTTTGTCGACCGCAGCAATGAAGCCGATGCGCGCGTGTACGAATTGCTGGCGCAGAAATTCCAGCTCTTCGAAGGCGTTTTCGGGGCAAGTGATGAAGTACTCGGGGCCATCGGCTCGGGCGTGGACTTCGAACGGCGCATCGCCGACATATACCAAAATTGCCGCGACCCGGCCGCCATTAAGGCCAGCTTTGAGCAGTTGCAGCTCGACCTGTCGGGCGAGATCAGCGAAGCAATGGTCAAGACTCGCCAGATATTGTTGGAGAACTTCGACGAGGAAGTGCAGGACAAGTTGCGCGTTCGCGCGGACGACAGTCGTGCCGCACGCAGCAAATACGAGCGAATGCTGATGGATTTGACCACGGCGGAGCTGGCCGACTGCGCCACTTTCGATGAGGATGGATTCGTTCTGCGTTGCCAGCCACAGGGTGCGCCGCAAAGCCGCTTGGCCGCACACGAAACACCATTCGATCTTGGGCGGTACGAGTTGCCCCGGCGCACGGGCGAGGCGCATCTGTACCGCATCGGCCACCCGCTGGCGGCATGGGTGACGGATACCGCCAAGGAACGACACCTGCCCGACGCGCGGCTGGTGTTTGACTACGATGCCTACGGTTCAAAGGTCAGCACGCTTGAACCCTGGCGCGGCAAGACCGGGTGGCTCACGCTGAAACTGGTTTCAGTGGAAGCGCTGGGCAGCCAGGAGCAGCACTTGGTGGTGGCTGCCAGCACGGCGCAGGGTGCGGTGCTCGCAGAGGACGACCCGGAAAAGCTGCTGCGCCTGCCTGCACAACAACTCCCCTCTCCCCCCCGGAGCGGGGCACGGGGTGAGGGCGATCTATGCACGGAACTGATCGCCGACGTAGAAGCCCGCAAAAACACTCTGCTACGCGACATCAACCAGCGTAACCTCGGCTACTTTGAGCAGGAAGTTGAAAAGCTCGACGCTTGGGCCGACGATTTGAAGCTCGGTCTGGAACAGGAAATCAAAGAGATCGACCGCGAGATCAAGGAAGTGCGCCGCAGCGCCGCCACCGCGCCCACGTTGGAAGAAAAGCTGTCATGGCAGAAGCAGCAGCGTGAGCTGGAAGGCAAGCGCAGCAAACTGCGCCGCGAGCTATTCGCCCGCCAAGATGAGGTTGAAGCCAAGCGCGATGACCTGATCAGTCAGTTGGAGGTGCAGCTTCAGCAGCGGGTCGAAGAGCGCACACTGTTCACCATTGAATGGGAACTGGTGTAATGACGAACCGAGCGGCACCGTTTCAACCTACGCATGACCCAGCGGCGGTCGATGCCTGCCAAGCACTGAGGAGAGTGAGACATGGCCAGTGGAAAATTGCTACGGCAGCTTATCAAATCGGCGACGCAAGGCGATGCTTCGAGCTTTCGCGCGGCGTCCGAGGCGGTAATCAAAGAGGAGCGCGAGAAGAACCATCATCTGCTTGCTAATGACCTTGAGCGTTTGCTTTACGGCGATCAGGCAACGGTCGGGAACAGAGCGCGGAAGCTGCATAGTTTGCCCAGCCTACCAACCAATAAAGACAACGGCCTTGCGCTACTGGAAGAGCGCGCGGTGGTTCGAGAGGAGAAAGACATCATTCTCTCGGATGCTGCGCAGTCGGCACTCGATGAAATCCTGATGGAGCACAGCCGGACGGACGTGCTCCGATCCTATGGCCTGCAACCCGCGCAGAAGCTATTGTTTTGCGGGCCTCCCGGCTGCGGAAAGACGCTGACCGCTGAGGTCATTGCACACGCCCTGTCCATGCCGCTCATCCTCGTTCGGCTGGACTCGGTCATTTCTTCGTTTTTGGGCGAGACCGCGGCCAACTTACGCAAGGTATTCGACTACATCGCCGATCAGCCCGTGGTCGCCTTGTTCGATGAATTCGACGCCCTGACCAAGGATCGTGGCGACAGCGCCGATCATGGCGAACTCAAACGCTCCGTAAATGCCGTCTTGCAGATGATGGACGGTTATCGAGGCGAGAGCATCCTGATCGCCACCACCAACTACGAAACCTTATTGGACAAGGCGGTTTGGCGACGCTTCGATGAGGTTGTGCACTTCGAGATGCCGAGTCTGGAGCAGATCAAACGCCTGTTAGCGCTGAAACTCTCGGGTGTCCGCCGCAACTTCGAGCCCGACGATGGCCAGGTGGCATCCCTGTTCAAGGGCATGTCGCACGCCGACATCGAGCGGGTTCTTCGGCGCTCCATCAAGGAAATGATCCTGTCCGGCCGGGAGTTCCTGGAGAAAAGCCACCTCGATACCGCGCTTGCCCGTGAGTATCGTCATAAAAATTAAGGAATGGAGGGGGAGGCATGGACTATGAACACTTGCGACTGGGGCGAGAGGAGCATCAGACGGATCGCCACCGTCGTCAAGGTAAGCGTCCGCGATTCAAACCTGCCGATCCGAGAGCGCATGGTGCCGCGTTGGCCGGCCGGCTTGCCCAAGCGCGGCAACGCGCGATGGCAGAGGACGTCGGCGGGTTCGATGACCGCAAGCTGCTCAAGATTCGGCTGCGCGCGGGCGACAAGAGCGTGCCCGCCTTCGATGCCATTCCTGGCGTGGAGATTGTCAGCCAGGAAGATGAATCCATCGTGCTGGCATTCGCCACCGATGACGGCTTGAGCGAGTTCGAGAGCCGCCTGGCCACCCTTGCACGTGATGGCGTTGTCACACGCAAGGAGCTGTTCTACGTCATCGAAGACTTCGACCATTGGACACCCCAGGACCGTAGCGGCGCGGCCTTGCTTGAGCAAGGATTTCCAGCCACGCCAACCTTCATTCTCGATGTCGAACTATGGCCCCAGGAGCGACAGGACAAGCGCCAGCAAATGGTGCGTGCCTTTCGCGACTGGTTGCATGCACAAGTCATTGAGCGGCTGGACGACATTCAGCAACCCTCGCTCGTCATGGTCCGTGTACGCTGTAATCGCGCGCAGGCCGAGCAGATCTTGCACCATCGCGATGTGCGCACTGCCGACCTGCAGCCCCGCTTGGGCGTGGCCGTACAGCTGCTTCATACCGACATCAACCAATTTCCCCCGATTGATCCCCCCTCAGATGATGCTCCGTCCATTGCCGTGCTGGATTCCGGTTTGACGCGTGGACATTCGCTGCTCGGCGCAGCGGTCGGCGACGCGCAGGGCTACCTCGCACCGAATCGCAGTGCGGATGACACCGCACCCCACTGGCACGGCACCTTCGTCGGCGGGCTTGCGTTGTACGGCGATGTGCATAGCGCTATTCAGCAAGGGCAGTTCGTCCCGCAGCTTCGCCTTTACTCCGGCAAAGTGTTCGAAGACGACGGACAAGACCAAACCGAATTCGTGGAAAAGGCGGTCGAGGGAGCCGTGCGCGACCTGCATGCGCAATACGGTTGCCGGGTCTTCAACCTGAGCTATGGCGACCTGAACAAGGTTTACGATGGCCGTCATGTTCGGGGGCTCGCCTACACGCTGGATCGGCTGACGCGTGAGCTGCAGGTCCTGTTCGTGGTACCAGCGGGCAATTTGTTGTCATCCCAGTTGCCCGCCGATAGACGCGAGAGTTACCCGGACTACTTGCTCGAAGGCCACGCCCGCCTGCTGGACCCCGCCACATCGCTCAACGCCCTGACCGTTGGCGGCTTGAGTCTGAATGAGGCCACACGAAATGCACAGCGCCATCCCAACACGATTGAAGACCTCGTGTTGGCACGGGCGGAGCAGCCGTTTCCATTGACTCGAAGCGGCCCTTCTGCCACCGGCGCCATCAAGCCCGACGTGGTCGCGCATGCCGGCAACATCGCCTTGCGACGCACTGGAGGTGGCACAGACCACGCCGGTCTGGGAGTGGTGTCGCTCAACGGCGGCTTTGCCTTGGGGCCGGCGTTCAAGGAGGACATCGGCACCAGCTACGCCGCGCCCCAAGTCGCCCACCAAGCCGCACGGCTACTGGCCGAAGTGCCCGACGCCTCGCCCAGCCTGCTGCGCGCACTGATCGGCGCCCATGCCCGCTGGCCGCAAGCTTGCGAAGCGCTGTTGAACCCCGGCAACACTGCCGAAGGCCGCGACAAACTCCTGCGCCTCGTCGGGTATGGGCGTGTGGACGATACGGCGCTCTTCCGCTCCCTTGATAACACCGTCACCCTGCTGGCCGAAGAGCGCGTCGGCAACGACCAACACCACTTCTTCGAACTACCCTTACCAGACAGCTTCTGGGACGGCGGCCGCCGCACGCGTGAGGTGACCGTCGCGCTCGCCTACAGCCCTGCCGTGCGCACCACGCGGCTGGACTACCGCAGAGCCAAACTGTGGTTCCACCTGGTGACGGCAGGCAGCCTGGATGAGGTCACCCAAGCCTACATGCGCAATCGGGAAGAAGGCATGGGTGAACGCGCCAACGGCCGCTGGCTACCCAACGACACCCGCAAGAACGGCACGCTGCAAGTGTCTCGATGGCGCTTCAAACAGGCACTGGCCAACGGTCACAAGGTGTTCGTCGTGGTGACCCGACAAGACAGCGCATGGTCTCAAGACGAGCACAAAGCCGAAGCGGAACCGTATGCCATCGCCGTGGTGTTGGCCGACCGGGAGCAGGCCAACGCGCAACTTTACGCGCAGGTGCAAGCAACGCTGCAAGCCCGTGCCCAGGCACGTGCGCGTGCTCGCGTCTGACAACACGGGAATACGGAATGAGCAAACAAAAGCTAGAACTCACCTGGATCGGGAAGGAGAAGCGGCCCAAGCTGGAGCCACGCATTCTGCTTGAAGACCCGGAAAAGTCCTACCACGCCAGGCATCGCGTGACGGATGACGACGTCTTCGACAACCGGCTGATCTTTGGCGACAACCTGCTGGCGTTGAAGGCACTGGAGGCGGAGTTTTCGGGGAAAGTGAAGTGCGTGTTCATCGATCCGCCGTACAACACCGGTAGCGCCTTTACGCATTACGATGACGGGCTGGAGCATTCGATCTGGCTGGGGCTGATGCGTGATCGTTTGGAAATCATTCGGCGGCTGCTGGCCGACGATGGTTCGCTCTGGATCACGATTGACGACAACGAGGCGCACTACCTCAAGGTGCTGTGTGATGAGGTGTTTGGGCGAGGTTGCTTCGTGACGGCGTTTATCTGGAGAAAAGTCGATAGCCCGAACGATAACAAGGTTCCGATCACGCCAGACCACGAATATCTGTTGTGCTTCACCAAAACGCTTGGCCTTCGTCCGTTCAGACAGAAATATGATGAATCCATATTGGAGGCATACCGCAAACCAGATGCCGAATCTGACCGACCATATCGCGACCGCTTGCTGAAGAAGAACGGCAAGAACAGTCTTCGATCTGATCGGCCATCAATGTTTTTCCCATTGATGGCCCCGGACGGGACAGAGGTACTACCGATCCATGATGACGGCAGAGAGGCGCGCTGGGCGCTCGGAAAAAAAGCGATCGATGGCTTGATTGCGAAGAAGGAGTTGATTTGGAAAAAGCGCGAGACGAGATGGGTTCCTTACACCCGTGAGTTTGCCCCCGATAGCCCATCGCGGCCTTATCCAACAATTTGGAATGATCTTGACACGACAAGGCAGACCAAGGCGCATCAGAAGGCTCTTTTTGGTGAGGACGTTTTCGATACACCAAAGCCGGAGGACATGCTGCAGCGTGTTCTGGACATGTCCACCAACCCCAACGACCTCATCCTCGACTCCTTCGCCGGCTCCGGCACCACCGGCGCGGTCGCTCACAAGATGGGCCGCCGCTGGATCATGGTCGAGCTGGGCGAGCACTGCCACACCCACATCATCCCCCGCATCAAGAAGGTGATTGATGGCGCGGACAAGGGCGGTGTCACGGAAAGCACGGCCTGGCAGGGCGGCGGCGGCTTCCGCTACTACCGGCTGGCGCCCACGCTGATCGTCAACGATCGCTGGGGCAACCCGGTCATCAATCCCGAATACAACGCCGCGCAACTGGCCGAGGCACTGGCCAAGCTGGAAGGCTTCAGCTACGCGCCGTCGGAAACGCGCTGGTGGCAGCACGGCCATTCCAGCGAGCGCGATTTCATCTATGTCACCACGCAGAACCTGTCCGCCGAGCAGTTGCAGGCACTATCCGATGAAGTGGGTGGAAGCGCCCTCACCCCCGGCCCCTCTCCCGGCGGGAGAGGGGAGTCTTGCAGCCTGCTGGTGTGCTGCGCCGCTTTCCACGGCATCACCGCCGCCAAGGCGTCGGAGCGCTGGCCGAATCTGACGCTGAAGAAAATCCCCAAGATGGTGCTGGCCCGCTGCGAGTGGGGGCACGACGACTACAGCCTCAACGTGGCCAATCTGCCGATGGCCACGCCCGAAGCGAAGGCACCCTCACCTCAGTCCGCGCCCACAGGTGGCCGCGGTCGCAAGGCCGCCAGCGGCACGCCAGATATGTTTGGCGATGAGGAGGGCGCGCCATGAGCAAGAAACCCGCTGCGATTCCCGCGGACTACGCCGACTGGCTGGCTGACATCAAGGCACGCGTGGCGACCGCGCGCCAGCGCGCGGCGCTTGCGGCCAATGCGGCGCTGATCCGGCTTTACTGGCAGATAGGTCGCGACATTCTGCAGCGCCAATCTGCCCAGGGTTGGGGCAGCAAGGTCATCGAGCGGCTGGCGCGCGATTTGCGCGAGGCCTTCCCTGAAATGAAAGGTTTTTCCGCGCGCAATCTCAAGTACATGCGGGCTTTCGCCGAAGCGTGGCAGGACGCCGAAATTGTGCAGCGGCTTGCTGCACAATTGCCGTGGTTCCACCTTTGCACCTTGCTTGACAAGCTCAAGGTCCAGAGCGAGCGGGAATGGTACTTGGCGAAAGTCATCGAGGAGGGCTGGTCACGTACCACGCTGGAACTCCAGATACGCAACCGCCTGCACGAGCGCCAAGGTCAAGCCATCACCAATTTTGACGCACGCTTGCCTGCGCCGCATTCGGATCTGGCGCATGAAACCTTGAAAGACCCGTATCTGTTCGACTTTCTGGGCCTGGGCGATGAAGCGCATGAGCGTGCAATCGAAAATGCGCTGGTGCGGCACATCACCCATTTCCTGCTGGAGCTGGGCAGCGGGTTTGCCTTCGTGGGACGCCAGTTCCGCTTGGAAGTCGAAGGCGACGAGTTCTTCATCGACCTGCTCTTCTATCACACGCGGCTCAAGTGCTACGTGGTCGTGGAACTGAAGGCCACGGCCTTCAAACCCGAACATGCGGGGCAACTGAATTTCTACCTGACCGCCGTGGACAAGCAGGTCAAGGCCCCGGACGACAGGCCCACGATCGGCCTGTTGTTGTGCAGAACCAAGAACCGGACGGTGGCCGAATACGCGCTGTCCGGCATCGACAAGCCCATCGGCGTGGCCGAATACCAACTGGTGCGTGCGCTGCCGGAACCGCTTGTGACCAGCTTGCCGACGGTGGAGGAGCTGGAAAGCGAACTGGGGGCGATTGGCGATGAAGCGTCCGAGGAGGCAACTGGTAAGCGCAACTTACAAGTTGGCGGGGAACAAAAAGGGAAAAATGAATGAGTGCCCGGGTTCAAAACCACATCGCCGGCCGCCTGTCCCTGCGCCCCCCGCAGGCGGAATCGCTTTCAAGATTGGTGCGCGCCATCGATGCCGCGCCCGAGCTATTGGGTCACGAGCGCGATGTTTCGACCATTCTCACCACGTTGAAGGCGCAGTTCGCCACGCTGGCGGACTTTGAGCGCGAGTTTCCGTCGCTGTGCTTCGCGCTGGCCACCGGCGTGGGCAAGACCCGCCTGATGGGCGCGTTCATCGCTTACCTGCATCTGGCGCACGGCATCAACAACTTCTTCGTGCTGGCGCCCAACCTGACGATCTACAACAAGCTGATCGCCGACTTCACACGCAACACGCCGAAATACGTCTTCAAGGGCATCGCCGAGTTTGCGCAGCAAGCGCCGCTGATCATCACCGGCGACAACTACGACCAGTCTGGCGCCGTCATCGACGATCAGCCCAGGGGCTTTGCGCATGATGTGCGCATCAACATCTTCAATATTTCCAAGATCAATTCCGAGGTGCGTGGCGGCAAGGAGCCGCGCATCAAACGAATGAAGGAGGTGCTGGGCGACAGCTATTTCAACCATCTCGCCAATCTGCCCGACCTGGTCTTGCTGATGGACGAGTCGCACCGCTATCGCGCCAGCGCTGGGGTTCGCTCCATCAATGAGCTGAAGCCGCTGTTCGGCCTTGAGCTGACGGCGACACCGTTCGTGGAATCCACGCGCGGCCCCGTGCCGTTCAAGAACGTGGTGATGGACTACCCACTCGCACGAGCGATGGAAGACGGCTTCGTCAAAGAGCCCGCTGCCGTGACCCAGCGCAACTTTGACGCCAAGGCGCATACGCCGGAGGAGATCGAAAAGATCAAGCTGGAAGACGGCATCCGCCTGCACGAGACCACCAAGGTGGAGTTGCTGACCTATGCCCGTGAGAACAGCGTGCCGGTAGTGAAGCCGTTCATGCTGGTGATCGCACGGGATACCACGCACGCGACACAACTCAAGGCATTGATCGAGTCTACGGCCTTCTACGAGGGGCGCTATCAGGGCAAGGTGATCCAGGTCGATTCCAGCCGCACCGGCGCGGAAGAAGAAGAGATGATCACTCGCCTCCTCGCGGTGGAGAGCGTGGACGAGCCGACCGAGATCGTCATTCACGTCAACATGCTCAAGGAAGGCTGGGACGTGACCAACCTCTACACCATCGTGCCGTTGCGCGCAGCCAACGCCCGCACGCTGATCGAGCAGTCCATTGGTCGCGGGCTGCGCCTGCCCTACGGCAAGCGCACGGGTGCGGCAGCGGTTGATCGCCTCAACATCGTCGCGCACGACAAGTTCCAGGAGATCATAGACGAGGCCAACCGGGGCGATTCACCGATCAGGCTGAAACAGGTGATCCTCGACGCGCCGAGCGCCGACGACAGGAAAGTGAGCGTCCAGGTCGGCTCCGGTGCGATGACGCGGCTGGGGCTTGCCGATGTGCCCTCCATTGTCGGTGCCCCGACAAATGCAGGAACCGGTCCGGCCAATCCAGTCGCTGCGCCTGTATTTGCTACGGAACGCGAGCGCCAAGCCGCCCGTGTGGTGATGGACGTCATCGGCAAATACGAAGTCAGGCGCGATCTCGTCCCGACCAGCACCGCACTGCTCAACGCGGAAGTGCAGGCTGCGATCCTGGCTGAAGTGACCGAGCGCATGAAACCGGCTCAGGGGGAGTTGCTGGCAGGAGTCGACGACGGGATGCCTGCACTCGAGCTCTCGGCCGTGGTGGCCAAGACCACCGAGACCGTCGTCCAGCACACAATCGACATTCCCCGTATTGCTGTTGTGCCAACCGGTGAAGTCACCACGGGCTTTCATCCGTTCAAGCTCGACGTCAGTCAGTTGCATCTTCAGCCGGGCGTGCGCGAGATCATCATTCACAACCTGCACACCAACAAGCAGGACACGCTGGCATCGGAGGTCGGCCTCAAGGAGCAGCGCCTGGAGGACTACATCGTCCACGCACTGGTGGACTTCGACGACATCGACTACTTCACGCACTCCGATCTGCTGTATGACCTCTCCGGACAGTTGGTGCAGCACCTGCAGGGCTATCTATCGGAAGCGGAAGCCAGGAGCGTGCTGGATCGGGATCGCCGCCTGATCGCGCGCGAGATTCACGCGCAGATGATGGCGCACTTCTGGGAAGAAGCGACCGAGTACCAAGTGCAGGTCAGCCGTGGCTTCACGAAATTGAAAGACTGCAACTACACGGCCACTGCAGGCCCGGCCGCAAGCACTCCCGACGCTTTGACGGCATTCATCCCATCCATGGCGGTCACGGCTCACCACTTCCGGGAAACCGTTACCGAGCCAGGTCGAATCAAGCAGATGCTGTTCGGTGGCTTCACGCGCTGTCTCTACCCGTTGCAGAAGTTCGACTCCGACACGGAGCGGCGCTTCGCAGTCATCCTGGAGCGCGACGCATCGAAGTGGTTCAAGCCTGCCAAGGGTCAGTTCCAGATTTACTACAAACTGGGCACCGAGCAGCCGGAGTACATCCCTGACTTCGTGGTAGAAACGGACTCGACGATCTTCATGGTGGAAACCAAGGCCAGGGATGACATCAACACGCAAGAAGTCCAGGCAAAGGCCGCTGCCGCTGCGCGCTGGTGCAAACACGCCTCCGATTACACAACCACCATTGGCACGAAGCCCTGGAAGTATCTGCTCTTGCCGCATGACGAGATTGTCGAGTCAAAGAGCCTGCCAGCCTATCTGCGCTTTGAAGTAAAGTTGGACGGTGCGCCTCTGACGACTCGATCACCCGGTCAGAGCCCGACCCCATGACCCTCGACCAACTCAACCACCTCGACCACGCCGCCTTCGTCGCAACCCTCGGCGGCATCTTCGAGCATTCGCCGTGGGTTGCCGAGCGCGTGGTCGCGCAGCGGCCGTTCGCCAGCGTGGACGCGTTGCATGGCGCCATGTGCGCGGTGGTCGATGACGCCAGCGAGGCCGAGCAACTGGCACTGATCCGCGCGCATCCGCAGCTCGCGGGCAAGGCCGCGATCCGCAATGAGCTCACCGCAGCTTCGCGCAGCGAGCAGCGCGGCGCCGGGCTCGATCAGTGTTCGCCCGACGAATTTACGCGCATCACCGAACTCAACGACGCCTACCAGCAGCGTTTCGGCTTTCCCTTTATCCTTGCCGTGCGCGGGCATGGCCGCGACAGTATCATTGCCAACATGGCCGAACGCCTGAATAACGCGCCGACGCACGAACACGACGAAGCGCTGCGCCAGATCGCACGTATCGCCCGATTCCGTCTTTCCGATCTGATCCAGGACTGAATGCCCATGGCCTTGCCTGCAATCGACTCCGACGCACCCGATTTCACCCGCCGCCATGTGAATCTGACCGATGCCCGCCTGGGCGCCGAAGCGCTGGCATGCAGCGACGATTTTTTCGCGGCGATGGCGCGCATGCTCAACCCCGAGCCAGCGGTTTTCATTGCCGGCAAGTACGACAGCAACGGTAAATGGATGGATGGCTGGGAAAGCCGGCGCAAGCGCGTTGCCGGCCACGACTGGTGCATCGTGCGGCTGGCGCGTCCCGGCCGCATCCACGGCGTCGATCTCGATACCAGCCATTTCACCGGCAATTACCCTCCGGCGGCATCACTGGAAGCGTGCTACTGCGCCAGTGGCGATCCCGATGCGCACAGCGAGTGGTTTACCCTGCTGCCGGCGACGAATCTTGGCGGCAATCAACACCATTATTTCGCGATCAACGACACCCGCAACTTCTCCCATGTTCGCCTCAACCTGTTGCCCGATGGCGGACTGGCGCGATTGCGCGTGTATGGCACACCGCAATTCAACGCCGATGCACTCGACGACGATGGCCTGATCGACCTGCTCAGCGCACTGCACGGCGGCACCGTGGTGGCGGCGAACAACCAGCATTTCGGTTTCGCCAGCAACCTGCTGCTGCCCGGGCGCGGCATCCACATGGGCGATGGCTGGGAAACCCGGCGTCGCCGCGAGCCCGGCCACGACTGGTGCATCCTCGCGCTGGCACACCCGGGCATCATTGAAGCCATCGAGGTGGACACTTGTCACTTCAAGGGCAATTACCCGGATCGCTGCAGCATCCAGGCGGCGTTCGTACGCGAATCCACGCCCGAGTCGCTGATCACGCAATCGATGTTCTGGGACGAACTGCTGCCAGCGCAAAAAATGCAGATGGATCACCAGCATTTTTACCGCAGCGAAATCGTTGTACACGCGGCGATCAGCCATGTCCGCTTCAACCTTTTCCCCGATGGCGGCGTGTCGCGGCTGCGGCTGCGCGGCAAGCCAGCGTGAGCGTTGCCAGTGTACGCTCGCTACGCATCGAGGCGCTGAGCCACGAGGCTTTCGCGCCATTCGGCGACGTGATCGACACCATCGATGCGACAAATGTCATCGACATCAACGACGGCACCGCGCAACGTTTCCACGCGCTGGCGCTTATCGACGCCGATGCCGACGGCGGCACGCCGGTCATCAGCATCTTTCGTGCGCAGCCGCGCGAGTTGCCATTCATGGTGCGCATGCTCGAACGTCACCCGCTCGGCAGCCAGGCGTTCATGCCGCTGGCGGCAAACCCGTATCTGGTTGTTGTCGGAAGCAGCCCCGACGACGTTCCACGCGCCTTTTTGGCGCAGCCAGGGCAAGGCATCAACCTGCATCGAGGGGTTTGGCACCATCCCCTGCTGGCGCTCAAGGTGACCAGCGATTTTCTGGTGATCGACCGTACCGGCGCCGGCAACAATTGCGATGAAGTGAAGTTGTCCAGCATCTGGCGGATCGAAGCGGCTGCGATACCCGGCTGAGCTTGCGCAAACACGGCGGCTTGCGGCCGGCCTGTTGGTCGCCGCGCTGGATATCGCCCAACGGGCGACGCATACGCGTGCAACGACGAATACGGCCAATCCACATTCCGGCCCACCAGGCCGTGCTTCGCCGGGTTGCCGTGGATGTAATCGACGTGCGTACGCAGATCTTCCTGTTTTTGCAAAACGTGTTCCCAAATACCGAAGCCGGGGTTCCCCTGCGAGCAAATGATGGCGAACGCATCGGCGCGGCGCAGTCAGCCAGTAAACACGCGTCGTGCGTAGGCACGCCGAGGAAAGTCCGGGCTCCACAGGGCAAGGTGCCAGGTAACGCCTGGGCGGCGCAAGCCGACGGAAAGTGCAACAGAAAGATACCGCCAACCTTCGCTGCGCGTTTTCGCGCGCGGAGCGGTAAGGGTGAAATGGTGCGGTAAGAGCGCACCGCGTGCGGGGCCAACGCCGCACGGCACGGCAAACCCCACCTGGAGCAAGGCCAAATAGGGACGCAATGGTGTGGCCCGCACCGCGTCCGGGTAGGCTGCTGGAGTGCCGTGGCGACACGGCACCGAGAGGAATGACTGCCCTTGACAGAACCCGGCTTACAGGCCGGCTCCGCACTTTTTCAGATATGGCGACACAGGCTACGGCAGCCCCAGCAACGGCTGCGGCATGCCGAAATAGTAGCCTTGGCAATAATCAACGCCGATCTCGCGCATGCGTTTGAGCGTCGCCTCATCTTCGACGTTTTCAGCGATTGTCTTCAGGCCAAGTACGTGCGCCATTTTGTGGATGGCATCAACCATTGCCAAACTCACTGCATCTCGCGTCGCGTCGCGAACGAACTGGCCGTCGATTTTGACGTAATCCACCGGCAAGCGGCGCAAATACGCGAACGAAGACAAACCACTACCAAAATCATCCAGCGCAAAGCGGCAACCCAACAGCCGCGCGCGTTCCATGAACATGCCAACCGCATCAAAATCAGTGATTGCCTCGCCATCAGTGATCTCGAAACACAGGACACCCGGCGCCAGCAATCCCCGCAGCTGCTGTTCAGCAAAGGCGCGAAACTCCGGGTCACACAACGATGATCCCGACAAATTGACCGCCACCAGCTGCGGTGCAGCGCGACCGGAAGTACAACGCCAGCGCAACCAGTCGCATACCTGCTGCAACACCCATTGATCTATGCGCACCATCAAGCCGAATCGGCGGGCAACTGGCAGGAACTCACATGGCGCAATCAGTCTTCCGCTTGCGCTGCGCAATGCAATCAACACCTCTACGCTGCAACCATCTGGCCTGCCTGTCGCACTTGGCACGATGTCATGCGCCAGCAGCTGAAAATCGCCTACTTCCAAGGCCGTCTGCAACCGGGGCAACCACTGCATTTCGTCCTGACGACGGATAAGATCCGCATCATTTCGCAAATACACATTAACGCGGTTACCGCCGTGCTCGTGCGCGGCAAAACACGCTGCATCGGCTGCCTGTATCACAGCATCATGGTTGCCGCTGCCACGTTGCACCGGCGCAAGGCCAATGGATGCCGTCGTCGCAAACTGCCGATCACCCCAGGCAAAACGGATGCGTTCAATTGCCGCAGCCAGGTAGCGGGTCCTGACGAGCGCTTCACCCATGCTGCAATCCAGCATCAGCAAACCAAACTCATCACCGCCCAGGCGTGCCACCGGGTCGTTCTCGCCTGCTGCGGAGGCCAACACCGCCGCCACATCACGCAGCAGTGCATCACCGGCAGCGTGCCCGCAGGCATCGTTTACCAGCCGGAACTGATCAAGATCGATGACCACCAACACATGCTCACCCGCACCCGATGCAACCTCGCTCACGCTGCGTCGCAGACGGCGGGTAAACTCCTCACGGTTAAGCAGACCAGTCAGCGCATCGTGACTGCTGCGAAAGCTCAGTTCACGAACGATACCTGTGGTCTGCGCAATATCGCGGAAAGTCAGCACCAGACCTTGCGGCTGGCCATCGCTGTCGGCGACACTGGCTACAGCCATTTGCAACAACACGTCGCCACCCTCGCGACGGCGCACACTCACCGGCCGCTCCGACATTGAGTGAAACCAGGCGGCCAGCGCCGCCAGCGACGTTTTTCCAGGCATTTTACGTGGCGACTGCACCAGCGGAAAAATCGCCTCGACCGACTGACCCAACGCCTTGTCGGCGGACCAGCCCAAAATACGTTCAGCAGCTGGATTGATGTAGTCCACACAGCCGCTGCTGTCCACGGTAATCACGCCATCGGTGATGGCGCGCAATGTCGCCTGTGCGCGCACCTTCTCGGCTATCAATCGCTGCTCCAATTGCCGACGCTCAGTCACATCACGCAAGCTGGCAATCCAGCGCGCCGAGTTGATGCCATCACTGGGGAGCCAGCGTATCCGGGCCTCAAGCCATTGCCAGTCATTGCGTTGGTTGCGTACACGGCACTCAACGCTGACCTCGCGCATCTCGCTGCATCGAACGCGCGCCCATAGCTGCCGCATTCGGATGACATCGTCGCTTGATACGAAACGCAAAACGTGCCGGCCAACAAGCTCGCTGGGGGTGTATGCCAGCATCGCGGTAACCGCCGGGCTGACGTAGGCGACACATCCTGAACTGGAGACCAGCATCAATACATCGCTGGACTGCTCAGCCAACTCACGAAACAGATCAACATTGCCTATCAACGCGGCGCGTTGGCGATCAATAGGCGTAACGTTGTGGTGCATATCAATCAGTGCTCACAAAACCGTGTGAACCGTGAAAAACGCTCTCTCTCCGCCTGGGCGTGCGGAGAGAGAGTTACGCTCACATGAAGCTACGACGCAACTTATAGAACTGGCGCGACCGGTGACTGCAGAATCGTCGGCGCAGCCGACTTTTTGCCAGCCGCACGCTTGGGAGCGGCCTTTTTCGCAGCTTTCTTCGGTGCCGCTTTCTTCGGCGCCGCTTTCTTGGCTACCTTCTTGGCCGCTTTCTTCGGTGCTGCTTTCTTGGCTACCTTCTTGGCCGCTTTCTTCGGTGCCGCTTTCTTGGCTACCTTCTTGGCCGCTTTCTTCGGCGCCGCTTTCTTGGCTACCTTCTTGGCTGCTTTCTTCGGCGCCGCTTTCTTGGCTACCTTTTTGGCAGCTTTCTTCGGTGCCGCTTTCTTGGCCACCTTCTTGGCCGCTTTCTTCGGCGCTGCCTTCTTTACGGCCTTCTTGGCGACTTTCTTGACTGCCACTTTTGCCGCTGCTTTCTTGACTACCTTCTTGGCAGCTTTCTTGGCTGCCGGTTTCTTCGCTGCTTTCTTCGTTGCCATGATGTTGCTCCTCGTCAGATGGGTGTTGATGACGCCCAGTAAACAACTAACCGCTCCGGAATACCGACCCGAAGCGTCCTGGAACTGCACATTCACAGTCGCCAGAACCGATGACCTGCCAAACGTCGGCAGGTGTACATGACAACGCCCGCATCGCGAACGACCCGGGCGCATGAAACCAACAAATGGTAGCAATGACATCCCTCGTTTTTTTCGAGAGAAGCAGACCCCACGTCGATCGCGACGATGCGTGCAGCATCCCGTGATGCATCGAGCGTGTTGCCTTACGAATCGTAATCACCCCATCAACTTTGCGTGTTTGCTGAGCGAACGCTAATCACGGCGAATGATGCTGTCAATAAGCAGGTGCTGTTTTTTTTCCTGCGCGCGCACTTCGCCGCGCAACCAGCAACAGCGTTGCGTGCATCGTGGAAAGAAAAAAAATCAATGCCGAAAATTCGTTGTAGCGACGAAAGCCGCATCAACACTGTGTTTGCAGCATGCTGCTTGAAATTATTTCGCTCGCGCGATGTTCAAGCCATTGCATCGCACGCTAAAAAAAGTCGCCCTGAAGTTTGTGCATCACAAACTCACGAACACACACCTGCAAGCGACTTTTGCGCGATGCACAAGCAAAAATGCGCAAGCCTTCGACGCTTTCGATCACGGTCGCACAAGAAAAAACGGATGGCTCAAGCGTTCGGTTGCTGTGCGACAACGCCATCGCTTCGCTGCTATGCGACTCGCTCGATCGCGATAGCCACTTCGCCGACGAAACGCGCGATATCCTGATCGGTTTTTGTTTCGGTGGCGCACACCAGCAACGCATCGCCCACGTCGGGGTATTCGTCAGCCAGCGATACACCGGCAACGATCCGTTTGCGTGCCATTTTCTCGATCAACTCACTTGCCGCGACCGGCAGGCGCAATGCAACTTCGTGAAAAAACGGTCGCCCGGGAAACACTGGCTCCACGCCGGGCAGCGCGCACAGGGCGTTGTACAAGGCTCGGGTCTGCACCGCACAATGACCAGCAACATTGCGCAAGCCTTGCGGGCCGAGCAATGCCATGTGGATGGTTGCCGCCGTAACCAGTAATCCTTGGTTGGTGCAGATATTGGACGTTGCCTTGGCACGACGGATATGCTGCTCGCGCGCTTGCAACGTCAGCGCAAAACCTGGACGACCATCAAGATCGGTCGTACGACCGACGATCCGGCCCGGCATGTTGCGTATCAACTCTTGACGACAGGTCAGAAACCCGAAATACGGCCCACCCGATGACATCGGTACACCCAGCGGCTGACCGTCACCACAGGCAATATCAACACCGTTGTCACCCCACTGCCCCGGCGCCTTGAGCAAACCCAGCGCGACCGGGTTGACTACCGCAATAGCCAACGCGCCACGTGCATGCGCCCAATTGGTCAGTGCATCGACATCCTCGATCAGGCCAAAAAAATTGGGCTGCGCGATGACCAGCGCCGTGAACTCATCGGTAACGCGCTCCAGCGCATCGACTGTCAGTACACCTTCGGGACAAGGTATCTCGTCGATCACGATGTTCTGAAGGTTGAGGATGGTCGCCATGGTCTTGCGGTAGGCCGGATGCAACGAGGCGGGCACCAGCACCCGGCGGGTTCCGCCGCGTTTGCGGCTGCGCTCTGCCATCAACACCGCTTCGGCCACCGCAGTGGCGCCGTCGTACATCGACGCATTGGACACGTCCATGCCAGTCAACCGGGTAATCATGGTCTGGTATTCATAAATCAGTTGCAGCGTGCCTTGGCTCGCCTCGGCCTGATACGGCGTATACGCCGAATAGAACTCGCCGCGCCCCACGATCTGCCATACCGCCGAAGGAATGTGGTGCTCGTAAGCGCCAGCGCCGGCAAAACAAAGATCCGCCTCATCGCTGCGCGCGTATTGCGCCATCTGCCGGGCAAGCTCCATTTCAGAAAGACCTTCGGGCACCCGTTCCAGCGCGCCAATCTTCAGCGACTCGGGGATTTCGTCGAACAGGTCTTCGATTTGCGCGACACCGATGGCATGCAACATGCTGTTGACATCGGTTTCGCTATGGGGAATGAATGGCATGACAGGATTCCAGACGGCTGTAGGGAACCTCTTGAAACCTACCGCGCGACCCGATTGCTTCGTTGCGCGGTGCTCGAAACCCTCATGTACGCATATGTACACTGCGGTTCCTGCGCTCCGTGCGCCTTGCACTCGGGCCGCTCGCTATGGTTTCAAGAGATTCCCCGTAATGAAACCGGCCGCAATGCGGCCGGTGGGAGTCAATGTGCTTCGTCTTCGATCAACTCGGCGTAATCATCTGGCGTGAGCAACTCGTTGAGCTGGTCGGGTTCTGACATCTCGACAACAAATATCCAGCCCTCGCCGTAAGCATCTTCATTGATCGTTTCGGGTTTGTCGGCCAGTTCGGTGTTTACTGCAACCACCGTGCCCGACACCGGGCTATAGACATCCGAGGCAGCCTTGACCGATTCGACCACTGCTACACCAACCGATTGCTCAACCTCATCGCCAACGTTTGGCAACTCGACGTAAACCAGATCGCCGAGCAAACCCTGTGCGTGATCGGAAATGCCGACCGTGACGCGGCCGCTATCTTCAAGACGGGCCCACTCGTGGGACTTGAGAAACTTCAGATCACCCGGGATTTCACTCATGACTGGCTCCTGCATTGAGGCTGATTGTGGAGGGCAAAACGTGGACTGGGGATTTGACGCCCCGGCTTAGCCCGATGGCCGGGTTTCACGGACGGGCACATTGTACTAAACGCAACACGGCTCAATGCGATCACGGTTTCAGATCAACACCTCGGGCTGCGCCTTGCCGTCACGAACAAACGGCATGCGGACCACACGAAGCGGCACTTCGCGGCCACGGATATCGACCCGCACCGCACCCGCCTCGCCAGCAGGAACACGGCCCATGGCAATAGCCAGACCGAGCGTCGGGGAGAAGGTGCCCGAGAGGATTTCGCCAGCTCCGGCCTCGCTCAACAAACGCTGACCGTGGCGCAACACACCCTTGTCGTCCATCACCAGACCGATGGTTTGCCGTGGCACGCCCTGCGCTTTCTGATTTTCCAACGCAGCCCGGCCGATGAAACTGCGATCAGTGTCCAGACTGACCGTCCATGCCAGCCCGGCTTCCAGTGGGCTCACGGTTTCATCCATATCCTGGCCGTACAGCGGCATGCCCGCCTCCAGCCGCAAGGTGTCGCGTGCGCCCAGGCCTGCAGGCTTGATGCCTGCGGCGAGCAAGCGGTTCCACAGGTCCACCGCACTGGATTCATGCACGATCACCTCGTAGCCGTCTTCACCGGTGTAGCCGGTGCGCGCAATAAACAGACCATCGATATCGGCACCGACAAACTTGGCCAGATTTGCCGCAGCCGTGGCGCCTTCGGGCGACAACAACGAAGCCATTTTTTCCCGTGCATTGGGGCCCTGCACCGCAATCATTGCCAGCTCCGGGCGCTCCTTGACCTCGACATCGAATGCCGAAGCCTGCACGTTGATCCAGACCATGTCCTTGTCGCGAGTTGCCGCGTTCACCACCAGCCGAAACCAGGTTTCATCGCGAAAATAAACGATCAGGTCATCGATAACACCGCCACGCTCGTTGAGCATGCATGAATACAAGGCTTTGCCCGGCGTTTTGAGCTTGCCAATGTTGTTGGCCAACAGATGGCGCAGAAACGGCCGCACGTTGTCGCCATGCAGGTCGATCACGGTCATGTGCGAGACATCGAACATGCCGGCATCGCGCCGCACCAGATGGTGTTCCTCGATCTGCGACCCGTAATGAATCGGCATGTCCCAACCACCGAAATCCACCATCTTGGCGCCCAGCGCGCGGTGGCTGGCATTGAGAACAGTGTGCTGAATCATGGCGCTCGCCCATTTGGAAAGGCATGCATTATCGCAGAGAAGCCGGGACTCAGGACTCGATAAAGCCGGAGATCGGGAAGATCAAATGGTCCGCAAAGGTCGCCAAGTGCGCAAAGGAAAGCACGAATCCGGGTCAGTAGAAGAACGGGTGACGCGTGGCGAAATCCGAAAGCCGCCCACCCAAATACTGTTATTTGCGTCCTTCGCGTCCTTTGCGAACCCGAGTGCTTTACGCTTTTCCCGAGTCCCGAGTCCTTCAGTCCACCGCAACCACACGCAACACCATGTCATGCACCCCGACAATGCGCACCCGTAAACCCGCATCGGTATCCGGGCCTTCCACATGCCAAAAAGCATCGCCGATCTTCAGCCGACCACGGCCATTGATGATCGCGCTATCGAGCGGATACACACGGCCGACCAATTGTGCCGAGCGCTGGTTCAATAGCGGCTGATCGGTCACCTTGACTGAACTGCGACGGCGAATCTGCCAAGCGACCCCCACCGAAACCAGCGACAGGAATGAGAACGCAATCCACTGCGTGACCGGCGCCATGCCTGGCATCAACAGCTTGAGCGCACCGGTACCGCCCGCAGCCAGACCCAGCCACAGCAGGAACACGCCGGGCACCAATGCTTCAGCAGCCAGCAACAACAACGCCAATGCCCACCAAAACCAGTTTTCACCGATCAGGTCCATGGCTTACTCCGGCTTGATGAACGGATTGACGCGCGCCGCTGTGGCGCTGGTATTTGCTGCGCCGGCGGCGCGACCAATCTCCACAATGCCGGCCAGTGACCCAAGAATGCCGGTGGTCTCCATTGGCATCAGCAAGGTCTTCTGGTTTGGCGAGTGGGCGAACTCGCGCAGCGCCTCGACATATTTCTGCGCGACAAAATAGTTGATCGCCTGCACATCGCCCTTGGCAATCGCATCACTGACCAGCTCGGTCGCCTTGGCCTCGGCCTGCGCCAGCCGCTCGCGCGCCTCGGCATCGCGGAACGACGCCTCGCGCCGACCCTCGGCTTCCAGCACCGCCGCCTGCTTCTCGCCCTCGGCCTTGAGAATCGCCGCCTGCCGGAAACCCTCAGCTTCCAGAATGTTGGCGCGCTTTTCGCGCTCGGCTTTCATCTGCCGCGCCATCGAATCGATCAGGTCGCGTGGCGGCTGGATGTCCTTGATCTCGATCCGGTTGACCTTGATGCCCCACGGATGGGTCGCCTCATCGACTACCGCCAGCAGTCGCGCATTGATCTCGTCACGCTTGGACAGCGATTCATCCAGATCCATCGAACCGAGCACGGTCCGGGTGTTGGTCATGGTCAGATTGAGAATGGCGATCTCGAGTTGGGCAACTTCGTACGCGGCCTTGGCGGCGTCGAGCACCTGAAAGAAAACCACGCCATCGACGCGTACCACCGCATTGTCCTTGGTGATGACCTCCTGCGAGGGCACGTCCAGCACCTGCTCCATCATGTTCAACTTGCGCCCGATCGCCTCCACCCACGGCACCGTCAGGCCCAGCCCAGGCATCAGGGTACGGTCGTAACGCCCGAAGCGTTCCACCGTCCACTCATAGCCCTGCGGCACGATCCGCACCCCCTTGAGCACGGTAACGACAGCGAACAGCAAAAACGCGATGGCAACGATATCCATGATCGGCGGTCCCCAAGAGTTATGTGTACAAGCAGGCGACATCTTAACCCGCCGTCCGAAGATACCAATGACAGTATCTCATGCCTGTAATTGCGAATCGTTCTCGTTAGCGTTAGTATAAGCACACAGCCACTCAGCGGCTGCCCATCCAACCGCAAATCGTATAGGGGACATAACGATGCCTGCTTCACGCACACTGGTGATACGCACACTCACGCTTGCCGTAATGATGACCCTCGCCACACCGGGCTGGTCGCAAGACAGCAGCAACCTGCCCAGCCGCGAGGCACTGTGGCAAATGCTGCAAGCCCAGCAGGAACAACTGCAGGCATTGCAGGCACGTATCGAACAATTGCAAAACCAAACCCACAGCGCATCTGCTACCGCACCTGCCGCAGCGGAAGTTGCGCGTATCGAGCAAATTGAAGCACGGCTGGCGCAGAACGAAGAGCGGATCGAGGCCACCGGTGGTGTGGTCGAAACCGCACTTGCCGATGCCGGGCTCGGTAGTGATGGTTGGTGGCAGCGCACCACGCTGGGCGGCTATGGCGAGATGCACTACAACGGCGGCAATACCGATGAGATCGATTTTCACCGCTTTGTGTTGTTCGCCGGCCACCGCTTCAATGACTGGCTGCGGCTGCAATCGGAGCTGGAAGTCGAACATGCCGACGATGAGAAGAATGGCGCGGTGGAACTGGAACAGGCATTCCTTGAAGCCGACCTGACCTCTGCCTTCGGTTGGCGCCTTGGCGAGAACGACCGCCACAGCCTACGTGCCGGCCTGTTTTTGGTGCCGGTCGGCATCCTCAACGAGACCCACGAGCCACCCACCTTCTTTGGCGTCGAACGCAATCGGATTGAAAAGCCCTCAACGGCACCTTCGGCCAGGGTTTTTCCTACGACCTCGCCAGCCACTCCGGTTTGCAGGTTGACAGCAATTTCGCCATTCGTGGCGGCCGGCAAAGCGTATCCGAAGCGCCAGCCGAAGATGTCGCCTACACCGGTCGCCTGAAATGGAAGGGCATTCCCGGCGTCGAGCTTGGTGTCAGCGGCCAGTATCAGCAGGACATCACCCAGGGCGCACGCGGTATCGATGCCACCTTGCTGGAAGCGCACGCGGATATACTGCGCAATGGTTTCGGCCTGCGTGCGCTGTACGCGCGTTGGGATATTGAAGGCGCGACCGATGTCAAGGCACTGGGCCGCGACAGCCAGTACGGCTGGTATGTCGAGCCGTCATATCGTTTCGCGGTGGCTACCGGTACGCTGGGTTTCTTCGGCCGCCACGAGCGTTGGGATACGCAGTCCGGGCTGAAAGGCGTCGATACCCGCTTTGATGTCACCTCGTTCGGCTTCAACTATTGGCCGGTACCTGCGGTCGTGTTCAAACTCGACTACCAATTCGAGAGCACTCCCAATGGCGTACAGGACGATGACCGTCTCAATCTGGGTATCGGCTATCAATTCTGACAACACATGAATCATCGCCTGCTGTCATTCATCTTCGCCCTGCTCGCCGCATGCCAAGTGCATGCGGCACAGGTGATCGAAACACCTGAAACGTTCGTCGCCAGCGCGTTCACTGGCACAACGCCAAGCCAGGCAGTGCTGTGGCTGACGCCGGACATCCAGTCCGGCATCAGCCGCATTGTCGGCCAACGCCTGCCCAATCTACGGCAGCGCTACTGGCGCAGCGGCCAGCGCAGCGCATGGATTCTCGAAAAAGTCGGCAAGGAAGAGCCCATCACCGCAGGGTTTGTGATTGAGGATGGGCGCATCGTCAGCGCCCATGTGCTGATCTATCGGGAAACGCGTGGTTGGGAAATCCGCTACCCCAATTTTCGCGATCAGTTCATCGGCCTGTCACTCGACCAGGACCTCGCCCTGAACGGACGCTTCGATGGCATCGCTGGTGCCACGCTGTCGGTCAACGCCATGGGCCAGATGGCACGCCTCGCCCTTTACCTGCACAGCGCCGCCATGTCGAACAAGCCATGATGAGCCGATCGCCGCACAAGCACGGCGGCAACCACCTGCAACGCCTGTTGCACCGCTGGCATCGCCGCATCGGCGTTGCTGCGGCGTTACTGGTGCTGCTGCTCGCCAGCACCGGCATTATGCTGTCGCACGCAGTGGGGCTGCGCCTGCACGAACGCGCGTTCGACGCACCGTGGTTGTTGGCGCTGTACCACATCGAGCCGGTTTTATCGCCGCGCGCCATGGCCAGCCCGGCCGGCTGGCTGATCTGGATCGACTCGCACCTTTATCTCGACGGTGTGCCCGTTGCAGACGACTTCGCCGAGCCAATCGGTGCGGTCGCCAATGACAGCCTGATCGCCATTGCCAACCATGAACAATTGCTGTTGCTCACCCTGAGCGGCGAACTGCTGGAACGTATCGACCGCAGCAGCCTGCCCGGGCCGATCACGACAATCGGCAATGATGCGCATGGCATGATCGCCATCCGCAGCGAAGACCGTCTGCTGGCCAGCGCCGATCTGCTGCAATGGCAACCGGCAACATCCAGTGCCATCCGCTGGGCCAACGCCGGTACAGCGCCACCGCAAGCCAGCCTCAACAAGGCGATGGCTGCCTTTCGTGGCAAGGGCGTATCGGCATCACGGGTGATCGGCGACCTGCACAGCGGTCGCTTCCTCGGCCGTTTCGGCCCCTGGCTGATGGATGCCAGCGCCATTGCCCTGATCGTGCTGGCGTGCTCTGGCCTGTGGATGTGGTGGAAGCAGCGCCCACGCCGCCACCACCGCGCATCGCGTCACCAGTAAACAGGGCTTGAAGGCATGCCTCTCGCCAAGACGCCAAGAACGCCAAGCAATCCATCGGCCTCTGGTGGCAAATCGGGGAAAAGCAGGGTCAGATTCGAACGGCATTTACAAATGTCAGAAGCCCCTTGGCTCGTCATTCCCGCGAATGCGGGAATCCAGTGACTTCAAGAGGTTGAGCAAGAACGAGGCGCTGGATACCTGACTCAACTCCGATTTTCACCCCGTTTACGATGCGCCGTAAAAGTACGTCTGCGACGCAATCGGCTTATGGCGCATCCTATAGCCTGTGAGCCAGCCATCCACCTTTGCCATCGATTTGCCCGACGCTCTAATCAAGCGCGCGCGTGATGGCCATGCCGATGCCTTCGAGCAAATCTACCGCCGTTTTGAACGCCCGGTGTACACCGTTGCCCTGCGCCTGCTCGGTGACCGTGAGGAGGCGCAGGATGTATTGCACGACACCATGCTGCGGCTGTTCGAACGTATCGCCAGTTTCCGCGGCGAATCGCCGTTCTGGGCGTGGTTACGCCAGATTGCGGTGAACCAAGCGCTGATGCGCCTGCGTCGGCGCGGCACCGTGAACTACAGCGACGAGCCACCAGAACCCGAGCTGGATGCCGGCGAGCAACTGTTGCCGCCGGCTGCTGCCGACCACGCCTTGTTGTTGCGTGCGCTGGAACAATTACCGGCCAACACGCGCAGCGTGATCTGGCTGTATTACGTGGAAGGCTACACCCACGAGGAAATTGCGCAGGCGATGGAACGCAGCCTGAGCTTTTCCAAATCACAACTCGCGCGCGGCACTCGCCGCCTGCGCGCCCTGCTGCAGGAACCCGACCACGTCACACCCGTGGAAGAGGAGCGACGTCATGCTTGATGATTTACACAACAACCATCCCTCACCGCGCGGCGACATCAACGTTGTTGACGCGCTGCGCGCACTGCCTTTGCAATCGTCATCACGCCCTGCATGGCCGGCGCTTGCGGCGGCGCTTGCGGCACGCAAAAAGCGCCGGCAACAACGCTGGCCATTGGCACTCGCTGCATCGTTGCTGCTGGCGTTGCTGGTATCCAGCCAGTTGCGCATTACCCCCGTACCGAGCGCTACCACCAACACTTCGATGGCTGATCCATTGCCACAGCTGCTTGCTCAATCGGCGCAACTGGAAGCACTGATTTCCGATAGCAGCGACATCAGCACCAGCGCGCCGATGATGTCGCTCAGCGCCGAGCTTGAAGACCAATTGGCAGTGATCGACAGCCAACTTGGCAACACTCAACTTGCTCCAGAGCAACGGCTGCTGGTGTGGCAGCAGCGTGTGCAAGTACTGCGCGAACTCGCTGGATTGCAAGCCACGCAGCAATGGCTTGCCACCCGCGGCGAACAAAATGGCAGCGATGCCTTGGTGTACACCTATTGAGCGTTACTGATTGATCGCAGGAGAAACATTCCATGAACAGCAAAATATTGTCCCTCGCCCTTGCCGCATCGTTCTTTTGCGCGCCAGTGTCAGCACAGGGCTCAGCCACAGCGACAGCGCCAGAAGACACGGCAGCAGCCCTGGCAGCGGCGAAAGCCGATCTGCGCGATGCCGCCCGACGCGTTGCCGAACTCTCGCACAAACAAGCCGGCGCTGACCCGCAGCAGGCTCGTAAACGCAGGGTAATGACCCTGCGCAGCCTCGACATGTCGCGGCCGATCATCGGCATCGTGATGGCAGAAAACGAAGAAGGCAATGGCGTCATGATTGCTGCCGTCACGCCCGACGGCCCTGCGGCCAAAGCCGGACTGCATTCGGGCGATCAACTGCTGGAGGTAAACGGCCACAAAATCGTCGGCAAGACGGCGCAAGAACGTATGGCGCAGACACGCAAACTGATCGGAGATCTGAAAGATGGCGATGCCGTCAAACTCAGTTATCAACGCGACGGCAAGGAGCAACAAATCACGCTCAAGGCTGAGTCGATGCCAAGCGTGATGATGTGGCATCAAAATGGTGACGTGATGGTGCCGCACAGTGGCCATGACGGCACAGGGCGTTTCCACGGCATCATCGACCCTGGTGTCGAAATGGAAATCGCACGCATCGCACCGATGGCCGGATGCGCCGACGACCCCGACGCCTGTCGCTTCAACCGGCTTCGCCAGGCATTTCGTTGGAGCGGGCTGAGCCTTGCCGAAATCAACCCCGGTCTTGGCCATTACTTCGGCACCGAAGCCGGGGTACTGGTGCTGCGCGACGGCAAAGATGGCCTCGACCAGCTCAAGGCCGGCGACGTAATCACCGCCATCGATGGCAAGGAAGTAAAAAGTCCACGCGCGGTGATGCGTGCGCTGCGCGAAAAGGAAGCGGGCAGCAAAATCATGTTTGCGGTGTTGCGCGACAAACGCAGTCAACAACTGGAGGTTACTTCGCCGGCCCTGCGCGAGGTTGAGTACTTTGCGCCTCCCAAGCCACCCGCACCGCCAAAACCACCGGCTGCACCGGAGCCGCCACCCGCACCCCCGGCACCGATCGACGACCGGCCGCTGTGAATCGTTCCACTGCGGCGCTCGGACGGTCGCTGCGCGACAATGCAAGCTGCGCAGGCTATGCCCCCAACCGCCCCGCGGTTATGCAGGGCTCCGCCCCGACCCTTTGCCGCTTCGTGGTTAGCTCCAAAAAAACCGGTTGCGTTCGCCTAGAGCAACTGAGTTGCACACCGGTGCGAGCCTGTGCTTCTGTGGGAGCCGGCCTGCCGGCGAACGAACTGGCGAAAGCGCTTCGTGCGCAGAGCCTGCCCCAGACTTGATCTGGGGAGCGCTCCCACGAAAGCGGTGATCGCTCCCTGTAGGAATCCACCCTGTGGGCGACCTGCAGGAACGATCATTGACTCGTTCCGGGCCGTTGCAGATGAGCGACATCGCGCGCATGGCCGGCGTATCCGAGTCAACGGTGTCGCGTGCGCTGGCCAACAATCCAGCAGTTGCCGCGCGTACCCGTGCGTTGGTACAAAAAATCGCTGCCGACGCCGGCTACCGCATCAACCCGGCGGCACGCAGTCTGCGCTGCAAACGCACCGGCATCGTTTCGGTCGCGGTACCACTGGCGCATCAACGCGCGCAGCATCTGTACGATCCGTTCATGATGACGATGCTGGCCCTGCTGGCCGACGAACTCACCAGCCGTGGTTACAGCATGCTGCTGAGCAAAGTCGCCAAACACCAGGATGGCTGGATCGAGGATTTGCTCAACGGCGGCCAGGCCGATGGTGTGATTCTGATCGGGCAAAGCTTTGAGCACGAGGCGATCAACCGAGCCGCACAAGGCGGCCTGGCGATTGTCGCCTGGGGCGAACAACTCCCCGACCAGGCCTATCCCAGCGTCGGCAGCGACAATCGCCTCGGTGGTTTGCTGGCCACCCGCCACCTGCTCGAACATGGCCGCAGACGCATTGCGTTTCTCGGCGATGAGCGGCTGCCGGAAATCGCGCCGCGCTTTGCAGGATATCGCAACGCGCTGGCCGAACAGGGCCTGACACCCGACCGATCGCTGCTGGTACGCACCGAGTTCGAGCTCGATGATGCCTACCGCGCGGTCAAGGCGATGTTGACCAAAGGCGCCCGCCCGGACGGGATTTTCGCAGTTTCCGATGTGATTGCCGTCGGCGCGATCCGGGCACTGGCCGATGCCGGCCTGCGCGTACCGCAGGACGTGTCGGTGATTGGTTTTGACGACATCGCACTCGCCGCGTACAGCCACCCGTCACTGACCACGATTCGCCAGGACCTGGCCTTGGGTGCGCGCTTGCTGGTCGACAAGCTGGTCGCCCGCTGCGCCAATCTGCCGGTGGACACCACCGTGATTGCACCGCAATTGATCGTTCGCGAATCAGCCTGATCGCAACGGCAAACTGGCAGTCGCTCGCTGGCTCGGCCTGCCGGCAGGCAGGCAGGTCGCCCACAGGGTGCTCCAGGGGCAACACGCCGCTTTCGTGGGAGCGCTCCCCAGATCAAGTCTGGGGCAGGCTCTGCGCGCGAAGCTCTTTCGCCAGTTTTTCGCCGGCAGGCCGGCTCCCACAGAAGCACTGGCTCGCACCGGTGTGCAACACAGTTGCTCCTACAGGTGAACATCAACGCTTATTTACAGAAGCCCACCCTGTGGGCGACCACACTAGCGAAACCAGTACACCGCCGGAGTCCAGCGCATGGTGTTGTCCGAGCGTGGGTCGGGAGCGCTGAACACGCTGACCAGCACCAGCGCCGTCGAGCAGGCGAGAAACAGGATCGGTGTGATGTACAAGAAGTGCATCGACCACGGTGCGTCGGCCATCACGTTGAAGTAGAACAGGCCGATGCCGCCGAATACACCGACCGCAATGCAGGCCACCGCGCCGATAGCATTGGCACCGCGCCAGAACAGGCCGACCAGAAACAGCGCGCAAATCGGCCCCACCGCGTAGGCCAGCACTGCTTGCAGGTATTGCCAAAGCGAGGCAAAGCGCTCGATCTGTGGTGCCCAGTAAACCGCCAGCACCATGAACACCATCGTCGCGATACGCCCGGTGCGAACCAATGAGGCATCGTCAGCGCTCGGGCGCAGCGGCCGGATGAAATCCATGGTCAACAGCGTTGCTGCCGAATTGAAGGTACTGGCGATCGACGACATGATCGCAGCAAAGAAACCCGCCATCACCAAGCCAATCAAACCATGCGGCAGCAGATCGAACACCAGTGTTGGATAGACCAGATCGGCGCGCTCAAGATTCGGGTACAGCAAGATCGCGCAGGTGCCCGGCAACACCATCAAAAACAGCACCGGCAGCTTCAGGAAGCCGGCAAACAGAGCGCCCCAACGGCCATGGTTTTCATCCTTGGCCGAGAGTATCCGCTGCACCATGAACTGATTGGTACACCAGAAATAGAAACCGATCAGCGATGCGCCAATCAGCGTGCCCAGCCAGGGCACACCGGGATCGTCATTCGGACGCACCAGCGACAGCTTGGCCGGGTCGATCGAGCTCATCACATGATCCCAGCCGCCGGCCTTGTCGAACGCAAACCAGGCAATGAAGAACGATGCACCCAGCAAGATCACCGCCTGCACGGTTTCGGTGTAGATCACCGCGCGCAAGCCGCCAACCACCGTGTAGACACCGGCCGAGGCAGCCAGGATCGCCACGATCTGCCACAGCGGCAGGCCCGGCATCACCAGCTTGAGCATCAACGCACCGCCAAACAGGGTGCCGGCGGTATCGACCACGATATTGAGGAAGATCGTCAAACCGGAAAAATACAACCGCGCGCGACGGTCATAACGCCGTTCCAGATACTCGGGCAAGGTGTAGACCTTCGAGCGCAGCAGGAACGGCAGGAAGAACACGCAGAAGAACGCCAGCACCATCGCTGCCATCCACTCGTAGTTGTATACCGAGATGCCGATCGCGTACGCGGCGCCGGCCAGGCCGATCAGGGTAGTCGATGAAATGTTGGAGGCGAGCAATGCCAACCCGATCGTCGGCCAGCGCATCGAGCGGCTGGCGAGAAAATAATCCTCTGCGCTTGCACTGCGGCGCGAGGTGATCAAGCCCAGGGCGACGATGCCGATGGCGTAGATCGCGATGATCGCCAGATCCATGCCACTCAAAGCGGTGTCGATGTTCGGCATTGCGTCCCCCGGCAGATGTCAGAGCGCAGATAATGGCATATCGCAATCGTTTTCAATGCTGCACCGCAGCGTAAGCCAACCACCGCGTTATGCATGAAAAGGCTACGTATAACGCTTTATCAAGCAATCTGCCGATGCGATTGGAAGCAAACAAACGGATTTCTTGCAATCGATTGCAAAACGTGCTGACAATGCGCACCAGACGGTGAGGGGCATCGTCGGAAATCCACCTGGGAGGGCATCCATCATGAACACCATGCAGTCGCATCGTCGCTGTGTACTGGCACTGGCGATCACCGCCGCGCTGGCATCAGCACCCGCATTTTCGCAAGACAGCAGCACCACATCGCAAGAAAACCCGCGCGCCCGTGTGAGCGACGCCATCGACCTGGATGCGGTGGTCGTCACCGGCACTTCCGGTAGCCGAACCCGCATGCAGGAAAGTGTGTCGAGCAGCGTGATCGGCATCGAATCGATCCAGAACTCGGCGCCACGCTCCACCGCCGAGATCTTCCGCAACATCCCCGGCATCCGCTCGGAAGCCTCCGGCGGCGAAGGCAACGCCAATATCGCGGTGCGCGGCCTGCCGGTGGCCTCCGGCGGTGCCAAGTTCCTGCAATTGCAGGAAGACGGCCTGCCGGTACTGGAGTTCGGCGATATCGCGTTCGGCAATGCCGACATCTTCCTGCGCAACGACTACAGCCTGGATCGGGTGCCGGGCGGCATCATCAACTTCATCAGCAACACCGGCGAGGTGGAAGGCGGCAGTGTCGGCATCAGCCGCGGCTTTCTCGAGGGCTTCGACAATACCCGTTACGACTTCCATTACGGCGCGCCGATCAATGACGACTGGCGTTTCCATGTCGGCGGTTTCTACCGTCGCGGCGACAGCGTGCGCGATGCCGGCTTTACTGCGGAAAAGGGTGGGCAGATCAAGGCCAACCTCACCCGCGAGTTCGACAACGGGTTCATCCGTTTCAACTTCAAGCATCTCAATGATCGCGCCATCGGCATCCTGCCGATGCCGGTGCTGGCTAACGGCAGCAATGGCAAGCCAAGCCTTGGCAGTGTGCCCGGCTTCGATGCCAAGCACGACACCCCGCACAGCCCGTTCTTCCGCACCGATTTTGGTCTTGACGGCGAAAACAACCGTCGCGTCACCGACATCGACGACGGCATGCATCCGCGCACCACGGCATTTGGTACCGAGCTGGAGTTCGAGCTGGGCGGTGGCTGGAAGCTTGCTGATCGTTTCCGTACGGCCAACACCGATGGCCGCTTCGTGTCGCCGTTTCCGGCCTCGGTTGGCGATGGTGCCGGCATCGCCGAATCGATTGCCGGTGCCGGTGCCACGCTGAAGTATGCGAACGGCCCTAACGCCGGTGCTGCGTTCACCGGCCAGGTCATCAATACGGTGCTGTTCAATTCCGAGATCAACTCGCTGGACAATACCGCCAATGATCTGAAACTCTCGCGTGCGTTCGACCTTGGCGCGGGCCGGCAACTGGACTTCGTTGCCGGCTACTACAAATCATCGCAAACCATTGCGTTGGACTGGACCTGGAACTCGTACCTGCAGGAACTCAAGGGCAACAATGCGGCGCTGATTGATGTTTTTGCCGCTGATGGCACCCCGTTCTCGCAAGGCGGCTTGTATGCCTTCGGGGTACCTGCATTCGGCAACTGCTGTACCCGCAGCTACGATGTCGATTACGACATCGACGCGCCCTACGCGGCACTGACCTTCACCATGGACAAGCTGACCCTTGACGCCAGCATTCGCCAGGATTACGGCAATGCCGACGGCAGCTTCGCCGGGCCTGTGCAAGCGACCGACTTCGATGTCAACGGCGATGGCATCATCCAGCAGACCGAGCGCAGCGTGTCGGTGGTGGATGTCGCCAACCAGAATCCGGTCAACTACGACTGGTCGTACACCTCGTATTCGTTCGGTGCCAACTACCTTTTCAGCGACGACCTTGCCGGCTTTGCCCGCGTCAGCCGTGGTGGCCGCGCCAATGCCGACCGTCTGTTGTTCGGCGTGATCCAGCCCGATGGCAATGTCGATTCACGACAATCCGTTGATGTGGTCAAGCAACAAGAAGTGGGTGTGAAATGGCGTTATGGTGATCTGAACGTATTCATTACCGGCTTCCATGCCGAGACCAGCGAACAGAACTTCGAACTCACCAGCCAGCGTTTCTTCGACCGCACGTTTGAAGCGTATGGCGTCGAGCTTGAAACCTCTTACCGCATCGATCAGTTCACCTTCAGCGGTGGCGTCACCTATACCGATGCCGAGATCAACAAGGACCAGATCACACCCGAGGTTGAGGGCAACACGCCGCGCCGGCAGGCCGACTTCATCTATCAGGGCACTGCCGCCTACGAGGGCTACGACTACCGCCTTGGCGTGAACATCATTGGCACCAGCGCATCGTTTGCGCAAGACAACAACCAGCTCAAGATGCCGGCCTATGCGCAGGTCAATGTGTTCGCCAACTACCGCCTCACCGACACCCTGGTGCTGGCACTGGATGTCAACAATCTGTTCGACAAGTTTGCGATAACCGAGTCCGAAGAAGGCTCGATCGTCGCCGGCCAGGACAATATCATCCGTGCTCGCACCATCCCCGGGCGCTCGGCCCAGGTCAGCCTGCGTTACGAGTTCTGAGGACCGACACGTAACCATGACCGATTTGCTCACAACTGCCCGGCGGCATTTTGCTGCCGGGCTCATCGCACCGCGTCGCAGTGTTGCGCTGGCGCGCTTCGATGCCCATGGCCCACGCCTTTTCGAGTTGCTGTCGTCGCTGTATGCACTCAATGGCGGCGTAACCGAGCCCATCCGCTGCCTGCTCGCCGGGCTGGCGCACGCCATCAATCAGCGCCCGGATGATCTGTTTGAACTCGATGCCGCGCGCCCCGCCGACTGGCTCGATCGCACCGACATGGTCGGCTACAGCACCTATGTCGAACGTTTTGCCGGCACCCTTGCCGGCGTGCGTGAACGGGTGCCGTATCTGCACGCGCTGGGCATCCGCTACCTGCACCTGCTGCCATTCCTGAAAGCCCGCGCTGGCGACAATGACGGCGGCTTTGCGGTCAGCGATTACGGCCAGATCGATCCGGCGCTGGGCAGCAATGCCGACCTCGATGCACTGACCACAGACCTGCGCGGGCATGGCATCAGCCTGGCTGCGGATTTCGTGCTCAACCATTGCGCCGACGACCATCCCTGGGCGCTGGCGGCGCGAGCCGGCGATCCGCACTTCCGGCAGTTTTTCCATGTGTACACGGATCGCGCACAAATCGAACGACTGGAGGCCGAGCTGCCGCAGGTGTTTCCCGAATCGGCTCCCGGCAACTTCAGTTTTGTACCGGAACTCGACGCGTGGGTCTGGACCACCTTCAACCCTTATCAGTGGGACTTGAACTGGAGCAATCCCGAGCTGTTTCAGCACATGGCGCTGGCCCTGCTGAATCTTGCCAATCGCGGCGTGGAAGTCTTCCGTCTGGATTCGGCCGCCTACCTGTGGAAACGCGACGGCAGCGATTGCCGCAACCTGCCCGAAGCGCATGCGGTGTTGCAGGCGTTGCGCGCCCTGCTCGATATCGCTGCACCCAGCGTTGCGCTCAAGGCCGAAGTGATCGTGCCGCTGTCTGAGGTATCGCCTTACTTCGGCACTGGCGACCAGGCTGGCAAGGAATGCCAACTGGCCTATCACAGCAGCCTCATGGCTGCGAGTTGGGCGGCATTGGCCGAGCAACGCGCCGAAATCGTGGCCGATGTGATTGCGCGCACCCCGGCGCCACCCGCTGGCTGCGTCTGGCTCAACTACGTGCGTTGCCACGACGACATCGGCTGGTGGGTATTGCGCGAGGAAGCGGCTGGCCGCACTGGCCACCGCGGTTTTGATCTGGCCCGTATCGCGCGTTTCTTTGCCGGCAGCGAAGCGGGCAGCTATGCCGAGGGCGAAGCGTTTCAAAGCACCGATCCGCACGTTTTTCATGGCAGCAACGGCATGACCGCCTCGCTGCTGGGCCTGCATCGCGCGCTGGCCGCAGACAACGATGACGCCATCGAACTGGCCACGCGCCGGCATCTGCTGTTGTACGCCATCACCCTGAGTGCCGTCGGCATCCCGCAGATCTACATGGGCGATGAATACGGCCTTGGCAACAACCACGAATACCGCGACACCGCCGACGCCGATGGGCGCGGCCTGCACCGGCCCGTCATGGACTGGCAACTGGCGCAGGCATCGACGTTCAATCGCTTGCGCAGCGGGATCGAGCGCCTGATTCAGGCGCGACGCCACTGCGCCAGCCTGCGCCCGAGCACGCCGATGCGTGCATTGACTTTCTCGCAACCCGCCCTGCTCGGCATCACACGCGGCGAGCACTTCATTGGCCTGTACAACCTCGGTGCGCAACCGATGACCTTTGATCTCGCGCAATTGCCATCGCTTGCCGGCCAGCACTGGCGCGATTTGCTGCACGACACGGCATGCCCGAGCACGTTCACCCTGATGCCTTACGATCTGCGTTGGTTGGCATCGACATGAGCCCGAGGCCATGAACCACATGCAACGCTTTGCCGCGATCGAAACCGGCGGCACCAAAACCGTATTCGCCATCGGCAATGCCGACGGCGAACTGCTCGCCTGCGAACGCTGCCCGACCAGCGACCCGCACACCACGCTGGCCAGTGCGCTGGCGTTCCTGCGCGATGCCGCGCAGCGCCATGGCCCGTTGCATGGCGTGGGCATTGCCAGCTTTGGGCCGCTGCACCTGAACCCGCAACATCCCGCTTTTGGCCACATCGGAGCCACACCAAAGCCCGGCTGGAGCGACTTCAACCTGCTTGGCACGGTGCAAACGGCATTGGCCTTGCCGGTGGCGCTAGACACCGACGTCAACGCGGCAGCGATGGCCGAGCAACGCTGGGGCGCAGGGCGTGGCCTCGACCCGGTGGTGTATGTCACTGTCGGTACCGGCATCGGCGGCGGGGTGATGGTGCATGGCCGGCCACTGCACGGGCTGATGCATGCCGAGTTGGGGCATCTGCGCCCAAGGCGCCATCATGAAGACATGGATTTTCCCGGTATCTGCCCGTTTCACGGCGATTGTCTGGAAGGTCTGGCCAGCGGCCCGGCGATCATCGCCCGTCACGGCGCCAGCCTGGCGCAGTTGCCTGCAGAACATCCTGTCTGGCGTATCCAGGCCGATTATCTGGGCCAGTTGTGCGCGCAAATCACGCTGGCGCTGTCGCCACAACGGATCATTTTTGGCGGCGGGGTGATGCAGCAAAACGCCCTGTTCAATCCGCTCCGTGATCGCTTGCGCCATTGGCTGGGCGGCTACGTTGGCGCGCTCGATGCTGCCGATGCGCTGCGCAATTACGTGGTGCCGGCGCAACTGGAGCCCAACGCCGGCATTCTCGGTGCGCTGGCGCTGGCAATCCGCTCAGCGCAATGATGGCGATGCCACCACGCGGTTGAAATGCGCCATTTGGGTGGAACTGCCGTGCTGCGGATGCACTTGGCCGATGTCGGAAAAGCGCACCGCATAGGCATTGCGCTCGGCCACGCCCTGCGCCCACTGCCGAAAGCGCGCACGATTCCATTCAAAGCGATGCCCCGGATGACGGCGCTCACCCGGCGCCATGCCATGCACCACGTTGTATTCCTGATTGGGCGTGGTCACCAGCACCACGCCGGGGCGCATGCCGGCGAACACCGCACGCTCCATCTGCCCGAGCAGGCGCGGGTCGAGGTGCTCGATGGTTTCCACCAGCGCCGCAGCATCAAAGCCGGCCAACGCTGCGTCCAGCATAGCGAAAGAACCCTGACGCACCTGGATGCGATCACCGGGTAATGGCAAGCCAAGACCCAGCAGCTCACGCGCCTCGTGCAACACTACCTGATCGATATCGATACCGACGATCTGGGTAAATTGCGTTTCGCGCGCCAGCCGCAGCAGCAATTCACCAGGGCCACAGCCCAGATCAAGCACCCGTCTTGCGCCGCTGTCGAGCAAAGCCTGAACGACGGCATCAAGCCGTTCTTGGTGCAGTTCGCTGGCCATTCAGGCACTGCCATTCGCACGCGATGCGATCAGGCCACCACCCAGGATGCCATGCTGAGTCTGGCAGACACACCAAGCCATCATCACTGCGATCTCCATCATCCGCCAATGCGAAAGCGCAACGTTACGCTAAGCTGACGGGCTGTCAAACCACGATTCCGAGGTGCATCTTGCAAGCTCTGCTGGTATCCACCCTGGCGGTGGCGATTGCCGAGGTCGGCGATAAAACCCAACTGCTCGCCCTGCTGCTGGCTGCGCGCTTTCGTCGACCGGTTCCGATTATCGCGGGGATTTTCGTCGCCACCGTGCTCAACCACGCTGCTGCTGCGGGTTTGGGTGCGTGGGTGGCGCAGTGGTTTTCCCCGCAAACTCTGCGCTGGCTGGTGGTCGGCTCGTTCGTGGCGGTCGCGATCTGGGCCTTGATCCCTGACACGCTTGATGACGATGACGCAAAAACCGACGGCCGCAGTGCGTTCATCGCCACCGTGATCGCGTTCTTTCTGGCCGAGATGGGTGACAAAACCCAGATTGCCACCGTGGTGCTGGCGGCGAGCTGGACGCCGCTGTGGCAAGTGGTGATGGGCACCACCATTGGCATGCTGCTGGCCAACGTGCCGGTGGTATATCTGGGCGCACGCTTCGCCAAGCGCCTGCCGCTGCACCTGGCCCGCTACGTCGCCGCCGCCGTGTTTGCGGCGCTGGCACTGGCTATTGCGCTGAACTGGGTATGATTCGGCGCGCCTCGCTGCACCGCGCCTTGCCCGAAAACCGCCACTGCACTACGCTGCCTGCCTACTCGGTTGATCGGTATTGCCTGGCTGTTTTCCAACAACCGCCGCGCGGTGAACTGGCGCCTGGTGTTCACCGGCATTGCCCTGCAAATCGGTTTCGCGGCATTGGTATTGCGCGTCCCCGGCGGGCGCGAGGTGTTCAACCTGCTCGGCAACGGCTTCGTGAAGCTGCTGTCGTACGTCACCGAAGGTTCGCGTTTCATTTTTGGCAGCCTGATGGATGCCGATACCTACGGCTTCATTTTCGCCTTTCAGGTGTTGCCCACCATCATCTTCTTCGCCGCGCTGATGGGCGTGCTCTACCATCTGGGTGTGATGCAGGCAGTGGTGCGGGTGATGGCGCTGGCCATCACCAAAGTGATGAAGGTGTCGGGCGCGGAAACCACCAGCGTCTGCGCCAGCGTGTTCATCGGCCAGACCGAAGCACCGCTGACGGTACGCCCGTACATCAGCAAAATGACCGAATCCGAGCTGATGACGATGATGATCGGCGGCATGGCGCATATCGCCGGCGGCGTGCTGGCGGCCTATGTTGGAATGCTTGGCGGCGGCGATCCGGTGCAGCAGGCGTTTTACGCCAAGCATCTGCTGGCGGCGTCGATCATGGCGGCACCGGCCACCATGGTGCTGGCCAAGCTGCTGATCCCGGAAACCAGCACCCCGCTGACCCTCGGCACTGTGCGCATGGAGATCGAGAAGACCAGCAGCAATGTCATCGATGCGGCAGCATCGGGTGCGGCTGATGGCCTGCGTCTGGCGCTCAACATCGGCGCGATGCTGCTGGCATTCATCGCCCTGATTGCGCTGGTGGACGGGCCGCTGACCTGGATCGGTGAAATCACCGGCCTGGCCTCGTTGCTCGGCCAGCCCACCAACCTCGCCACCTTGCTTGGGTTTGTGCTGGCGCCGCTGGCCTGGGTGATCGGCGTGCCGTGGCAGGATGCCACTGTGGTGGGCGGCCTGATCGGGCAGAAGGTGGTGATTAACGAGTTCGTCGCTTATCTGCAACTGGCCGAAATCATCAAGGGCAATGTGGATGGCGTGATGCTGACCGACAAGGGCCGGCTGATTGCCACCTACGCCCTGTGCGGATTCGCCAATTTCAGTTCAATTGCGATCCAGATCGGCGGTATCGGCGGGCTGGCACCGGAACGCCGCAGCGATCTGGCCCGGCTCGGCCTGCGTGCGGTGCTTGGTGGCTCGTTGGCCACCTTCATGACCGCCACCATTGCCGGGGTGCTCACCAGCCTGTAAGTGGCAGGCGCATTGCAAAATCCGGAATGCGGCCTACCACCCTGCCCGCGTTGACCGCCTCCGCCGCGCGTGGTATCAACTCACATTCACCTGGGGGAAACGTAATGGCTGATCTCAAAGAGCAATTCGAGCAGGCGGCGAAGGCGTTGATGGCGTTGGCGGATCGGCCTGACAACGACACCCTGCTGCGTCTTTATGCCCTGTACAAGCAGGGTGCGGAGGGTGATGTGAGCGGCGACAAGCCCGGTTTTTTCGATTTCATCGGCACTGCCAAGTACGACGCCTGGGAAAAGCTCAAGGGCCTGGATAGCGAAGACGCGATGAAGCAGTACATCGCCCTCGTCAACAAGCTCACCGGCTAGCCCGGACTGTGGCGCGACAGACCCGCCAGCGGATTCTCGACACCTCGCTCGCCATGTTCAATGAACAGGGCGAGCCCAATGTCACGACCAATCACATTGCCGATGAGATGGACATCAGTCCCGGCAATCTGTACTACCACTTCCGCAACAAAGACGACATCATCGAGCAGTTGTTCGCGCGCTATGAAGAACGCATGGACGCCGCTCTGGTGGCGCCGGAATCGCGCCTGCCGGAGCTGGAAGACATCTGGCTGCAACTGCATCTGGTGTTCGAATGCATCTGGGATTTTCGTTTTCTGTACCGCGATTTGATCGACATCCTCAGCCGCAATCGCCGACTGCGCATGCGTTTTGCACGCATCCTCAAGCGCGCTTCAGAAAGTTCGATAGAGGTGATGCGCGGGCTGGTGCGGGCAGGCATCATGCGTGCCTCGGCAGCCGAGATCGAGGCCACCGCCACCAACATTCTGGTGATCGCGACGTTCTGGCTCAACTACGCCAGCGCCACTGGCGAGCGCGACGAGCAGATCGCGATCCGCAAGGGCATCGTGCAGGTGATGATGCTGATGGCACCGTTCCTGCGTGATGCCGAGCGCGTGCATCTGGATACGTTGACCAAGGCCTATCGCCAGGTCTGAAACACAGGGCACCCGAGCGGATGCCCTGTCTTGGTGCGAGAGGCGATGCCCAAAAGGGCTGCCGCCTCAGGCAGCCTTGCGACGCACTTTGCTGGTTTTCACCGCAGCCCGGCGGGCAGCCGGCTTGCGTGCGGGTTTGCGTACACGCTTGGCCTTGGTGGCGAAACCGAAGCGTGCCAGCACCGGGGCCAGCGCCGACTCGGCGGCACTGCGAACCTGACCGATCACTTTGCTGGCGCGGGCTTGCGCTTCGGCAGTGCGATCAAGCAGTGTTTCACGCGCATTGGTAAGCATGTCATCGGTATTACCGAGGGTATCGACCAGAGCCTTGCGGGACTGCGCGCGCAGATCCTGCGCACGATCAAGCAGCAGGGAATACGAGCTCACTACCTGCTTGCGCGCCAGCGATGCGGCACCGATACCGGCCAGCCAGAAATCGCGCGGCTGGTTGGGCTTGCGGGAAGTGGTACGTCGCGCTTTCACTTGTCTGGTCATGGCCAATACCTCGTTTATGGGGGAAGGCCATCCTTGGCCAAGGGTCGTTCGACACTCGCATGGTGCCTGGCAATGGCTGAGTATTCACACTACCGACGCAGCTTGCGTCAACGCCCGTTGCGGGCGATGCTTCAGGTTGACACCCAACGTGCATTACGAGCGCAGCCATGGCCATCCGCAAACTCCGTTTCGCCCCCTGCCCCTTTGACGCTGCAGCGCTGGTGCTGGATGCAACGTCGCTGAAAAAGCATTGGCCGCATCTGCATGGCGGCGATCAGGAGCCATTCCCCGATGTGCCACGCGCCAAAGCCTTGATAAAAGCCGTTGGCAAAGCACCAAAAGGGGTCGATGCCGACCGCTTGAGCGAACGCTTGCAGACCGCCTGGCTTGCCTTTCATCTGGGTGATTTTGCCGAGGCCTACAACACCGGCGCCGCGCTCGGCGCACTCGGTGCGTCAGTCGCGGTCAAGGCGCTGGGCATCCACACCGCCTATCTGGTGGACGACGAGGACGAGCACATCGCCCGTTTCGAACTCGCCGCGCAACTGGCTGAGGCGGCCGTCGATGCGCTGCCCGAGGAAGCCAACAGCCACTATCGCCTCGCCTTCGCGCTGGGCCGATACAGCCAGGGCATCAGCATCGCCAAAGCACTGAAAATGGGTCTGGCCGGGCGTATTCGCGAACATCTGGAAAACACCCTGCAACTGGCACCAAAACATGCCGAAGCCCACCTTGCGATGGGCGTTTACCACGCCGAACTGATTGCAAAAGTCGGCGCGCTGGTAGCCGGGCTCACCTACGGCGCCAAGGCCGCCAAAGCCGAAGAACACATCGCCAGCGCGATCAAGCTGACGCCGAAAGCGCCCATCGTGCATGTCGAGCACGCCAACGTGCTGCGCCTGCTATACGGCAAGCGCCGCGAAGCGGATATTCAGGCAGCGCTGGGCAAAGCGGCGAAATTGACGCCACGCGATGCCATGGAATGGCTCGATGCGCAGGACGCACGCGAGCAGCTTGGCTGAGATTGGCCAGCCCGCAATAAGGAAGGCCCCGATCTTTCAATCAGGGCCTTTCTCGACGCTTTTTTTGGTGGGCGGTGCAGGGATCGAACCTGCGACACCTGCCGTGTGAAGGCAGTGCTCTACCGCTGAGCTAACCGCCCGAAGCGAGCGCAACAGGATAATCCCTCGCGCTGCGGCGGTCAATATTTTCGCGTCACACCATGATTGCTGACCCCATGCGGCACATGACCGGTGGCGACATGCTGGCGGGCCGACTCAATGTTGTGGTGGGAATCATCGAAGAAAATGTCGGCACCAAACGCCTGCAGGAATGGCCCCTTGTCGCGGCCGCCAAGAAACAGGGCCTCGTCCAGGCGCACTCCCCACTGGCGCAGGGTGAGGATCACCCGCTTGTGCGCGGGCGCCGAACGGGCAGTGACCAACGCGGTGCGAATCGGCGAATCCTCTGCCGGAAACGCGCCCTGGATCTGGTGCAGAGCCGCAAGAAAGCCCTTGAATGGCCCGCCGGACAGCGGCTGCTCGGCCAGTTCGCGCTCATTGCGGGCAAACGCCTCCACACCCTGCTCCTGACTGATGCGCTCGGACTCATCGCCAAACACCACCGCATCGCCATCAAACGCGATGCGCAGTTGTTCGCTAGCGAAACCCGCCGCCTTGGACGGCAGGATGGTCGCCGCGCCGACCCCATTTTCCAGCGCGGTGCGCACCGAATCAGGGTTGGCCGACAGGAACAGATGCGCGCCGAACGGCTTGATGTATGGGAACACCGGCGCGCCACTGGTGAACACCGCACGCACGATATCCAGGCCATAACTTTCGATCGAATTGAAAATGCGCAGGCCGGTATCGGATGAATTGCGCGACAGCAGGATCACCTCGACCAATGGCACCTGCCCTGCTTGCAGTGCATCTGATGCGTGTTCTCGCACCAGGGTATTGAGCGCGAGCAACTTGCGTACCAGTGGAAACGCGATGCCCGGTGCCAGGCGTTGGTTCTCCAGGCCGCGCTGATAGTCGGCGTAGGCTTCCAGGCCCTGTGTTTCGAATAACTGATGGCTCTCTTCGAGATCAAACAACGCCCGCGCCGAAATCGCCACCATCAGACGTGCGCCGTTACAACGGCCAGGTGGCTCGGCGGGAGCGGAACCCGGTGCTTGGATAGTTTGGGTCATGCGCGGTCAGGTCAAGAACTGTTCGTTGAGGATGCGTTCCTCAAGGTTATGCTCGGGATCAAACAGCAAGGTAACGGTCTGGTCGCTGGACTCGCGCACCGTCACTTCGATCACATCACGCACTTCATGCGAATCGGCGGTCACGCTGACCGGGCGTTTGTCGGGGTCGAGAATACGCAGCCGCACCCGGGTATCGGAGCGCAGTACCGCACCGCGCCATCGCCGTGGCCGAAATGCCGCGATCGGAGTCAAGGCAATCACATTGCTGCCCAGCGGCAGGATGGGCCCGTGCGCGGAAAAATTATAAGCAGTGCTACCGGCCGCAGTCGCCACCATTACCCCGTCGCAAATGAGCTCACCCAGACGTTCGCGGTCATTGAGCTCGATGCACACATGCGCGGTCTGTCGGGTTTGCCGCAGCAGCGACACTTCGTTGTAGGCCAACAGGTTGACGCTGGCACCCGACTCGGTAATCGCAGTCATCTGCAGCGGCCGCAGCACGGCGGGTTCGGCAGTGGCGATGCGCTCGTGCAAGCTGTCGGCACGGAACTGGTTCATCAAAAAACCGACCGTACCCAGCTTCATACCAAACACCGGCCGTTGCAGGTGGCCATAGCGATGCAGGGTTTGCAGCATGAAGCCATCGCCGCCCAGCGCACACAGCACATCGGCATCTTCCGGCGCGCATTGGCCATGCCCGTCGGTAAGCGCAGCAAGGGCTTGTTGCGCCGGCTCTGCTCGGCTGGCAAGAAACGCGATCCGGGGATGATTTGCCATCAAATCGGCCAACAGCGGCGGGGTGGCCTAGCTTACCCTGCAAGCACCAGCCACGTCACAAACCGGGCGCCGTGAAAAACCATCATGACAGTCGCCCACAGGGTGGGCTCCCACAGAAAAGCGGTGCTGTGCCCCTGTAGGAGGCCTGTGTGGCCGACCGCAACCCGCAACCCATCAACAAGCGCCCACAGCTTGGGCTCCTGTAGGGGGCTTCAAGGCATTTGTGGGAGCGCGCCTTGCGCGCGAAGCTGTCGCAAGAGGGTTCGCCGGCAAGCCAGCTCCCACAGCCACCGTCACCTTGAGCCCCGAGCTATCAGAACGCGCTACCCTGCACCAATTGGCCCAGCCGTCGTGCCGCAACAGAAATCGTCGGAAAATCCATGCTGCGCTGCGCACGTAATTCATCCAGCACAACGCGGGTGCCGGTCAATGCCGGATCATCGCGGTTCAACCAGGACTCGACCAGCTCTCTGGCGCCCACCGTGGGATCAGCAACAGCAAGAATGCGCTCAGCCAACGCCGATTGCCGATCCTGCAACTCGTCGCGCAACACGCCGCGTGCATTGGCGTGCCAGCGGCCGTCTACTGGCAATTCATCCACCCGACTCAGCAACCAGTTCAGGTGCAGGCTTTCGCCAAGCGCGAAGAACACGGTAGCAACGTCTTCCACGCTGCGATTGCAGTGGCTGGCACAGTCGATGACATCGAGGCTGGCGTTGAGCAGCGGCAAACCGGCGAGTGATGTCGCCAAGGCTTCGGGAAAACCCTGCTCCTGCCATTGCGCACGATCCGCTTCGAAACGCTCTGCTGCCGATTCATCAAGCACCGCTGGCAAGGCGGCGCGCAATGCGTCCATTCCGGGCTGGTAACGTTCAACCATGGCCGCAATCTGGCCCAACTGCCCGGGCCGGGCGAGAAACCAGCGCGTCAATGCACGCTGAAGCACCCAGATACGTTGCAGCGCATCGATCTGCGCCGACTCGGGCACCTTCATATCCAGTTCGTCAATCGCCGCCCATAATGCGCGTGAGTCGAGTACTTCGCGGGTGATGGTATAGGCCTTTGCCACTTCTGCTGCGTTCTCGCCAGTATCCTCTTTCATACGCAGCATGAAGGTGCTGCCCATGCGATTGACCAGTGAGTTGGTGACCGCTGTGGCGATGATTTCGCGGCGCAGGCGGTGCCGCTGCATTTGCTCGGCAAACCGATCCTGCAATGGCTGCGGGAAATAACGCAGTAGTTCCTTCGATAGATACGGGTCTTCCGGCACGTCCGAATCAAGCATTTGCTGGAAGATGACGATCTTGGCGTACGACAGCAGCACCGAGAGTTCGGGCCGGGTAAGACCCTGCCCGCGCGCCTTGCGCTGAGTCAGCTCGGCGTCGGTTGGCAGATATTCAAGTGGCCGATCCAGCAGGCCCTTGGATTCGAGCGTGCGCATGAAGTGCGCCTTGGAACCAAGCCGCGCCACGCTCATGCGCTCCATCACGCTGATAGCCTGATTCTGACGATAGTTGTCGTTCAGCACCAACGCACCAACCTCATCGGTCATGCTGGCGAGCAGGGTGTTTCGCTGCTCGGTATTCAGCTCACCCGACTTCACTGCATCGTCGAGCAATATCTTGATGTTGACTTCGTGGTCGGAGGTGTCCACTCCGGCCGAGTTGTCGATGAAGTCGGTATTGAGCAACACTCCCGACATCGCCGCCTCGATGCGCCCACGTTGGGTCATGCCCAGATTGCCGCCTTCACCCACTATCTTGCAGCGTAACTCGCTGCCATCGACGCGCAGCAGGTTGTTGGCACGATCACCGACATCGTCGTGGCTTTCGGTGCTGGCCTTGATGTAGGTGCCGATGCCGCCATTCCAGAACAGATCGACCGGCGCCTGCAAAATGGCGTTCATCAATTCGGTCGGGCTCATCCTGGCGATTTCGGCATCGATGCCCAGCGCCTGTTTCAATTCGGCACCGAGGTTGATGGTTTTCAGCGAGCGCGGGTAAATGCCACCGCCAGCGGAAATCAGACTGCGATCATAATCGTCCCAGCTTGAGCGTGGCAGCTTGAACAAGCGCTCGCGCTCGATGAAACTGCGTTCCGCATCGGGCGTCGGGTCGATGAAGATATGGCGATGATCGAAAGCCGCCAGCAGCCGGATATGGCGCGACAGCAGCATGCCATTGCCAAACACATCGCCAGACATGTCGCCGACGCCGACGCAGGTGAAATCCTCGCTCTGGCAATCGACACCCAATGCACGGAAATGACGCTTCACCGACTCCCAGGCACCGCGCGCGGTGATGCCCATGCCCTTGTGGTCGTAGCCTACCGAGCCACCGGAAGCGAACGCATCGCCCAACCAGAAGCCGCGCTCAAGCGCAATGGCATTGGCGATATCCGAGAACGTAGCGGTGCCCTTGTCGGCGGCCACCACCAGATACGGGTCATCGCCATCGTGGCGTACCACATCGTGCGGATGCACCAGCTTGCCATCGACCAGATTATCGGTAATATCGAGCAGGCCATTGATGAACATCTGGTAGCAGGCGATGCCCTCCTTGAGCACGGCATCGCGATCGCCACCCGCAGGCGGGCGCTTGACGAAAAAACCACCCTTGGCGCCAACCGGCACGATGACGGTGTTTTTCACCATTTGCGCCTTGACCAGGCCCAGCACTTCGGTGCGGAAGTCCTCGCGACGATCCGACCAACGCAAGCCTCCGCGCGCCACCGGGCCAAAACGCAGATGTACGCCTTCCACCCGCGGCGCGCAGACAAAAATCTCGCGATACGGCCTCGGTCTGGGCAAATCCGGCACCTTTGCCGGGTCGAACTTCAGACTGATGTATGGCGCATATTCGCCAGCGGTTTTCTGGTGAAAATTGGTGCGCAAAGTAGCATCGATCACTGCCATGAAGCGACGCAAGATACGGTCTTCATCGATGCTGGATACCTGGTCGAGCAGGATTTCCAGTGCATCATGACAGGCGTCGATTTGTGCGTCGCGATCAAGCCCGCGCGCATAGGAAACCTGTTCGATCAACGTCGCAGCCGCCGCATGTTGGTCGGGCGAAAGGATCGAGCTCAGCGCAGTGGCCAGTGCCTGCCGCGCTGCGTCGGCGCAACCTGCCTCCGGGCGATCATGGGCCGGATCAAAGCGCGATTCAAACAACTCAGCGAGCAAGCGCGCGGCCAGCGGATAGCGCGCCAGGGTTTGCTCCATATATGCCTGCGAAAACGCCACCCCGGTCTGCAACAGATACTTGCAGTAGGCACGCAGCATCGCCACCTGCCGCCAGTCCAGCCCGGCGGTCAGCACCAGCCGCATGAAACCATCGACTTCACTTTGACCGTGCCACAACTGCTTGAATGCATGTTCAAAGTGCTCGCGCACCTGTTCAACATCGATTTCGCCGTGCTGGGCACGAATGACAAAATCCTGGATAACGATGATCGCGCCATCAACCGACAACTCGTAGGGATGTTCGCTGAGAATACGCAGCCCCATCGCTTCCATCATCGGCAACACATCCGACAGCGGTGTACCGTGGTCGCGGCGAAACAGCTTCAGGCGGATATCACCCGCCGCACCTGGCGCACGATACATGCGCAGGCGCAGATCGTCGGCGTCGCCGAGTGCGGCGAGGTCGCCCACGTCATCGGCCGCCACTTCAGCGCTGATTTGCTCGATATAGCTGTGCGGCAGGGCTTTGCCAAATCGATTGGCCAAGCGTAAACCATGCGCTTCGCCATGACGGGAAACCAGCAGATCGCGAAGATCGTCGTGCCAATTACGCACGATTTGCGATAGCCGCTGTTCAAGCATGCCCATGTCGGGCACACCCGGATCACCAGCTTTTGGCCGCACGATGAGATGCAACTGTGCGAGCGGCGATTCGCCCACCTGAATGGTGGTATCGATGCGTTGGCCGTTGAGGGATTCCATTAACAACGCTTCGATACGCAGGCGGTTTTCCGTGTTGAAGCGATCACGCGGGATGTAGGCGAGCACCGAATAGAAACGGCCATAGCGATCACGACGCAGGAACAAGCGGCTGCGTACGCGCTCTTGCAGCCCGAGGATGCCAAGACAGGTCTGGAACAACTCGTCCTCGGTTGACTGGAACAGCTCATCGCGCGGCAGGGTTTCAAGAATATGGCGCAGCGCCTTGCCGCTATGGCTGTTGAAGGCCAGCCCGGAGCGGCGCATTACATACTCAAAGCGATGCCTGACCAGCGGGATGTCCCACGGCCGTCGGTTATAGGCGCTGGAAGTGAACAGGCCAAGAAAACGCTGCTCGCCGATGGCGCGGCCAGTGCTGTCGAATCGCAGCACACCGATGTAATCCATGTAGCCGGGGCGATGCACGGTGGAACGCGCATTGGTTTTGGTGATGATCAGCGCATCCACCGAACCCGATTGCGGCATGTGGTGTGCAGCCAGAGTCTTCAACGAACGCGGCTTGCCCGCCCGATCATCGCGCTTGAGCAAACCCAGGCCAGTATCGGGCACCGCGCGCAACAACTCGTCTTCGCCCGCACCCACAACCTCATACTCACGAAAACCCAGGAAGGTAAAGTGATCGTCAGCTACCCAACGCAGCAAGTCCTGCGCCTCCTGACGGCCCTCGGCACTTACCGGCATTTCGCGACCTGGCAACTCGACAGCAATCTGCAGCACGCGCTCACGCATTGCGCGCCAATCAAGAAAACACGAGCGCACATCCTCGATTGCTGCGCGCACCTTGGCAGCGATACGCTCCAGGTCGGCAACCTCCAGCTGACGATCAAACTCAATGTGCATCAACGATTCGAGTTTGCCCTCGCCAACGGCAACGATGCTCCCTGCCGCATCACGGGTGATTTGGGTTACCGGATGCCCGAGCACGTAGATGGATGCATCCGCCTGCGTCAGCGCCATCGTCACCGAATCAACGAGAAACGGCATATCGTCATTGACGATTTGCAGCGCCGTATGCTGGCTGTCCCAACCATGTTCTTCCAAGGACGGATTGAAAACGCGAACGCACGTTTCACCGGCTGGCCGCACGCGCGCAAACTCCAGAAATCCACCGGCAAGCGCTGCCCACGATGCCGCATCACGCGTTGTAAACTCCTCCTGTTCCATACGCGCGTAGAACGCCGCGACAAAAGACGCTGCCTCACCCTGACGCGCTGGCGGCAAAGTGGCTTGCAAGGCAGAAACGATGGGGTTCAGAGAGACACCATGGATCGAAACTGGCGCACTGACGGACGAGGACATTACCTTCCCTGACAGGTGAGATTTGGTAACGGAAAGGATACCGGCTTGCCACTATTACCGACAGTGCCACGGGCCCCACTGTTGGCGTTTTGGTCAGTAAGCGGCAGCAAAAGTTGCCATACGCTTGCGCACGCAATCGCTCCTGCAAACACCGTGGCGTCAAGCCTGGGTTATGCGTCGATACGCTCGATTGCCCCGTATTGCAGCGCCAGCCGAGACAGCGCCATGACATCCTCGACCCCAAGCTTGTTGAAGCTGCGGTACTTGTGAGTGGCCACTGTCTTGGCGCTGATCTTCAAACGCTGCGCGATATCTTCCAGGCGCTTGCCCTGACAAAGCAGCATTGCAACTTCCAGTTCACGCGGTGACAAACCATCGAATGGCGACACTCCGCCGACCATGGCATCGAGCGCCAGGCGCTGCGCCAATTGCGGCGCCAGATAGCGCCGCCCCTGTGCCACTTCGCGGATCGCCCTGAGCAGTTCACTGGCCTCACCACCTTTGCCCAGATAACCCGACGCCCCCACTTCCAGCAGTCGCCTCGGCATTGGCCCTTCGTCCTGCACCGACACGATGATCACCCGGCTGCCCTGATCCCAGCGGCGCACACGTTCGGTCACTTCCAGGCCGCTGACTCCAGGCAGGTGCAGATCGCAGACCACCACATCGGGCTTGAGCTGGCGAATCAGCGGCAAACCCTCCTCGCCCGATGCCGCTTCGCCCACCACTTCCATATCGGTCTCGTACGACACGATCATGCGAAATCCCGTTCGCACCAACGAGTGGTCATCCAGCAAGAAAACGCGAATCATGCGCCACCCCCCAAGCCAGCTCTCGGTCAACTTAGCGCTTGTTGCGGTGTTTTGCCAGCCCTGCCCTGTCGCTGCCCGCCATCAACCGCACAACTCGGCGAAAATACGGCTCAGGTAAGTGCTTCCATCACGCAAGGGCGCGGCAGCCTGATTCAGTTCGTTCTTGTCGTGCCAATCCAGCCGTAGTACATGATGCTCGATCATGGTTCCATGGTTGTGTGCAAGCGGGAGAAGCGCCCGTGCAAAAAGGCAGTTCAGCTTGCCGCGTTTCAGTTCTTGCGAAAGCTCATCGATGAGTTGTGCCCCCTTGTCACTGGATTGAGCAATCAATCCCGATCCGGCACCAGCGCAATCCGATAGCCCAACGCTTTAGCCACCTTCATGGTGTTGGCCAGACTGGGATTGCCCTCACCGGAAAGTGCCTTGTAAAGCCCAGCCCGCGTCATGCCGGTCTCCTCTGCCAGCCGGCTCATGTTGCGCGCACGCGCGACCGTGCCCAGGGCTTTGAGTATGAATGCCGCATCGTTGGGCGCTTCCTCGGCGCAGGCTTCGAGATAGGCCGCGATGTCCGCTTCGGTCTTGAGGTAGTCGGCCGAGTCGTAACGGGTAAAGGTTTCTCGCACGCCTTTCATGATTCACGCTCCCAATCAGTCGCAATGCGACGTGCCAGCTTGATATCGGCAGGCTGGCTGCGTTTGTCGCCACCGGTGAGCACCACCACCAGCACCGAGCCACGTTGCATGAAGTACACCCGGTAACCGGGTCCGTGGTCGATCCGCAGCTCGCTGACACCATGGCCCACCGGCTTGACGTCACCGAAGTTTCCATCGGCCATGCGGTCCAGTCGTGCCGCGATTCGAGCTTTGGCGCGAATGTCACGTAGGCCACGAACCACGCATCGAAAGTGGCGGATTTGACCAGATCGAGCATGGATAGATTGTAAACTGTGGTCTTCACACCATCATAGACTCTGCAAGGAACGGGGTCTGGTTGACTTACACGCAGGGCGATGTCGCAACGGGTCAACGCGCCGCGCCACCGGCTAAGGGAGTACGCGCGATTCCCGACGAAGTGCGCTGGCGCGGGCCGGAAAGCCATCGAAGATGGCGGAGAGAGTGGGATTCGAACCCACGGTAGGCTCACACCTACGGCAGTTTTCAAGACTGCTGCCTTAAACCACTCGGCCATCTCTCCGTAGTTCGGGTGTCTGACGCTGGCAATTGTCCCAGACTCGCACGTGCTTGTCTCGCTGCCGCTGTTATTTCGCGGAATTTTTGCCGCGTTCCGGACAGCTTTCACCGGAACAACTCAGGCGGCTGGCTTCGAGTTGTGCCGGCAGGTGTTCGGCAAGATAATCGATGAATACCCGCACCGCCGGCAACAGGCCACGACGCGACGGGAATACGGCGTGGCACAGGCCCTGTGGCAGACGCCATTCAGGCAGCACCACCTCCAACGCGTTGCCGTGGACGGCATCGGCACAAATGGTTTCGGGCAACAAGGCGATGCCCATGCCGGCAATCGCCAACTCCTTGAGCAGCGGAAAATCATGGCCGCTCAGACGCGGTTGCAATTCCACACGCTGTACCTGGCCTTGGGCATCCTGCAAATCCCAATGTTGGCGGCTGTCGTCTTCGATCATGCTCAGCGTGGTGTGGGTACTGAGCTCAGTGGGTGACTGCGGTCGCCCGTGCTGCTTCAGGTAGCCCGGGCTGGCGACCAGTAATTCCTGGATCTGGCCAAAGCTGCGCATAACCAGGCTGCCGTCGTCGTTGAGCTGGGTGCGCACGCGCAACGCCACATCAAAACCCTCGTTGATGACATCGACGCGACGATTGCTGACATGCAACTGCACCCGCACCTGCGGAAACTTGCGCAAGAACTCCGGCAACAAACGCGCCAGTTGTTGCTGCGCCAGTGCGACCGGGGTGCTGAGCTTGATCACGCCACGCGGTTCGGCGCTGAGGTGATCGACCACTTCACGCGCAGCCTGCGCTTCAGACAACATCGCCTGTGCGTGACGGTAAACGCTCTGGCCGATATCGGTCACCGCGAAACGGCGGGTGGAGCGTTGCAGCAGACGCACATCAAGATCGAGTTCCAGTTGGGCAATACGCCGGCTCAGGCGCGATTTGGGAATGCCCAGCGCACGTTCAGCGGCCGCGTAGCCACCGTGTTCAACGACCATCGCGAAGTAATACAGATCATTGAGGTCTTGCATGGGCTTTACGCGCCTCGCGGAGAACAGAGCGCTATCTTCGGCGCTCGACTCGCACGCTGCAAGGCAGCGACCGCAATATGGCACATCATTCGGGGGACAGGCCGTGATGGATCGGCAGTGACCTTTCGGTATCGCGATCCCGGGTTACGCGCTTCGCGCTAACCCGGGCTACGTCGGTCGTGTTTCGGGGCTGGGCCGTGATGGGTGAGGCGGATCAGGCGAAGCACCGCTTCGCCCCGCCGAACGCCGAAGCCCGAAGGGCGCAGGCCGGACCCGAGCGCAGCGAGGGCGAACCATCAACCAACAATTCGCGGGGCTGGGCCGTGATGGAACAGCAATGACCTTACGGTATCGCGGTCCCGGGTTACGCGCTTCGCGCTAACCCGGGCTACGTCGTGTTTCGGGGTGGTGGGCCGTGATGGATTCGAACCATCGACCAACTAGTTAAAAGCCAGCTGCTCTACCACTGAGCTAACGGCCCCACGAAAAACGATTGCAACAATTGGCACCTGACCAATTCAGTTGAGCCAGCTGCTCTACCACTGAGCTAACGGCCCCACGAAACACGATTGCAACAATTGGCACCTGACCAATTCAGTTGAGCCAGCTGCTCTACCACTGAGCTAACGGCCCCACGAAAAACGGATGATACCGGTTGCGCGTCGATGTCTGCTGCACGCAAGCCGGCTATTTTATCGCATTAAAGCAATTTAGGCACATACCGTGTTGGATCGGTGATGTTGGCCGCTGCAAACCCTTGTGCGCGCAGGCGGCAAGCATCGCAGTGCCCACATGCCCTACCCTCGACATCGGCTTTATAACACGAGACGGTGAGCGAAAAATCCACGCCCAGACGCGCACCCTCGCGGGCGATATCGGCCTTGGACATCGCCATCAATGGCGCATGTACGCGTAACCCTTCGCCTTGGATGCCGGCTTTGGTTGCGAGGTTGCCAAGGCGCTCGAACGCTGCAATGAAGTCCGGGCGGCAATCGGGATAGCCTGAGTAGTCAACGGCATTCACGCCACAAAAAATCTCACGCGCAGCCAATACTTCGGCCCAACCCAGCGCAATCGACAGCATGATGGTGTTGCGCGCCGGCACGTAGGTGACAGGAATGCCATCCCCGCCGTGCTCGGGCACGGCGATATCAGCGGTCAGCGCCGAGCCGCCAATCGCACGCAAATCCACTGCCACCACCTTGTGGGTGATCGCACCCAGCGCACTCGCTATACGCGCCGCAGCATCGAGTTCCGAGCCGTGGCGTTGGCCATAGCTGACACTCAGTGCGTAACAATCAAATCCCTGTGCACGCGCCATCGCCAGCACCACGGCGGAGTCCATGCCGCCGGAGAGAAGCACCACGGCGCGAGCTGGAGTTATTGGTGTCGTCATAAGCTACTCATCAATGATGGGCCGATCCATGCCAGGCCCACCAGGCCACGGTCAACGTCCTGGGGTGTCGCCCCACAACGCCTTGTGCACCAGGCCACGGTCAACGTCCTGGGGTGTCGCCCCACAACGCCTTGTGCAACTGGGTCTGAAATCGCACCGGCAAGCGATCCGCCACGATCCAGTCGGCCAGATCGGTTGCACTGAGTTGGCCCTGGCTGGGCGAGAACCATACCGTGCAAATTTCCGGGAGCTTGCGTTCGCGCACTTGCGCACAGGCCCAGTGGTAATCGGCACGATCACAGAGCACGAACTTGATCTGGTCGTGCCCACCCAACACATCCAGATTCTGCCAGAGGTTGCGCTCGACCTCTCCGGAAGCCGGGGTCTTGATATCCATCACCCGCGATACCCGCGGGTCGACCGCGCTCAAATCAATCGCACCGGAGGTTTCCAGCGATACGCTGTAGCCGTCGTCGCACAAACGCGCCAGCAAATCGTGGCAACGCTTTTGTGCCAGCGGCTCGCGCTATCGCGTCAATCGCCCACCAGTCGCCACCGTGAAAGGCATACGCGGTATCGCAGTACTGGCACCGCAAAGGACAACCAGTCAGCCGCACGAACACGCTGGGCCACCCGGCGTCACGCGCCTCACCCTGAAGGGAACAGAAAATCTCGGTCAGCCGCAGCCGACCCGTAGTGTCGGTCGCATTCATGGGTTTCGCTTACTGTCGGTCTTCCAGCATCATGGCGCGCAAGCGGCCCTGTGCAAGACGCGCCACGGTCGAATCGGGGTAACGCTCGATGACCTGGCCCAAGGTCGCACGCGACGCATTGAACTGCTTGAGCTCATACTGGCAATAACCCAGTTTGAGCAGGGCATCTGGTGCTTTGGCTGATTCAGGAAAGCGTTGGAGCAGTGCCTGAAAGCTGGTTTGTGCCAACTCGAAGTTTTGCGTGACGTAATAACTTTCGCCAAGCCAGTAATGCGCATTGGGTGCATACGAGCCATCAGGGAACGCAACGAGAAATGCCTTGAACCGTCGCGCTGCCTCGGCGTATTCGCCATTCTTGAGTGAATCGAAAGCCTGCTCATAGGCGGCACGTTCGTCGAGCACCGGTGCCGCAGCCGCGTCGCTGCTGGCTTGCGTGCCAGGCCCGACAACGGTGGCATCTGGCTCATCGATGGTGCCTTGCGCTGCTGACGACGGTGCCGAAACATCTTGCGATGCATCCGCTGGCGCAACCGGTGTGGGCGCTGCTACGGCGTCTGAAGATGACGCATAGGATCCCGATTCGATGCGGCCAAGCCGACCATCGAGATCAATATATTGTTGCCGATTGCGCTGCTTGAGCTGTTCGAGTTCGAACTGCTGTTTTTCCAGCTGTGCGCGCAATGACTGGATTTCGGTTTGCAGGTCAGTAATGCGATTGAGCAACTCGACATTCTGGTTATTGGCCTGTGCCTGAATTTGCTGCTGCTCCAGACGCGCTACCCGATCAGCGAGACTCGGGCGCGCCTGTGCAAAGACGGAAGCGGTGGCCACAAGGGCCACCGCTGCCATCACACTTCGTATCGCATTCACGCTGGAATTGCCCAAACCACGCATTATTTGGCGGTGTAGACAATCTCGACGCGACGGTTCTTCGACCAGCAATCCTCGTTGGAGGTGTTGCAGGTGGGCTTCTCTTCACCATAGCTGACCGTGGTCAACTGTGCGGAGGAACCACCATTGGCCTGCAGCGCCGAAGACACGGCGGTGCCACGGCGCTCGCCGAGGCCCAGGTTATATTCACGGGTGCCACGCTCGTCGGCATTGCCTTCCAGCGTGATGCGGGCGCTGGAGCGATCCTTGAGGTACTGCGCATGGCAGCTCAGGATGGCCGCGTATTCGGGCTTGACGTTGTCCTTGTCAAAATCGAAGTACACAACGCGCTGACGCAGGCAGCTGTCGCTATCCAGATCGGAAGGCTGGTAACCAGTCGGAGCCGGCGGCGGCGGTGCGGGAGCTGGTGCCGGCGGCGGCGGCGGCGGTGCGGGCTCTTCCTTTACTTGCTTGGCACAGGCGGCCAATGCCACACAAACGGCAGCGGCCAGAAGCAGGCGGGTAGTATTGTTCATGAGTGGTCCTCGGGTATTCGGGATGTTTTCGTTGTGGATCGGTTTTGAGGTTGGAGCCCGAACTGTAGCTTGCTGCTAACGCTGCCGAAACGGTGACCAGGCGGGCTCCCGAACATCACCGTCAGCAAAAACCAGACGCTGCCGGACCCGCGCATCTGCGGAAACGGCATACAACACACCACGCTGACCTTCTCGCGCGGCGTAAATCAACATGCTGGCATTGGGGGCAAAACTCGGCGATTCGTCGAGATTACCCGGAGACAGGTTTTGCCAGCGACCCAAGCCCCCAAAACTTCGATCCATAACGGCTATACGATATACGTTTCCGCTGCCTTGTGCCATCGCCACTTTCTTGCCATCCCAGGAAATCGTGGCGCGGGCGTTGTAATCGCCATTGAATGTCAAGCGCACCGGATCGCCGCCACTGGCAGAAATCTCGTAAATCTGCGGTTTGCCGCCACGATCGGAGGTAAACATCAGGCGCTGGCTGTCCGGCGTCCAGGCCGGCTCGGTGTCGATCGACCAGTGTTGGGTAATCTGGGTCAAGGCCTTGCTGGCCAGATCCATCACATAGATTTCCGGATTGCCGGTACGCGACAGGGTCAAGGCCAGCCGGGTACCGTCGGGCGAAAATGCCGGGGCGCCATTGATACCGCGATGGCTGGCAATCAGTTCGCGCGAACCGGTGCTGATTTCCTGGATGTAAATCGCCGAATTGCCTTGCTCAAAACTGACATAGGCCAGGCGGCGCCCGTCCGGGCTCCAGGCCGGCGACAGCAACGGCTCACGCGAGCGCACCACCACCTGCGGGTTGAAGCCATCGGCATCGGCCACCATCAACGCATACTGGGCGTTGGTGCCGATGCCGGTTGCGGTGACGTAGGCAATGCGGGTCCAGAACGCGCCGCGCACACCAAGTATTTTCTCGTACACCAGATCAGCAACCTGATGCGCGACGTCACGCATTGCCTGTGGCCGCCCATCCAGTGCCAGGCCAAGAATGCGCTCCTGTTTTGCCACATCAAACAATTCAAACTCGGTGCGATAACCACCGCTGGGGGTATCGAGGATACGCCCGACCAGGATGAAATCCTGCTTCAGCAGCCGCCAGGTGGCAAAATTGATTTCCTGCGCCCGAATCGGCTTTTCCACCATATCGGCATCGGCCAGCGTGCGAAACTGGCCGGAGCGGTTCAAATCTGCGCGTGCTACTGCGGCCAGATCGGTATCCGGCGCCACGCTCATGCCCAGATATTCGAACGGGATAACCGTAATCGGCAAAGCAGCGGCACTGCCACCGGAAATTTCAATTTCCAGCGCCTGCGCAAACGAAAGCGCGGGCAACAGCAGGGCCAGCAACAGCGCAAAAACTCGCTTCATGGGTTCAACCTTCCGGGGCGACGAACGTGAATAACAGATCGGGACTGAACACCGATTCGAAGCCAGTGTAGGGCAAGGGCTCGGCCTTGCGTACTGCCGCCTCGACCGAACGCCGACCCAATTCATCGTACGGACAGCTTGGGTCCATGGTAACCGCGATCACTTCACCACCAACGATCTGGCGAATACGCAGTTTGCACGGTTGCCCCGGGCGCACCGTTTCCGGTCGCAACCAGTTGCTTTCCACCGCACGCTGAATGGCCAACACGTACTGCGCCTTCAAGCTTTCATCCACGCCCTCATTGCCGGCGCGGGCTGGTGCAGGTGCCGGCGGACCCTGCTCTTTGGCCGGTGTTGAAGGCAGCTCAGGCCGCGCATCACGGGTCTGTTGCAGGCGCTCGGCGGCCAGTCGCGATTGCTTTTCAGCGGCCTCGCGCTGGCGGCGGATATCGGCCAGTTTGCGCTCGCGCTCATGGGTTTCGCGGCGCAGGCGTTCACGCCGCTCGGCTTCCACTTTCTGCGCCTGTTGTTCAAGCAGTATCTGCTCCTGGCGCCGGCGCTCGACGGCTTCTTCGCGCGCCTTGGTCTCAGCCTGCTGTTGCGCCAGCCGCGCTACCCGCTCCTGTTCACGCGTGTCCGGCTTGGGCACTGGCGCCTGCGGTTTCGGCTGCGGTGGCGTTGGCGCCTGCTGCGGACTGGGCGTGGGCAGTGGTTGCGGCGGCGGGGCCTCGGGCTCGGGTGCTGGCGGCTCGGGCTTGGGCGCTGGTGCCGGTTTGGGCGGTGCCGCGCGCGGCGGCGTGCGGCCCATGCCCGGCTCGGTAACCAGCACCGCCTCGATCACCGGGCCGGCAACCGACAATGTCTGCGGTGGCCGTGACCACCACAAGCCCACAAACAACAGCGCCAGCAGGCCGGCATGCAATGCCAGCGCCAGCATCAGGGCACCCAATTTGTCGGCCGACGTTTCCATCAGGGCCGTTTGCGCGCCGAGTCTTCCACCGGTTTGCTCATCAGCCCGACCTTGGCGACCCCGGCCTGCTGCAGCAACACCATCACCTGATACACCGCGCCGTAACCGACCTGTTGATCGCCAGCCACCAGCACCGGCACCTGCGGATTGTTGCGCACGAATGCCGACACCTTGGCAACCAAGGCATCGGCTGAAATCGATTCCTTCGGCACCCCTTCCAAGGTCAGGAAATAATTGCCGTCGGCATCGACCACAATCACCACCGGGTCTTTCATCTGTTCCACCGGTTTGGCATTGGACTGCGGCAACTCGATATCCACGCCAAGGTTCAACAATGGCGCGGTGACCATGAAAATGATCAGCAGCACCAGCATCACGTCGATATATGGCACGACGTTGATCTCGGCTTTGAGCTTGCGGCGTTTTCTGCGCGACGACATGGGCGGTGTTCTGTGGTGAGTGTGGGAAAGACCGGGTGCAGCCGGGCGCGGCAGCCGATACCGTCAGTTACTGTCCAGCCACCCTATTCGTCAATGTGCGACTGCCGCTGCAAGATCGACGAAAACTCCTCGGCGAAGGCTTCGTAACGCACATTCAGGCGTTCCACCTTGGTCGCGAAGCGGTTGTAGGCCCACACCGCCGGAATTGCGGCAAACAGGCCCATGGCAGTGGCGATCAGCGCTTCGGAAATGCCCGGCGCTACCGTGGCAATGGTTGCTTCCTTGACGTTGGCCAGGCCCTGGAACGAAATCATGATGCCCCAGACCGTGCCGAACAAACCCACGTACGGGCTGATCGAACCGACGCTGGCGAGGAACTCCAGATTGGTTTCCAGCTGATCGACTTCGCGCGCCAGTTGCGCACGCATACCGCGCTGGGCGCCTTCAAGCTGGGTGCGTGCATCGACACCGCGCTTGTTGCGCAGACGGGTGAAGTCGCGGAACCCAGCCTCGAAAACCGCCTCCAACCCGCTCACTTCGCGTGCGCTTACCTCACGGTAGAGCTGGCCCAGATCGATACCCGACCAGAACTTTTCCTCGAACGATTCGGCCTCATCGGCGGTGCGATCGAGCACCTTCTTTTTGCGAAAGATGATGAACCACGAAGCCACCGAGGCCAACAGCAACAGCACCATCACCAGTTGCACCGGCAGGCTGGCATGCAACACCAGCAAAAACAGATTGATTTCGTTGTTCATTACGCCTTGTCCAATGAGTGAATTGTTTGCAACAGCCACGCCGGCAACGGGCGCGAGCGAAACGTTGAAGCGGTCAAACACGCGGCGCGTACGGTGGCCTCCACCAGCACCCGCTCGCCACAACACACCTGTTGCGCAAACACCATGCTCGCCAACCGCGCACGGGTTACCAGTACACTCACGCTCAGCACATCATCGAGCCGTGCCGGCGCCAGAAAATCAACCTGCATGCCGCACACCGCAAACAGCACATCCTCGCGCTCGCGCAATTCGCCCTGAGCAACCCCAAGGCTGCGCAGCCATTCGCTGCGCGCACGTTCGAGGAAACGGATATAGCTGGCGTGGTAGACCACACCACCCGCGTCGGTATCTTCCCAATAGACCCGACAACTGTGCATGAACGGCGGCCCAATACCTGGGCCTGGCGCGGCCACACGACTCATGTTGCTGCGTCCTCACCGGCAAAAAGATCCGGGTCGAGCGGCCGCTGCGGCGGCTTCAGCCCGAGGTGCAGCCAGGCCTTGCGGGTGAGCATGCGACCGCGCGCCGTGCGCATCAGGTAGCCCTGCTGGATCAGGTAGGGTTCGAGCACATCCTCGATGGTGCCGCGATCCTCGCTCAGCGCCGCCGCCAGCGACTCCACGCCCACCGGCCCGCCCTCGAAGTTGTCGATCATGGTGCGCAGCAGGCGGCGATCCAGATCATCGAAGCCTTCGGCATCCACCTTCACCATCGCCATCGCCGCATGTGCAACCGCCAGCGTGATGATGCCTTCGGCACGCACCTGGGCGTAATCGCGGGCGCGCCGCAACAGGCGATTGGCGATACGCGGGGTGCCACGCGAACGCCGCGCGATTTCGACCGCGCCATCGTCCTCGCAAGTGATACCCATGATCCGCGCCGAGCGGCGCACGATCGCGCTCAATTCTTCCGGCGAGTAAAACTCCAGCCGCTGCACGATGCCAAAACGATCACGCAGCGGGCTGGTCAGCAGGCCGGCGCGGGTGGTGGCGCCGATCAGGGTGAACGGCGGCAGATCGAGCTTGATCGAACGCGCCGCCGGGCCTTCACCGATCATGATGTCGATCTGGTAATCCTCCATCGCCGGATACAGGATTTCCTCGACCACCGGCGACAGGCGATGAATCTCATCGATGAACAGCACATCGTTGGCCTTGAGGTTGGTCAGCAACGCCGCCAGATCGCCGGGGCGCTCGATCACCGGCCCCGACGTGGTACGCAGGCTGACCCCAAGCTCATTGGCAATCACGTTGGACAGCGTGGTTTTGCCAAGGCCGGGCGGGCCGAAGATCAGCACATGATCCATCGCCTCACCGCGGCGCTTGGCCGCCTCGATGTAAATCTTCATCTGCTCGCGCACCGGCTGCTGGCCGAGGTATTCATCGAGCGAGCGCGGTCGGATGGAAGCCTCGATACGGACTTCCTCCGGCGATTCATCGGGCGATACAAGGCGATCGGTCATGGTCTGAAATAGGCGTTGGAGGGCACAAGTATGACTTGTGATGAGGGCATTGCGCTGGCACTGCGCGACTCTCATCGCATCAGGGATGCTCCGAACAAGCTGCAACAGAGGATATAGCCAAGTATCTTTCGTACATCGTTGGCGAGTACTGCCTGCATCCATGCAATCGTCCGGCATCCATGCCGTCACCATGCGCTACAGTGCGGATTTTCGTTTCATCACACTGCACCATTGCAATAACGGTCGCCCACAGGGTGGGCTCTCACCAAACATGCGCCAAGTCTTTGATTTTGCTTTTGCGCTTCATGCTGCTTTCGGCACTCCTTCGCGGGCAGCACGCACCAATGCAAACACGGCCTTGGCCCAGCGCTCGTTGCTTTCATACCCCCATTTCCGCCACAGCGCATCAGCTCGCCCCATGTTTGATGCGCGAATAAGCGCACCGACTCGGGGCGCCCTGGACTCCTAAAGGGGCAATACACCGCTTGTTTGTGGAGATCACCCTGTGAGCGACCTGCCTGCCGGCAGGCAGGCCGAGTGAACCGCACAGCGGTGAAGCGTCGGGGTGAAGCCCGCTTAAGCGCACAGTGCTCGACGGCATAGGCCGCGCAGCGGCCGCTGTCGCGAAGCAGCTGAATCCCGAGCCCCGGCTTTTCTGGCAAACTTTGCGCCATGATTAGCCCACTCCCTTTGCAAATCCTTGCGGTCAGCGACCGCCGTGGCCTCGATGATTTCATCGAAGTGCCCTTTTTGATCTATCGCAACGACCCCAACTGGGTGCCGCCGCTACGTTTTGAACGGCGCGAAGCGCTGGCGCGCACGCAGCCGCTGTCCGCGCACGCGCAGTGGCAGCTCTGGGTTGCCTACCGCGATGGCAAGCCCATTGGTCGGATCAGTGCGCAAGTCGATCAACTGCACCTGGATCGGTATGCCGATCAAACCGGTTTCTTCGGTTTTCTTGAAGCGCCTGACGATCCGAGCGTATTCAACGCCCTGTTCGCCACCGCTGAGGCCTGGCTGCGCGATCAGGGCATAACCCGTGTGCGCGGGCCGTTCAGCCTGAACATCAATCAGGAAACCGGCTTGCTGGTCGAGGGCTTTGACACCCCACCCTATCTGATGATGGGTCACGCCACGCGCTACTACGAACGCCGTTTGCTGGATCTGGGTTATGTCGGCGCGAAGGATATGCTGGCGTACGAGGTGATGCTGCCGTTCAAAACGCCTACCAGCCTGGAAAACCTGCTGACCCGTTTTGCGCAGCAGATCCACGTTCGCCCGTTCAACCGCAAACGCAAAGCGGCCGACCTGGAAGTGCTGCGCGATCTGTTCAACGATGCATGGTCGGAAAACTGGAGCTTCGTGCCATTCACTCAGGCCGAGTTCGCCGCGATCGGCAAAGAATTGTTGCCACTGATCCCCGCCGACTTCATCCAGATTGCCGAGATCGACGGCGAGCCGGTAGCGTTCATGGCGTTCATGCCCAACATCAATGAGGCAATTGCTGATCTGGCGGGCAAACTGTTGCCGTTTGGCTGGGCCAGGCTGCTATGGCGGTTGAAAGTGCGCTTCCCGCGTTCGGTGCGGGTATCGCTGATGGGGGTGCGCAAGCGCTTCCATCACACCCGGCTCGGCCCGACGCTCGCTTATGCCGTAATCAAAGCTGGCCTGCCGGCAGCGCTGCGCATGGGCGTCAAACGTGCCGAAATGTCCTGGATACTGGAAGACAATCAAGGCATGCGCAACATCATCGAGAGCCTGGGCGGCTACGTCACCAAACGCTACCGGGTGTTCGACAAGGCGCTACAGTGATGCCGAGCGTGCCGCCGCCTGACGCTGATCTACCGGATGCAAAACTCGATTTCGTCATACTGGCCGGCGAGCGCCCGGGCGGAAGCCCGCTGGCGCGGGCAATGGGCGTGGCAGCCGGGGTGCTGGTCGATGTCGCCGGGCAAACCGCCATCGCCCGGGTATTCGCTGCCCTGCGCGCCAGCACCTTCACCGCAAACGGCGTGCTGTGCGGCCCGTTGCAGTCCATCGTGGCGGACAGCACGCACCTGCAAGCATTGCTGGCGCCCGGCGATATCCGCTGGCTGGCACCTGCCAGCGGCCCGGCTGCCAGTGCGGTCGCCGCGCTTGAGCAACAGGGCAGTTACCCGGCGCTGGTTACCACCGCCGATCACGCCCTGCTCACCGGCGCCATCATCGATGCATTTTGCGAACGGGCGCTGGCACAGGATGCCGACTTCGTGGTCGGGCTGGTGCCCTACGACTGCGTCCGCGCGGCATTTCCGGAGAGCAAGCGCACAGTGCTGCGCTTCAGCGACGGCGGCTACTGCGGCAGCAACCTGTTCTGCGTACGCAGCGAGCGCGGACTCAAGGCGCTGCTGTTCTGGCGGCACGTGGAATCGCTGCGCAAACGGCCGTGGAAAATCGCCCGCCATCTCGGACTGTTCACGCTATTGCGTTACCAACTCGGTCGCTTGCGCAGCGCCGACGCCTTTGCCTTGCTCTCGCGCAAGGCGGGCTGCAAGGTGCTCTTTGTGCAATTAGCCATTGCCCGCGCCGCCGTGGATGTGGACAGCGTGGCCGACCGCGAACTGGCCGAGCAACTTTTGCTTCGCGAGCAACAGGCAGACAGCACGCCGGCGGCGAGGTAAGCAAGCGCGTGTTCGGCTGCGCATCTGGGCAACCGCAGGCCGGCGCCGAACTCGCACATCCCTGTGCTACTCATCGGCTTTACCGCTCCATACCGCATCACCGTGTGCGAAACGCTCGCCCACAGGTTGGGCTCCACAGGGGCAACACACCGTTTTTTTGTAGGCTCACCCTGTGAGCGACCGAGTCCCGAGGTCCCGAGGTCCCGAGTCCCGAGGTCCCGAGTCCCGAGGTCCCGAGGTCCCGATCAACTCTGCGCAAACACCTCGCGCCAGGCGATCAACAGCGGCACCAGCGCCAGATCGCTGCGCACGGTGGTGCTGAGCAATTCACGACAGGCATTGGCCTGAGCAAACCATTGGCCGAGGCGTTGCGGGTCCGCCTTCGGCATCGCGATGGCATCGCCAGTGGCAAGCCGGGCACTGAGCAGCGCTGCAAAGTCAGCCGCCAAAACCAGACGCAGGGGCAACTGCTCATCCTTGGCCCAGAGCGCCGCCAGTTCCAACGGCCCCATCGCGCCCTTGGAGATGCGCAGCAATTCGCTATGCACCGCCTTGCGGGTTTCCATGGTGCCATCGCGCAACCAATGATCGGCAACGCCAGGATTGCCGCGCGCCGCTGACAGTGCCGCCGCTGCCCGCTCGCTGCTGTGGCCCTGCGCCAGCAACCAGTCCAGTGCTGCGTCATGATCCGGCAGGCGCATGGCAATGTGCTGACAGCGACTGCGAATGGTCGCAGGAAGGCGTTGCGGCCGTGCGGTGGCGAGAAACAGATAACGACCTGGCGCCGGTTCTTCCAGGGTCTTGAGCAAGGCATTGGCGGCATTGCGATTGAGCAAGTCAGCCGCTTCAATGATGACTACCTGCGCACCACCCTGCTGCGACGTCAATGCCAGCCACTCCGAGAGTTTGCGTATTTGCTCGACGGCAATCTCGGTGCGCAGCTTGTCGGTTTTTTCGTTGATCTCCAAGCTAACGATACGCAGGTCGGGATGGCGGCTGGCGCGTGCGTCAACGCAAGCCCGGCATTGACCGCAGGCAGGCTCACTGGCCTTGGCATTGCTGCACGACGGGCGCTGCTCGCTAACACACGTACGCAAGCAGGCGCGGCACGTACCGCAAGCTGGCGCATCGCCCTGCGCGCTAGTGCATAAAAGCCGCTGTGCCAACGCCCGCGCCAGTGCCGACTGCCCGAGTTGTTCCGGGCCGGTGATCAGAGTGGCATGGCCGAGTTGCCCTTCAGCCAGGGCGCTCAACGCACGTTGCAGTGGCTGTGCTTGCCAAACGGGTAGCTTGCTCATGCCGAAGCGTCCAACCACGCATGCAAAGCGTGCTGTACTTCCGTTACGACCTGTTTGACTGGCGCGCCGGCATCGATCACGCGGAAGCGCTCGGGCTCGGCGGCCGCGCGTTGGCGATAGCGGGTACGCACACGTTCAAAGAAACTCGACGCTTCGCTTTCGATGCGATCAAGCTCACCACCACGGCCACGTGCGCGCTCCAGGCCGACGTCAACACAGACGTCCAGCAAGAAGGTGATATCCGGCTTGATGCCCACTGCCCAGCGCTCCAGTTCGGCGATGCACCCACCATCGATACCGCGGCCACCTCCCTGGTAGGCAAAACTGGCATCGGTAAATCGGTCCGACACCACCCATTCGCCCGCAGCCAGCGCCGGCAACACCCGCTCACGCACGAGCTGGGCACGCGAGGCAAACATCAGCAACAGTTCGGCCTCGGCGCTCATGCCGTGATGCGCCGGACCCAGCACCAACTCACGCACCGCCTCGCCCAGCACGGTGCCACCGGGCTCGCGTGCGGTCTGCACGCGCAACCCGCGCTGCTCCAGCACCGCAACAATGGTGGCAATGACGGTGGATTTGCCAGCGCCTTCGCCGCCTTCGATGGTGATCAGTTTTCCGCTCATTGTCGCCCCAACTGGTATTTCGCCACTGCGCGGTTGTGCTCGCTCAGGGTGGCGGAAAAATAATGGCTGCCATCGCCACGTGCGACGAAGTACAGGCTCTTTCCAGGCTCGGGATGCACTGCGGCAAGCAATGCATCACGGCCTGGCATGGCAATCGGCGTAGGCGGCAATCCTGCCCGTGTGTAGGTGTTGTACGGCGTATCGGTTTGCAGATCGCGGCGGCGCAAGTTGCCGTCAAACCCGTCCCCCAGCCCGTAGATCACCGTCGGATCAGTCTGCAAACGCATGCCCATGCGCAAGCGGCGGATGAATACGCCGGCAATCTGCGCGCGCTCGCTGGCACGGCCGGTTTCCTTTTCGACGATGGAGGCCAGCACCAGCGCCTGCTCAGGCGATTGCAACGGCAGGTCATCGTCGCGTTCAGCCCAGGCTGCGCTCAGCGCGGTATCCATCGCCAGCGCCGCGCGCTTGAGCAGATCGATGTCGCGCACGCCACGCGTGTAGTGATAGGTCTCGGGCAGGAAACGTCCTTCGACATGCACACCTGGTCGATCCAGCGCCACCATCAGCGCGGCATCATCCATGTCGGCCAGGGTTTGCCCCAAGGCATCCTGATTGGCCAACGCTGCACGTAAATCCCGCATCGACCAACCCTCCACCAAGGTGAAGCGGTACTGGATAACATGGCCTTGTTCGAGCTTTCGCAACAACTGGTGCGGGCTGATGCCATAGCCAACGGTGTACTCCCCCACTTGCAACCGCTCCAGCACCTTGAGCTCGAAAGCAAGCACACGCCATTGCCAGTCATGCCCTTCATCAATGCCGATTGCGCGCATACGCCGCAACACACTGATGAAGCTGTCGCCCGGCTTTACCTCCAGCACGCGCTCGTTTTGCGTCGCCGCCAGCGGCTGATCCTTGAACACCTGATATTGCCGCCACAGCTCACTGACCACTACCGCTGACGCCGCTAGACCCAACACCAGCAGTAACAACACAATGCGCCAGGCCATACCGCGTGACTTGTTTTTTGCTTTAGCCATTTTCACTATCCCCGGTACGCGCAAACGCGGGTTCGGCCTGCGCCAGACGCTGCGTCAGCGCTTGCAGTTCAGGCGGTATTGCAATCTGCTGCGCACCCAGGGCGCGCACCGGCAGGATACCGCGCACCGCGTTGCACAGGAAAATCGCATCGGCCTGCTCGACATCGGCAATTTCCAGACGTTGCTCACGTGCGATGCCCTGGCTCAGCAGCCATTGCCGGCAGATACCGGCAACACCGGCGCGATCAATCAACGGTGTCAGCCACACGCCTTTGCGCAGCACAAACAGATTGCCGGCAATCGCACAGGTCGGCGCACCCAGCGCATCACACAACAGCGATTCATGGATATCCGGGTCGTTGCATTCGCGACGCGCAAGAATTTGTTCCAATCGATTGCAATGCTTGATTCCGGCCAGCGCCGGCTGGATGCCCAGGCGCAACTGCGACCAACGCACGCGTCCACCGGCAACGGGCCACGATGGCGGCAGGGCATGGCGCGAAATCAACAATTGCGGCTGTGCCTGCACGGGGGGAGCATAACCGCGACCACCGGCACCACCGGTCAATAGCAGTTTGAGCACGCCATCACCCGGCTGCGCCAGCAATGGTGCGCAAGCCGCGCGCACGGCATCGGCTTGCGGCGTTTCGATACCAAGCACCGCCGCGCCGCGCACCAGCCGCTGCCAGTGCGCGCCCCACCACAGCGGCTTGCCAGCGTGGATGCGCAAGGTCTCAAACACGCCCTCGCCATAGTTCAAGCCGCGATCATCGGTGCCTATACGAGCGTCCCCAGCCAGTGCAATCATCACGCTCATCCGTCGAGGCCCCATGCACGCAACAGGCCGCGCGCCTTGGCCCGCGTTTCGCCCAACTCGGCCTCGGCGTCGGAATCCACGACCAGCCCGGCACCGGCACGAAACCGCAAGCGGTTGCCGCTCAGCCAGGCACTGCGAATCAGAATATTCAGATCCATGTCGCCACTGCGGTCGAGATAACCCATGGCCCCCGTGTACGCACCACGCCCTTCGCCTTCGAGCTCGGCGATAATCTGCATGCAGCGCACCTTCGGGCAGCCGGTAATGGTGCCTCCGGGAAACACCGCGCGAATCACCTCGCCCGGGCTGACCCCGGCGCGCAATGTGCCGTTGACGTTGGATACGATGTGATGCACATGCGGATAGCTCTCGATCGCCATGATTTCATCCACCCGCACGCTGCCCGGCGTACACACCCGTCCGAGGTCGTTGCGCTCCAGATCGATCAGCATGACATGCTCGGCCCGTTCTTTCGGGTGACCGATCAACTCACGCACTTTCGCGGCATCATCATCACCGGCAACTCGTGGGCGCGTTCCGGCGATGGGCCGGGTCTGTACCATGCGGCCACGCACCGACACCAGCCGCTCGGGCGATGAGCTGATCAGTGCCCAGTCAGAGCCGGCCCAATCGGTGCCAACCAGCAAACCGGCGAACGGTGCCGGATTGGCAGTTCGCAGCGCTGCATACAAGGCTGCAGCATCCACCGGCGCGCTGAATTGCGCTTGCCAGCCGCGCGACAGATTGACCTGAAACACGTCGCCAGCGCACAGGTAGTCGTGTACCCGCGCGACGCCATCAACAAAGCGTTGCGCTGGTTCTTCGTACAATGCTGGCACCTCCAGTGCGACAGGCAACACGACGTTTTGTGCGGCAATCGCCTGCGCATCAACAACGATCCTGGCCAACAGGTCGGCACGTCCCGGCTCTGCCACTGCCAATACTTCGCCGTTGCCTCGATGACGCAATACAGCAGCCGGGCAACGCAATGCCATAGCGATGGGCGCGCGCCCGGACGCCGGAGGCAAGCGCAATATCGGCTCCACTTCCGCCGCCAGTTCATAGCCCAGGTAGAGTGCCCAACCGCCTTGAAACGGCAACTCGCCATGCGCCGGGATCGGCCCGGCCGCGCGCCATTGCGCGTCGAGCGCTGCCAGAAACCCACCTTCGAGCGATTCGCCGCCAAGCGTACGCAAACGATGCTCATAATCAAGCATGATCCCGTCACCGTCGTGGACATGCAGGATGTCCCAGCACGCCTGCCGGCCACCGCTGGCTGCGCTTTCCAGCAACATCGGATAGCGCTGCGGCCAGGCACGATGCAACGCCAGCAGATCGGTGTCTGCCGGCAGTGCAATGGGCGCAAGCGGATGGCTTGACGCCGCCATCGGGTCATACTCCAATGGCACGTGTAGCGTGGTCATGCCCGCCCCCGATCAAGGCGCTTCAGCGAGCGTGGAAGCAGCGAAGGCCAACTCTCGCCAAGACGCCAAGAACGCCAAGGGGTCCATCAGCCCCTTGGTGGAGACGCAAGCAAGCTCATGCGCAAGCGATTTCATCAACCGTCTCCAGAGATCGGGGCCACGGCCAATGGATTGATGCCACGACATCCACGACCAGCCTGCCGATTTCGTCTGCATTCATCCTTTTGCTTCCCTTGGCGTTCTTGGCGTCTTGGCGAGAGCACGCGTGTGTTCACCAAAAAGAAACTGTCCGAGGCGGGCCCCCGCCACCGTCAATAATCCATGCACATCACGCAATTGACGATCACTGCGAGCAAACATCAACCCACGCTACTGCGGAGGAGCCCAGGCAAGTGCCATCGGGTCATGCTCACATCCGGCCGAAAACCAGACTGCAATTGGTGCCACCAAAGCCGAAGCCATTGGACAAGGCAATCTGGATTTTCTTTTCGCGCGCGCTATTTGGCACGTAATCCAGATCGCATCCTTCGCCGGGGTTTTCCAGATTGATGGTCGGCGGAATCACCCCGTGATGCAAAGCCAGCACGGTGAAAATAGCCTCCACGCCGCCCGCCGCGCCCAATAGATGCCCGGTCATCGATTTGGTGGAGCTGACCATGGTCTTGTAGGCATGATCGCCCAAGGCGCGTTTCACCGACAGCGTTTCAGCGAGATCTCCCAACGGCGTTGAGGTGCCATGGGCGTTGATGTATTCAATGCGGTCGGGTGCAACACCGGCATCGTTGATCGCGGCACTCATGCAGCGTGCCGGGCCTTCGCCATTCTCGCTGGGCGCGGTCATGTGCCAGGCATCGGAACTCGAGCCCATGCCCAGCAATTCGCAATAAATGCGCGCACCACGGGCACGCGCGAACTCGTACTCTTCCAGCACCAGTACACCGGCGCCATCGCTGAATACAAAACCATCGCGGTCACGATCCCACGGCCGTGAGGCGCGGGTTGGCTCATCGTTTCGAACCGACATCGCCTTCATCGCGCAAAAGCCACCGATGGCCGTTGCCGATGAGCCGCGTTCGGCACCACCAGCCAGCATCGCATCGGCATCGCCATACTGGATCAGGCGCATCGCCATGCCGATGCTGTGATTGGCAGTGGCGCAGGCCGAAACCGCAGAGAAATTCGGGCCTTTAAGGCCGTTGAGAATGCTCACCTGCCCGGGCAGCATGTTGATGATGGTGCTGGGTACGTAGAACGGTGAGATCTTGCGAACGCCACCTTCAAGGTAACGCGCGGTCTGTTCTTCAATACCCACCAGACCACCAATACCCGAGCCGATCAATGCGCCTATACGCTCAGCATTGGCGTCGGTTATTTCCAGGCCAGAATCGCGGATCGCCATCGATGACGCCGCCACCCCGTAATGGATGAACGGGTCCATCTTCTTGCAGTCTTTGGCTGGCATCCAGGTGTTGGGATCAAAATCACGCACCTCACCAGCGATACGGGTAGCAAAGGCCGAGGCATCGAAGGTGGTGATCGGGCCGATGCCCGAACGGCCATTGGCGATATTATCCCAGGCCGAGACCAGATCGTTGCCGACCGGGGACACGATGCCCATGCCGGTAACCACGACGCGACGCTTCGCCATCTGCAAGCCCTCTGCTATCGATACGCGGACACTGCCGCACACAGCCGCCACAACCACGCAACGAAACGTTGTGCGCGGTTGCGGCCGTATAAACGCACGGGGCCGCACCAAGGCGGCCCCGTCATCACCCTTGCGAGCGAATCAGCTCTTGACGTGAGCGGTTACGTAATCGATCGCCTGCTGCACGCTGGTGATCTTCTCGGCTTCCTCATCGGGAATCTCGCACTCGAATTCTTCTTCGAGCGCCATCACCAGCTCAACGGTATCGAGTGAGTCGGCACCCAGGTCGTCAACAAACGACGCATTGGCGGTAACTTCATCTTCCTTGACGCCCAACTGCTCGACGACGATTTTCTTGACGCGCTCTTCAATGGTGCTCATGGGTACTCTCGACCTCCCGGAAAGGGTGCAATGTTTCTTGGCGCATTGTAGTGGATAGCCGCGAGTCCACAAGACCTTCACGGCCAAGTCGGTTGCGCGCCTTGTGCAACAAACTCACGTTTTTTACTGCAACCGCATGAAATACAACACTTATGACATGTACATACCGCCGTTCACATGCAATGTCTCGCCGGTGATGTAGGCGGCATCGGGGCCAGCCAAAAAGCCCACCGCACGCGCAATATCGTCCGCAGCGCCCAACCGGCCCAATGCAATCTGTTCCAGCAGGGCCTCGCGCTGGGCTTCGGGCAGGGCACGGGTCATGTCGGTATCGATGAAACCCGGCGCTACCACATTGACCGTAACGCCGCGGCTGCCGACCTCGCGCGCCAACGATTTGCTGAAGCCAATGATACCGGCCTTGGCCGCCGCATAATTGGCTTGGCCGGCATTGCCGGTCAGGCCGATGACCGAAGCAATATTGATGATGCGGCCCTGGCGGGCCTTCATCATGCCGCGCAACACTGCCTTGCTGGTACGGAACACACTGCTCAGATTGGTGTCGATGATCGCGTTCCAATCCTCGTCTTTCATGCGCAGCAGCAACTGATCGCGGGTGATGCCGGCGTTGTTGACCAGCACCGTGATCGGCCCGAGGGTCCTGGCGATATCGTCGATCAGCGCCTCTACCGAACCGGCGTCGGTGACATCAAGCATCCGCCCAGAACCGCCGTGTACTGCGAGACGTTCATTGATCGCGGCAGCGCCGGCTTCGCTGGTTGCCGTGCCGACGACTTTGCCGCCACGTGCGGCCAGATGATCGGCGATGGCCGCACCGATACCGCGGCTGGCACCGGTTACCAGGGTGACTTGACCGTTCAGGGTTTGCTCCATGCTGTCATTCTCCGCAAGTGGCGGCAGACCAGTCGGCCAGCGCCTTGGTTAAATCCGATGGCTCGCCAATGCCACGCGCATCGTGCGCGCGATCGATGCGCCGCATCAGGCCGGTCAACACCTTGCCTGGCCCACATTCGCCAAAGCGGGTCGCGCCGCCGTCCGCCAACGCCTGCACACACTGTGACCAGCGTACCGGTAAATACAATTGCCGCACCAGCGCATCGCGGATCGATGGCAGATCGTGATGCACGGCGGCATCGACATTCTGGATCACCGCTATGTGCGGCAACTGCCATGCCATGCCCGCCATCACCTCACCCAGTTGACGTGCAGCACCGGCCATCAACGGTGTATGCGAGGGCACGCTGACCGCCAACTTGACCATCTTGCGCACGCCACGGGCTTCCAGCTCAGCCAGCGCACGATCCACCGCGCTGGCATGGCCACCGATCACGATCTGGCCGGGTGAATTGAAGTTCGCCGGTACTACCACATCCTCAGCGCTTACAGCCGAGCACACTTCAGCCACCAATCCGTCTTCGGCACCCAAAATGGCGGCCATGGCGCCAACGCCGGCCGGCACGGCTTCCTGCATCAATCGCCCACGTTCGCGCACCAGGCGCGCACCGTCAGCGAGTGACAATGCCCCAGCCGCAACCAATGCGGCGTATTCGCCCAGACTATGGCCCGCCAGCTGTGCCGGCAGCGGCCCGCCCTGCGCCTGCCAGACGCGCCATACGGCAACACCGGCAGCCAACAGCGCCGGTTGCGTGAACTCGGTCTGGTTGAGTTGCGCTTCCGGGCCATTCTGGGCGAGCGCCCACAGATCCAGCGAAGCCCCCTCGGAGGCTTCCTCAAAGGCAGCCTGCACCTGCGGATAAACAGCGGCCAACTCGGCCAGCATCGCCAGCGACTGCGAGCCCTGGCCGGGAAAAATGAATGCGAGTTGCGACTGGATCAAACGGACTTCCTCTCGTTACCTACCGCCAAGCCAGGCGGCGAGCGCGGAATGATACGGCGCTGGGCAGCGAATCGTCTGTACTGCGCCGTAGGGTGGCCAGACGCTGTGGTGCAGCATCAACCCACGCAATGCGGCAACGGTCAATAGCGAATCAGCGCCGAACCCCAGGTAAACCCGCCACCAAAGGCTTCCAGCAGAATCAGTTGCCCGCGCTCGATGCGCCCGGCACGCACCGCCAAATCCAGCGCCAGCGGGACGGATGCGGAAGATGTGTTGCCGTGCCTGTCAACTGTCACCACTACCCGCTCCATTGGCATGTCCAACCGCTTGGCCGTGGCCTGGATGATGCGCAGGTTGGCCTGATGCGGAATCAGCCAGTCGATGTCGGACTTCTGCAGGTTGTTGGCGGCAAGGGTTTCCTCGACCACCGAGTCCAGTGTCTTGACCGCAACCTTGAACACTTCATTGCCGGTCATCATCACCCGCACACCGGCGTTGGGCTCATCGAGTTTGAAGCCCGCCGACACGCCCACCGGGTTGTACAGCAAGTGTTTGTAGCCACCATCCGCGTGCAGATGGGTGGACAACACGCCGGCCTCGGTATCGGCGCGCAATACCACCGCGCCTGCGCCATCACCGAACAGCACGCAGGTGCCGCGATCAGTCCAGTCGATCATGCGGGTCAGTGTTTCCGCGCCAACCACCAGCGCGGTACGCACGGTGCCGGACTGGATAAACTTGTCGGCAACACTCAGCGCATAGACAAAACCCGAGCACGCGGCGTTGACGTCGAATGCGGCACAGCCGTTGGCACCCAGACGGTGTTGCAGCAGGCAGGCTGTGGACGGAAAGATGATATCGGGCGTGGTGGTGCCGAGCACGATCAGGTCGATCTCGCTGGCTTTCACCCCGGCCGCATCCAAGGCGTGGGTTGCGGCGTAAAGGGCAAGATCACCGGTCGTCTCACCGGCAGCGGCGACGTGACGCTGGCGGATACCAGTGCGATCACGTATCCACTCGTCACTGGTCTCGACCATCATCTCAAGGTCGGCATTGGTCACCACCTTTTCGGGCAGGTAACTACCGGTACCGATGATGCGGGAATAAATCCGACCCGTGTGGCCTTGCGCGTTGCTGATATCCGTCATGCACTACCTCCCAAGCGGCGGCAGCACGCCGCCCGGATCACCCGAACCGGCGTGATGGCTTGTGCAGCCGCCACACCCAACGGGCATTGATGGCCAAGACGCGCTGCACGCAACGCAATGCGCGCTTACTCGGCGTCAACGGCCGCAGCGGCCTTCACGATCACCTGGCGGCCACGGTAGTAGCCGTCGGCAGTGATGTGATGGCGAATATGGGTCTCGCCAGTGGTCTTGTCAGTCGACAACTGCTTGGCGCTGAGCGAATCGTGGCCACGGCGCATACCGCGGGTCGATGGGGTACGGCGAGATTTTTGAACGGCCATGGTGTTCTCCAACAAACAAAGGTGGCAAGGGGTGGCGTCGCCACCTGACTATCCGGGGCTCTCGATGTTTTGAGCGCTTCCGTCGGTTTACTGTTTTGTCTTGTGCTTCAAGCTGACCAACGCGGCAAACGGATTTGCCGTCGGTTCCGGTTCTTCCATTGCCACATCTGGCGGCCACGATACCTCAAGCACGTCGGTTTCCGGCTTGACCGGATAACTCGGCAGAGCCAGCAACAATTCGTCCTCGATCAGCTCCGGCAGCCGGACACCACCCTCGGCATCGAGCAGAACCGGCTCATAACCCTCAGGCAATGCCGCTTCCTGTGCTTCATCGGTAATAAAGCCCAACCGCTGAAACACCTGAACCGGCAGCACAAACGGCTCAAGGCTGCGCTGGCACAACAACTCCAGATCAGCCTCCAATCGCAGCTCGACATAGCCGGTACCCAGCGCGTCGCGGCCAAACTCTGCCACATAACGACAACGCCCGGAATCCGACACCAGCGCCGCCGCCAGCCGTGGCATGCCTGAAACAGCCAGCCCACCCTCGAACACGCGACAGGCCGAAACCATGCGCCAAGCATCCAGTACCGTGGGCAAGGTCGCAGACATAAGCGCGAAATGGTACGTCGTGGGGCAGTAGCTGTCAATGCGCAGTCTTGTCCAACGAGGTATGAGCCTGAACCCTCTGCCGCGATTCCAGCAAGATAAGAGCCTGACGGGGTAGGCGGCTAACGCCCACGGTCATTCACCCGATACCAATCCAGGCGGCGGCTCAGCAGCATCACCGTTGCCAACGCCACAAACAAGGCCAACGCGCCGATCAACAGGGCAAAGTCCTCCGATTGCAGCAAGCCAAACAGCAGGCCGAACAGCAGCCCCAGCAAGCTGGCGAATCCCAATCCGCGTCGTCGGCTACCGAGCACGCCGCCCATGTAAGTGGCGATCAGCCCGACGCAAGCCAGTGCTGCCAAACCGTACGCCAAGCCAAAACCAAGGTGCTCGGACAACGCCAGCAGCAGCAGAAAGAAAATCGCCAGCGCCAAACCGGTAAGTCCATATTGCAGCGGATGCACCAGCACACCCTTGAGCACTTCGATAAAAAACACGGCACCAAATACCAGCACCAAAAACAGCAGCGCGAACTTCATCGCGCGATCCGTCTTCAGGTACCGATCCACCGGATCGACCAGCGCCACCGCGAACACTGCGCCTTCCATGGCCGGGCATCGGGACTGCGCCAGCGGGCATTCCTGCACCGCGCCATGCGCCTGGCTGGATAGCCGTGACACTGTCCACCTCGCGCTGAAGCCATGCGCATCAATGCTTGGCGCCTGTGGCAGGGTGTTGCCCTGGAAGCTCGGATGCGGCCAGTCTGCGCGTGCGTCAACCTGGGTTTCACCACCTACCGGCACCCAGCTCAGGCGTTCGCTGCCACTCAGTTCAAGCGTGCCTGCCAGCGGCAATGCGTCTGCGGCATTGAGCCGCGCCAGCAAGGTTGATGGCAGCGGCAAGCGCACGCCATCAGGCAACCAGGCAATGCCGGTGCCGGGCTCGACGGCCAATGCCTCGCCACCTGCCGAAAATGCAATATGGCCAATACCACGATTGTCCCCGAGCCCCAACACGATATCGGCGGCGACGATTTTCCATGACAATCGCTGCGCGTCCAGTGCGGGTGCCGCAGGCCAGACGAAATCGGCGCTGGCATCAATCGCATCGTGGTACAGCATCGCACTGAAAAGGCCGCGATGCCGCAGCTCGGTGCGCAAATTGTTGTGAATGGACAGCCGCTCCGGCGCGATCACATACGCGTCGCTACGACGCACCTCCTCAACCCCATCGTGCTCCACTCCGTTGACCATGCTCTTGCGCCGCACCCGCACCACTTCCTCGATCTGCACCCGCAGCAACGGTCCGACTACCCGCTGCTCGCGGCTGGAGGAGTTTGCAATCTCTGCCCGCACCTCAAACGCCCGTTGCTGCCGCTCCTGCACCAGCCCGCGCAGCATCAACATCGGAATCAACAGGCTCAATATCAACACTGCGATTACCAGTACCTTCCACCCGTAACGCATCGTCCGCTCCCGTTCGACGCATTGGCGTCGCTGCGGGGTATTGGAAGCGGTAATTACGGCGAAATGCGGGCACCAAGTGAACATGCGCGGGCAGGCCATCATGCGTCGGGCAATCCAACGGCACTGGCGCATTGCACGACCACCACTTACGCCATCGCGATACGATCACCGTATGGGCTGAGCCTCATCGCCGTATCGAATCAGGGTGCCACCTGGCACCCTGACGGCGTACAACCCGAGCCCGTCACGTCTGTTGCCAGCGCACCGGTATCGGCGTTCTCGGCCAGCAACTGACCCAACAATACGCCGAGCTGCAAATCGTCGATGCGGCCAAACTCTTGCATGCGCAGTCGTCCGAGACGATCGATCAGGATCACGCTCGGCGTCCCCTGCAAGCGATAACGCTGCATCGTCGCCGGAATGTGTTCACCCGCTACGGCCTCATCCACAGCAACCGGATGAGTGACGCGATATTCATGCAAAAAAGCTTCCAGCGCCAGCGGCGTCATTGCCTCATGATGCTCGAATACCGTGTGCAATCCGATCACCGCCAAACCATCATTGACGTAGGCGCGATGCGCACGTTCGGCCTGCGGCACACCATGGCTGACGCAGCCAGGGCACAGCATCTGGAACGCATGCATCAGCACCACTTTGCCGCGCAATTGCGCGAGGCTCAGCGGTTGCCTGGTATTGAACCAGCAGCTGACTTGCCATTCCGGCGCCACAACGGAGGTATTCATGTTGTTGCCTCTCAATCGCGAAGGTTGCTGTACACGTAATCCCGCGATTTTTGCGGCAGATGGCAGGCGAAACAGGCAGTTGCTGCGTTGGCGCCCACCACGCGCTTTGCCTTGTCACTACCGGCGAAGCCTTCAAAGCCCCAGCCGCCAGTTGTCGGATAGGCAGCTGAATTCTTCTGCATCACACCCACCACCTTGCGCGCGCCTTCGGTCACCGCATTATCAGCGGCATTGGCTTCCAGCAAGTCGAACACGATCACCGCGCCATCAGCAAAGGTACCCGACTGATAACCCTGTATCGCCTTGTCATTGGCATACAAGTGATGGATACCGCCAAACGCAGCGAACAAAGGATGGCCACTTTCAATGACCATGCTCTTGACATGGTGCCAGTTGCGGTAGCCATCGGGGTAGGCAACCTCAGGCTCTTCAGCCAAGACCGGATTGGCGAATACAGCGAGCAACACGACAGCAAACAAACGCGACATGGCAGGCCCTCCGTTATGCATCGGGTCGATGCATAATCAGCATAAATATTGACGCTGACCTTGTCAAGTTACGAGCGTCTCGGCGCCCTGACCCAGCAATCCGTGCGCGACGACGCCGCACAACACGGCTTGCTGCCAGTCCATCTGCATATCCTGCAATACCTGGCGCAAGCCAACCACTACAGCGACCTGCCAATTGCGATTGCCGAATACCTCGGCATCACGCGTGGAACGGTATCGCAAAGCCTGGCGGTGTTGGAGGGCAAGGGTTTGCTGATCAAGGAGCCCGACCCGCGCCATGGCAAGCGCGTGCATTTGCGCCTGACCGCAGCCGGCGAATCGGTACTTCAGGCAAGTTGGGCGGAGCGCGTCGGGCAAGCCCTGGCCGCGATGCCAGGCGGTGGCATCGCCTGTGAAATCACCCTGCGCAACCTGTTGCGCTCACTGCAACGCGTCAACGGACAGCGTCCGTTTGGAATCTGCAGGCAATGCACGCATTTTCTATCCGACGCAGACGGCGCACATTGTGGTTTGACCCGCGAGCCGCTGGCCCAGGAGCAAACCAGCCGAATCTGCCGCGAATGGACGGCGCCTGCAGAGGCATAGTGTGCTGATCGGTGCAGGCCGACCCCTGTCATGCGACCGTAGCGAAGTGTTATCCGCGCAACCCGAACCCAACACCGCGTGCAAGATCGTCAAAGCCGGGAAACGACGTCGCAACATTGGCGCAATCGGCAATGCGTACCTCGCCGCTGGCGCGTTGCGCGGCCACCACCAACGCCATGGCAATGCGGTGATCGCCGTGCGCATGCGCCTCGCCGCCGTGCAGCGTACCGCCGTGGATCACCGCGCCGTCCGGTGTTTCGTCGATGCGGGCACCAAGCGCGCGAAGGCCGCTCGCCATGGTCGCGATGCGGTCGGATTCCTTGACTCGCAATTCGGCGGCACCGGTCACCACGGTTGTGCCTTCGGCCAATGCGGCGGCGGCAAACAGCGCCGGAAACTCGTCGATCATGTCGGGCACGCAGGCCTCCGGCACGGCGATGCCGCGCAGGCGCGCATGGCGCACACGAATATCGGCGACAGGCTCACCGCCTTGCTCGCCGCAGGGAATTTCCTGGATGTCGGCACCCATGGCGCGCAACACCGTCAACAGGCCGGTGCGGCGCGGGTTCATGCCGACTGCGCGCAGCAGCAGGTCGGAACCAGGCAGCAGGCTGGCAGCGACAATGAAAAATGCCGCGGATGAAAAGTCCGCAGGCACCTGCACCGATGTTGGCCGCAGGCGATGGCCGCCACTGAGCCGCGCCCAGCCCGGGCCGAACGCAATCGGCCAGCCGAACGCCTGCAACATGCGCTCGCTGTAATCGCGGGTCGGGTGCGGTTCGTGGATATGGGTTTCTCCGCTTGCGTACAAGCCCGCCAGCAGCAGCGCTGATTTCACCTGCGCGCTGGCCACCGGCAGGGTGTAATCGATGCCGTGCAGCGTGCGGCCACCGTGGATGCGCAACGGCGGCAGACCGCCGGGGTCGGATTCGATCAGGCCGCCCATGCGCGCGATCGGATCGATCACCCGCGCCATCGGCCGCTTGCTCAGCGAGGCATCGCCGGTGAGCACGCTGTCGAAGCGCTGGCCCGCCAGCAGGCCCGCCAGCAGACGCATGCCGGTGCCGGCGTTGCCGCAGTCCAGCGCTTCGCCGCAGCCGTGCAGGCCATCGATGCCAACGCCCTGCACCACCCGGCTGCCGGCGCCGCTGGCGTCGATGCGAACTCCCAGTTTCGCGAATATCGCGGCGGTGGCGCGGGTGTCTTCGCCTTCAAGAAACCCATCCACGAGCGACTCACCATCAGCCAGGCTCGCGAACATGATCGCGCGATGTGACACCGATTTGTCGCCGGGAACGGCAATTTCGCCTTGCAATGCCTGGCCAGCTCCGGCTCGCCAATCCAACGTACTCATCGGCCGCCCTCACCCGCCATCACCGCATCCAGCGCCGCCACGAGGCGCATATTTTCATCGGCCGTGCCGAGGCTGATCCGTAAACATTCAGCCAATCCGTAGCCCGCCATCGGCCGCAGCACGATGCCGCGCTTGAGCAGTTCGTCTTCGATCCGCAGCGTGTCGTTGCCGAACTCGACCAGCACAAAGTTGGTCTGCGAGGGATACACGAACAGCCCGCGCGCGCGCAACGCGTCAGTCAGCCATTGCCGCTGCTCGGCGTTGCGGACGCGGACCTGATCGATGTGCGTCGCGTCGGCCAGTGAAGCCTTGGCTGCGGCGAGGCCCAGCGCATTGACGTTGAACGATTCGCGCGCACGCTCCAGCACCGCAATCAGCCCCGGCGCCGCCAATGCATAACCCACCCGCAAGCCGGCCAACGCATGCGCCTTGGAAAAGGTGCCAGTGACGATCACGCGCGGATCACGCGCCAGCCATTGGCTGGCGGAAACAAAATCCGGCGCGGTGACATATTCACGGTAGGCCTCATCCACCACCACCAGCACATTGGCCGGTAGTTTCGCCAGCAACGCTGCGAACCCAGCGCCGGAGTACCAGGTGCCGGTGGGGTTGTTGGGATTGGCCAGATACAGCAGCCGGGTGCTGACATCGATCACATCGGCAATCGCATCCAGATCATGCCCGCGCGCCATCACTGCGGTGTGCGGCAGCGCCGGGGCCAGCCGCAACGGCGCATTCGCCGCTGTTGCCGCCAGTGCGTATACGGCAAAGCCGAACTGCGACGCCACCACACCAGCATTGGGGCCGGCAAACACTTGCCCGAGCAGCATCAGCAGCTCGTGCGAGCCATTGCCGAGGATGATCTGCTCCGGCCCCACACCATGTGTTTCCGCCAGCGCCTGCTTGAGCGCGCCACCACGCGGATCGGGGTAGCGATAAAGCGCAGGCAGTGCGGCGGTGATGGCATCCATCGCACCGGGCGCGATGCCAAACGGGCTTTCATTCGAACCCAGTTCGATCAGGCTGCCCGCGTGCGCGGCACGCAGCGCGACCAGATCGTGGCCCGGGTCGTAGGCGCGCAGGCTGCGAATACCAGGCTGCGCCAGCGCGTCGAAATCCGGTGCCGCCGCACTCACAAAATCGCCACCGGATAGCTGCCCAACACCCGCACCTGCGCGGCGAAGGTGCCAAGCCCCTCCAGCGCGTGCTTCACCGGCATGTCCTCGACATGGCCGCTGACATCGATGAAAAACGCGTACTGCCAGCGCCCCTGATGCGAGGGACGCGACTCGATGCGGTTCATGCTGACGCCATTGTCGGCCAACGGCTTGAGCAGATTGAACAGCGCGCCGGGCTGGTCGCGCACGAACACCAGCAGCGAGGTGCGGTCGTGCCCGGATGGCGGCAACAGGTCACGGCCAATCACCAGAAAACGGGTGGTGTTGTCGGGGCGGTCCTCGATCGGGCCAGCCACCACTTTCAGGCCATACACATGCGCGGCGGATTCGCCGGCGATGGCTGCGGCATCGTCGGCATTGCGCGCACGACGCGCCGCCTCGGCGTTGCTGGTGGCGGCAAAGCGTTCGGTCTTGTTGCAGTGCTGACGCAGCCAGTTCTTGCACTGGGCCAGCGATTGCGGGTGCGCGTAGATGCGCTCGACATCATCCAGCCGACCGCTGCGCGACAACAAAAACTGGTGTACCTGCAACTCCACTTCGCCGCATATCTTCAGCTTCGAGGTGAGAAACATGTCGAGCGTGGACTGGATCGTGCCCTGCCCCGAGTTCTCCACCGGTACCACGCCAAAATCGGCGTTGCCCGATTCGACTTCCTGGAAAACTTCTTCGATGGTGGCCAGCGGCAATCCGTGTGCGCTGTGGCCAAAGTGCTTGTGCACTGCCTGCTGCGAGAAGGTGCCTTCGGGGCCGAGAAACCCCACCTTCAGCGGCTCCTGCTGGGCCAGGCACGCCGACATCACCTCGCGAAACAAACGCACCAGCACTTCGTCGCTGAGTGGGCCATCGTTGCGATCCACCACTTTGCGCAACACCTGCGCCTCGCGTTCCGGGCGGTAATAATCGATGGCGGCCTTGAGCGGGCCCTTGGCCTTGCCCACCTGCAGCGCCCAGTTGGCGCGCTCGGCGATCAGCTCCTGGATATGCTGATCGATGCTGTCGATGCGTTCGCGCGCCTGCCCCAATGCCGGCGATGGCGTGACTTTCGCTTCGATGTCGCGTTTTGCCGGCTTGCGCGGACTCGTATCAGGCGTCAGCGTTGCCGCCTTGCCGGGAGTTTGCTTCTTGCGAGGTGGGGACATGGTAATTCAAGCCTTGCGCTGGGCGAAGTCGATCATGAATTGCGCCAGCGTCTCCACGCTGGCCTCGGTCACTGCGTTGTAGATGGAGGCACGGATACCACCCACCACGCGGTGGCCTTTCAAACCGATCAGGCCATTGGCAGTGGCGTGCTTGAGAAAGTCGGCTTCCAGCACGTCGTTGGCGAGGAAGAACGGTACATTCATACGCGAGCGGCAGGCCGGATTGACGCGGTTGCGATAGAACCCATCAGAGCCGTCGATGACAGCGTATAGGCGTTGCGCCTTGCGCCGATTGATGGCTTCAATCGCCGCCACGCCGCCGAGCTGCTTGAGGTGTTTGAACACCAGCCCGGCCAGATACCAGGCAAATGTGGGTGGCGTATTGAGCATCGAATCGTGCTTGAGGTGATTGCCGATGTTCAAGATCGGCGCCCGCGGCTGCCCGGCACGCGCCAGCAGTTCCGGGTGGATGATCGCAACGCCGATCCCGGACGGCCCGATATTCTTCTGGGCGCCGGCATAAATCATGGCGTAGCGCGACACATCAACCCTACGCGAGAGGATACTTGAGGACATGTCGGCGATCAGCGGGGCACCCCCTGATTCCGGGGTATCGGCATACTCGACGCCGTGGATGGTTTCGTTGCTGGTGATATGCAGGTAGGCTGCGTCGTCGCTGAGCTGCCATTGCGCGCGTGGCGGAATATTGGTGTAGCCGTTGCTCTCGGCGCTGGCGGCAATGCGCACATCGGCATAAGGCAGCGCCTGATCGACCGCCTTTTCACCCCAATGCCCGGTCAGCACGTAGTCGATCGCTTGCCCGGGCGCGGCAAAGTTGAGTGGCAGCAGGGCCTGAATCAGGGTGGCGCCGCCTTGCAAAAAGGCAACAGCGTACTCGGCTGGAATCGCCATCAACTCACGCAGGTCGCGCTCGGCCTCGGCCGCCATATCGATGAACGCCTGCCCACGATGACTGAGCTCCATCACCGAAGCGCCCTGGCTGTTCCACTCCAGCAATTCCGCCTGGGCTTGACGTAAAACCGCTTCGGGCAATGCCGCAGGGCCGGCGCTGAAGTTATGCACGCGCGACATGAAAACTCCGTGAGGGGGTCGAAGTGCTGAGGCTACCATGCGGCAGCGCAGCAAAAAAGGTCATGCCGGCCGGGAAGTGCGCGACAGCAGCGCTAATCCGATCAGGTTGCGGGCGCCTCCGCCGGATGCAACGCCTCATCAATGAGCAGTTCGATCATCGTCAAGTCAGGGATCAGGGCTGCGTCATCGTTCAGAACAACCCTGGCCTTGACCCCCAGAGGCAACGGATTGTCGCCGCCATTGACGGCCAGTCGATCACGCGCCACATTGATCAAGCGCGGAAACCCTTGGGTGAGCACGGCAAAAAACGATAACCGCTGGTTGCCACCAAGCGCCTTGATTACTACCACCTTGGAGCCAAGTTGCCCACGCTCTTCGGCGAGCCCGGCCAAACGGGAAAACGCGATAACCGGCACTCGCCAGCCACGCCAGCGCAAGCGGCCAAGCAACCATGCGGGCGCATTGGCGACGAGCTCTGGATCCGAGAAGCTGATGATTTCAGCCATTGACGCGTTCGGCAGCAGCAAACGCCCGCCCGCGACGGAGATCAGCACTCCACGCAGATCATTCTCAACCGAATGTTGTGTCGTGCTTTGTGTGTTCATTTCTTCCAACGCTCCACCGCCGTGGCGGTCAACTCAGCCATTGCACCCACCCGACCACCGGCGGCATGAGCACTGGCGCAGGCAGCCGCCTCAAAACAAGTCGCGGGGTCCTGTGCGATCACGGTTACGCCTGCCGCCATGCATGCCGCCCATTGGCTCGCCAACGCCACCGGCGCACCACTGGCGAGCACCACCAGCAGATCACGGCCCAGCCCAACGAGCTGAGCCAACTGCACGTCGGCGGTTTGCCGCTCAGTGATGAATGACAGGTTGCCATGACGGCCCATCGACAGACCCAAGTCACCGGGCACCACGAATACGCGGCCAGCATCAATGCTTTTCCCCGCTTCAGCCAACACCACGGGCAACGAGCTGACCTTGGCCAACTGCGGGATCAGTCGATCATGGTTGGCTCCCTCAAGATGCTGCATCAACACCACCGGCACCGGCAGATCATCGGGCAGATTGGCGAGCACCTGTCGCACGGCATCGGGGCCACCGGGGCCGGAAAAAATGACGACCGCGCCAAGATGGGTTGCAACCGTACTGGCATCGTCATCGGCGAGCGAAAGCCCAGCGATCAGCGCATCAAAGTCGATGTCCTGCGGCACCACCGAATCGTGACCCCGTGCAACGGTTTCACTCGGCGAGTTATCGTCGTCCGATACCAGCGAGAGGTTGCCAAACATGCTCGTTTTTTCACTGGGCTGGCTATCGCCAGTCAGATTTTCAGGCGTAGCGCCAAGCGCGTCGCTACTACCAGGAGACTCTTTGTTTGCCATGGCATCGCTGCCATCGTCTGCATAGCTCTGTACTGCAAAGCCAGGCTGCGCGTTCTCGAAATGTTCTTCGTTGTCGGCTGTATTCGCATCCAGCTGGGCTGCCAGAGCCAACAATTCGGGATCGAGCACTATCTCCTCATCGTCGGCATCGCCAAATTGCGCAAAGTTCGAGGTTTGTTCTGCGGAAGCCTCAGTCGAGGCGGCTTCAACTTCGAACGAGAAATCGGCTTCCAGATAACTGTCGTCCAAATTGAGCGTAACTGGCTCATCGCCGCCGCTCTCCGATAGCATCGCAGCCGGCTCGTCCAGCGCGGATGCCAAATTGCTGCTCACCTGATCTTCAACGTACACCGCGAGATCAACGTCTTCAGACAAGCCCGGCTCGACGCTATCCGGCTGTTGCCAAGGCGCGTGCGCAAGATCGGCATCTGCGCTATCAACACCGGCCATGGCACGCTCGATTTCGTCATCATTCAACTGCAACGAACTATCGGCAAACGACTCATCAGAGCGGACATAAGCCGGCGCATATGCCGCCCGCGCACCCCCACCGGGCACCTCGAGCGATGGCACTTCGCGTGCCATCTCCGGCGTATCGTTGGTGTATTCGGAAAGCGTCGCGGCGCTCATCTCCTGATCCGGCCGGATCGGGGCGCCCGGCTGAGGGCGCATATCAAAGGACGGTAGCCGCTGTGCGTCAACTGGTGCAGCCGGCAGCGCTGCGGCAGCATCGCCGGACAATTTGCTGGCCAAATGCCGCGCCCAGCGGGCAAGCTCCCAGCCACCCAATTTGCGAGTTACTGCGGCATCGTCATAGATCACACTCACGCCAGGATCATCGAACACCGGCTGAAACGCATCAAGTGCATCTTCAATACTGTCGTCGAGACTGACCACAATGATCGAAGAGTCTGCCTCGCTGAGCGCTTCGGGCGCAACCGCACGAGGATCAGCCTCGATGCTGATTTGCGCGCCAAAATCCAGCAATGCCTGCCGCAACTGGCTGCGGACATCACCCTCAATACCCAGTAACGCCACGCGTGCAGGCGTGTTACTCATGGATCTCACCGCCGCTTAGCAACTCACCGACATTGCGCAGTAATTCGGCTTCTTGATACGGCTTGCCAAGGTAGCGGTTAACACCGATTTCGAAGGCACGCTGACGATGCTTTTCGCCGGTACGCGAGGTAATCATGATGATCGGGATGTGCCGATAGCGCACATCGTTGCGCATGTGTGTCGCCAATTCGTAGCCGTCCATGCGCGGCATTTCGATATCGAGCAACATCACATCAGGCACGCGTTCAGCAAGCTTCTCAAGCGCGTCAACACCGTCTTTTGCCGTCAGCACTTCATAGTTCTGGCGTTCAAGGACACGGCTGGACACCTTGCGCATGGTGATCGAATCATCGACGACCATCACCAACGGCACACGTGCGACCGGGCGAACGCTCGCGTGCGGTTGCAGCAACGTCTCGGTGGTGTCGGCGTGGCTCAGATGCCGGCGTACCAACGGAAGCACATCAAGAATCACCACCACGCTGCCGTCACCCATCACGGTAGCGCCGAAAATACCGGGCAACGAACTGACCTGTGGGCCGACCGGCTTGACCACGATTTCACGGCTGCCGAGCACCTGATCCACAGCGATGGCTGCGCGCAATTCACCCGAGCGCGCCAACAGCAAGGGCATTTGCAGGCTTTCGGCCGCTTTGGCGGGCGCGTGACCGATCAACATGCCCAGATCGTGTACCGGATAAACATCGCCGGCATAGCTGTACGACGCGTCGCCACGAAGCTGCCCCAATTCCAGTTCGTCACGGTCAATACGGCCCACGCCTGCTACTGATGCAATCGGCACCGCGAAGTTGGTTTCGCCAATTTTCACGAATACCGCCTGCGTTACCGCGAGCGTAAAGGGCAGGCGAATCAGGAACTCGGTCCCCTTGCCCGCTCGAGAGCGAATCCCCAACGTACCACCCAGTTGGCGAATCTCGCTGTGTACCACATCCATGCCGACGCCACGGCCGGCAAGTTTGCTGACCGATTCTGCGGTGGAGAATCCGGTATGCAAAATGAACCCATAGAGCTCGGCATCGGGCACTTGAGCATCAGCAGCCAGCAACCCGCGCTCAATTGCCTTGGCGCGAATCGCCGCCGCGTCGAGCCCGCGGCCATCATCGGAAACTGCGATCACCACTTCAGAGCCTTCGCGCGAAACGGCAATACGGACCAATCCGTCTTCGGATTTGCCCGCTTTGCGACGATCCGCCGGTAACTCCACGCCGTGCGCTACAGAGTTTCGTAGCATGTGTTCCAGCGGCGCGGTGATGCGTTCAAGTACGCTGCGGTCCATTTCGCCTTGCGCGCCATCAACCTTGAGCTGTACCGACTTGCCGGTTTCCGAGCCTGCCTGGCGCAAGATACGGCGCAAACGGGGCACCAGCGAGTCGAAAGGCACCATGCGAGTCCGCATCAGCCCTTCCTGCAAGTCCGAACTTACCCGTGACTGTTGCAGAAGCAAGGTTTCGTGCTGACGGGTCAGGTCATCGAGCACCTGTTCGAGGTTGGTCAAATCGGCGGCGGACTCGGACAAACCACGGGTGAGCTGTTGCAACGTGGAGAACCGATCAAGTTCAAGCGGGTCGAACGTTTCATCCGCCACGTCCGGCGCGCGCTGGAAGCGCGCGATGATCTGCGTTTCGGTTTCAATTTCGAGTTTTCGCAACTGGTCGCGCAAACGCGAGGTGGTCTGGTCAAGTTCGCCCAGATTGGTACGGAAACTTGCCAGTTGCTGTTCAAGGCGCGCTCGATAGATTGCGACTTCGCCGGCGTAATTGACCAGACGATCCAGCAAATCGGCGCGAATACGAACCTGCTCCTGTGGCGCCCGCACCTGCATATCGTCGGCATCATCGAAGTCCGTTTCGATCGGTGCTGACAAGCGACCGCTTCGATGTGACTTTTCTGGCTTGACGACCGCTGTGGTTGCCGATTCCGGCTTAATGGGTGCTGACGAAACCTCGCTCTTCGCAGGCGCAGTTGTCGGCTGCGCCAATGGGTAATTGCCGGTTGACGCCTGCTCAAAATGCGCAATCAGTTTGACCGGCATCGCGATCGCCTGGCGCGAGGAAATGCGTGAGAGCATGCTATTGAGACGGTCAAAACCCCGCTCCAGCAGCACCAGCCCGTTCATTCCCAGATCGAGTCGGCCCTCTGCTACCGCTTCCAGCAGCGACTCCATAACGTGCCCCAGATCGCCCATTTCGGCAATTCCGGACATCCGTGCGCCGCCCTTCAAAGTATGCAAATCGCGCTGCAAGCCGACCACCGGCTCACGCTCTAACCGGTTTTCACGCAACTGCGTCAACAATGTGTCCGCGTGATCCAGCAGATCGGTTGACTCTTCGATAAAGATATCAAGCAGCTCTTCGTCGAGATCGCTCAGATCCAGCGGAACCTCAGGATCGGTTTCGTCCTCGATCAAAGCCATTGCCGGATGCGCTTCGCGATCGGGTACTGCTTCGGCGGCAGCAGCTTCGGCGGCGGCAGCTTCGGCAGCTTCGGCGGCTTCGGCGGCGGCAGCTTCGGCGGCGGCGGCTTCGGCGGCGGCGGCTTCGGCGGCGGCGGCTTCGGCGGCAGCAGCTTCGGCAGC
>PGZE01000010.1 GCA_002840015.1 Gammaproteobacteria bacterium HGW-Gammaproteobacteria-2 | reverse complement strand
GTGCTGTCAGGGAACGAGATCCAACGGTGAGCTAAGCATGTAGGGCCGGAGACGTAGGGCTTTCGGACGGGGGTTCAACTCCCCCCACCTCCACCAATAATCAAACCCCAACCGTTCTCGGTTGGGGTTTTTTTTGCCTGATCGCGCCGGTTCCCGCGTGTTCTTGGGGGTTCTTGCGGAAGCCTGCGGACTTCGCCGGCCAGCCCGTCAGCCCGTCAGCCAGTTTCGCGCCGCATTCCACTCTCTGTTGGCCATTCCTCGCTCCGACCTCGCTCCCTGAAACCGGCCCGAAGTCCGCAAGGGCCACAAGTCAGTGCCATACAGATCAGTGGGTTACGCGCGGACGAATCAAGCGGTTGGATTGCAGCATCGGGTGGCGAAGGAAGCGCTGCGGTTGCGTTTCGTCGGTAGTTACCGAGCACTACCGACACATTGCAACGCGGAAGTACGTGCCTGGATGGTGGCCAAGATAAGAAACGCCTTGTCAGGACAACGTCCGGACACCTACAATAAGGGCATCCAAGATCAGTCCGGAGGGGCACCATGAGCACCCTGAATCTTTCCAAGACCGAACGCATTGACGTTCGTGCCAGCACGCCGGTCAAGCAACTGCTGCAGGAAGCCGCACGCGCCTGTCACAAGAACGTGAGCGAGTTCCTGCTCGACGCGGGCGTGACGGCGGCCGCGCAGACGCTGGCAGATCGTCGCCAATTCGTGCTGGACGACACACAGTGGCAGGCCTTCCAGGAGGCGCTGGACCGCCCGGTGCAAAGCAAGCCGCGCCTGAAGAAGTTGCTGCGTGAACCCGGGGTGCTGGGTTGATCAATGACTACTCACCCGTTCGCAAGTTCGCTGCAACGGATCAGGTCGATGCTTTCGACTGCGGCCAAGCCGCGCTGAACCAGTTCCTGCCGCGCTACGCGCTCGTCAACCAGAAGGCCAACAGCGCGCAGACCTATGTCTGCTGCCAGGGTGACGTGGTGGTCGGCTTCTACAGCCTCGCAGTCGGCAGTGTCGATCCGGAGGCCGCGCCTTCGAGAGTGATGAAGGGGCTGGCGCGCCACCCGGTGCCGGTCATGATCCTGGCCCGGCTCGCGGTGGACAAGGAACATCAGCGCAAGGGCCTGGGCCAGGCCCTGCTCAAGGATGCGCTGCTGCGCACCGCACAGGCCGCCGACATCGCCGGCATTCGTTGCCTGTTGGTGCATGCCAAGGACGACGCAGCACGGCAGTGGTACGAATCGTGGGAATTCGAACCCAGCCCGACCGATCCGTATCACTTGTTCCTGATGCTCAAGGATCTCAAGAGCATGTTGAGCTGAGGTAGTGCCACCTCAGCGCCCGACTGTCTCCCGCTGCTCATCCCACAGCGCTGGCGGATCGACCGCCAGATCGAACAGCGTGAAGTGGTTCGGCAATGCGTCGTCCAGGATCGCCGCCACGATGTCGGGTGCCAGCGTGGTCAGGTTGACCATCCGGCTGACGTAGCTGTTGTCGATTCCTTCCCGCGTGGCGATCTCCTTCAAGGACTTCGCCTCTCCTGACTCCAGCATCGCCAGCCAGCGGTGGCCCCTGGCCAGCGCCAGTTGGATGGAGGTCGGTGCCACGTCCCACGGCCTGACCGGCGCGGTCTCGCCGTTTGGCAAGGTGACCAACTTGCGGCCGTTGCGGCGTTTGATCTGGATCGGCACGGACAGGGTCAGCCTGCCGTCGCTGGTCTGAAGAATGTCCGGCTCGCCGGTTTTCTGGATGCGGATGTCGCTCATGCCATGGCCTCCGCTTGTTGCTCGACCGGCTCGGGACGCAGTTCAAGCACCAACCGCTCGATGCCGTTGGCGCGCAGTCGCACTTCGAGGTCATTGGGCGACACGATCACCTTCTCCCAGCGGGCGGCCAGTTGTTTTTGATTGAGGTGAGCGACTTCCACTTTGGTCTCCTTCCGAATGAGTTGGCAGGAGTCCATGAAGGCGCTGTTCGGCCCGCGAGCCAAGCGGTATCGCTGTGCCGATCTATTCACCGCCCTTTCTGCGGAGATTGACCGCCCCATTCGCCGCAACACCGTTTGAGAATTCCCGATCGGGATTATTCTGTTGCCTGTCTCGCTGGATTGAGCAAACATTCCCGAACGGGAATTTTCAATGAGCAGGCGGCACCGATGATTCACATCGACAGCATTCACACTCTCGGACAGTCTCTGCGTGCGGCGCGCAGGCAGCTTGGCCTGACCCAGGCCCAGCTGTCTTTGGCGGCCGGTGTCGGCCTGCGTTTCATCGTCGAGCTGGAGGCTGGCAAGCCGACTCTCCGGCTCGAACACGTGCTGCGCGTTATCAAGGCGCTGGGTGGCGAACTCAGCCTGAGCGGACTGTCGTCAGCCCCGACTGATTCCATCGCCGCAAGACCATTGTCGGACGCTGATCAACCCGCCAGCAACGCCGAGCGGCATCAGGCCTTGGACGAACTGGTTGCCCAGGCCCAAGCGCTCAAGATGGGGTACGAGTAGACGCAAGCGGCGCCAATCACTGGGCCGCTGCCGCCCTTGCCAATGATTCCTGCATCCGCTGCGATTCTTTCTGCGCCTCAGCCAGGAGCTGATCCCAGTCATCGGGCGGATGCCCGCTTTCCAGCATCTTGCGGAACACCCGGTAGGCGTCGTCGCTGCTTTCATAGGCGCGCTTGGTGTCTTCGTCATTCACCCAGGCGTAGACGATCACCTTGCTCGGGGCGTGGTAGCGGAAGAACAGGCGGTACTGCTGGAAGAACTTGGCCCGGAACCAGTGCTTGTGATCGTCACCGAGCGTCCCACCCTGGCGGTACTCCGGTCGCGCCGGATCTTGCGGGATGAGATCGAACGCCAGCTTGGTGATCGCGGCCAGTCGTTTGCTGGCGTTCTTTTTCACGTACCCGACAGGGTCCTTCTGCTTCAGGCTCTCGACCTGCCGCACCAGCGCTTCAATCTGTGCGAGGAACAGTGGATGGGCAAAGACCGTCCAGCCATGAATGACCAGAGGCTCGGGCTTCCCTGCGCTCATTCATCGTCTGCCGACAAGGCGGCATCGAGATCGACATCGACGCCACTGACCAGCGACTGGAGGCGTTGGACAAGGCCGGTATCCACAGCCTGCAGCCGCTCGGGATGGCGAGTGATGTCGGCAGCCAGGAAGCCGAGGAACTGGCCGAGTACCGGGTCGTCACCGTCGGATGCTTCGACGCGCGTCAGCACCACCTCGCCGCTGGGGCGAATGGTGTAGTGGATCTTGTCGCGCTTGCCCAGCTTGAGGGCACGACGCACGGTTTCCGGCACCGTGGTCTGGTAGCGATCGGTGAGTGTGGATTCGACTTCGAAGGTCGCGGCCATGGCAGTCTCCTGCGGATCTGGGTTGACGTTTGAATGGTAATGCAGTCGCATTGTCTTGTCAATGCAGTTGCATTACCTCCAGGGACACCCGGTTCGAATGGGTGTGCTTTTGGTCGGGACGCCGGACGCGGGTTCGATTCCCGAACGGAATTGAACTGGCCCCAAAAAGCGAATGAGGTTGAGGCCGCATATCGGCGACCAATCAGAGCGAAAAACCCGCTTGATCGTCGACGGCAGATAAGCGTACAGGCAGACTTTTCGAGCCGGTTCGCACTGGTTCGCAGCAGCCCGCAGCGCTTCGATTCCGTACTTTCAATAGTCGTTTGATGCGGGGTAGCCGCCCTGCCCGAGCAGCGCCTGCACCACTACAACCACGTTCTCATGGAACAAGTCCGTACCCTCGAAGGTGAACGCAACACGCTCGCCTCGCCGCTATTGCATGAATCTGATCTAGACATTGTCCCCAACGTGCGCGGCATGGGCTTGATCGATCTTGAGTTCAAGCACCGTATTGCCGCCGTGCGTGTACGCAAAAACCAGCATTGTGACGCTCTTACCGCGCTCGATGATCCGCAGCGCCGTCGCCAGTTGCTCGATCAACTTGCTGCCGAGCAACGCGACAACGATCTGGACGCGGTCAGCGCAGCCTTCGACAGTTTTTCGACAACAGCGACACTGCCCCACCGCGTAGCCGACTTTCATCGCCAGCCCGTGCAGCGATTGATAGACTCTCACTGATCGACACCGACGTTGACGCACAAACCGGCACGGGTTACGTGCCACCGTCATTCCGGGGCGACACTGCCGCTTCGTGATGGTGAAGAACACGTGTTGGGAATGGATTGAGCCGCTGCTGACATGACCCTCGACTTCGCCACCCTCGATACCCTGCGCAGCTACCACCCGGCGTGGCGGCTGTTGCGTTCGGACCATGCGCCGTTGCTGGCGAGCTTTCTGCACCGGGTGTTCGTGGCACCCAATGTGCGGTTGATGGCGGCGGCGGATCTGGCCGAGGCGCTGGAGGATGAGTTGTATGCGCTGCGTCTGCACCTGGGCGAAAGCGCTTTCCCCAAACTGGCGCTGGAGTATCTGAACGATTGGGCTGCGCCCGACAAGGGCTGGCTGCGCAAGTTCTACCGCCCTGGCACTGATGAGGCACAATTCGATTTGACGCCCGCCACCGAAAAGGCCATTGCCTGGCTGGCGCAACTCAATGAGCGGCAGTTTGTCGGCACCGAGTCGCGCATGCTTACGCTGTTTGACCTGCTTAAGCAGATGAGCGAGGGCAGCGAGGCCGACCCGGCCAAGCGCATCGCGGAATTGCACAAGAAGCGCGACGACATCGATGCCGAAATCGCACGGGTGCTGGCCGGCGATCTGCCGCTGCTGGACGACACCGCGCTGAAGGATCGCTTTCAGCAGTTCATGCACGGTGCGCGCGAGTTGCTGACCGACTTCCGCGAGGTGGAGCACAACTTTCGCCAGCTCGACCGCCGTGTGCGTGAGCGCATTGCGCTGTGGGAAGGCAGCAAGGGCGCGCTGCTGGAAGACATCATGGGCGAGCGCGATGCCATTGCCGATTCCGACCAGGGCAAGAGCTTTCGCGCCTTCTGGGATTTTCTGCTGTCCAGCCGTCGGCAGGAAGAACTGACCGAACTGCTGGATCGCGTACTGGCACTGCCGGCAGTGACGGAGCTGAAGCCCGACAGCCGCACGCGGCGGGTGCATTACGACTGGATGGAAGCCGGCGAGCACACCCAGCGCACGGTGGCTGCCTTGTCGCAGCAATTACGCCGCTTTCTCGATGATCAGGCCTGGCTGGAAAACCGCCGTATCATGGACATCCTGCACGGCATCGAGAGCAAGGCGTTGGCCCTGCGTGATGCACCACCTACGGGCAACGTGATGGAGATGGCCGAAGCCAGGGCCGCTATCGAATTGCCGCTGGAACGCCCACTGTTCACCCCGGCCAGCAAACCGGTGATTGCCGATCTGGCCTTGCAGGCCGGCGATGAAGACATCGACCCCGCCAAGCTGTTCGATCAGGTGGTGGTGGACACGGCCCGGCTGAGCCGCCATATCCGCCATGCCCTGCAAGGCCAGGCGCAAGTCACCTTGAGTGCGTTGGTAAGCAGCCAGCCGCTTCAACAGGGGCTGGCCGAGTTGGTGGCCTATCTGCAATTGGGCACCGAAGCCTTCAGCACCATCGTGGATGAGGAAACCAGCGAGCCGATCCACTGGCAGGCACTGACCTCCGATGGCCAGGAAATCACTCGCAGCGCGCGACTGCCGCGCGTGATTTTCATGCGTTGAACACGAACCAAAGCTGAGGCAAGGAATGCAAGAACAACGCGCGAACGATCTACCAACTCCGGCTCCCGCTGCGGATTTGTCGGTGCTGCTGATCAGCTTGCTCAAAAGCGTGCTGTACCGTGATGGCGACGAACGCCAATGGGCGGCGTTGTTGAACCTGCAAGCGCGGGTACGCGATTACCTGGCGGTGCTGAATCTTGATCTGGTGCTGGATGAGGCGGAGGGCTATGCCTTTGTGAAGGGGCGACCCGAACCTGCCGACGACGATTCATCACCCCGATTGCCGCGGCTGGTGGCACGCCGGCCGTTGTCGTTCCCGGTCAGTTTGCTGCTGGCGTTGTTGCGCAAGAAGTTGGCTGAGTTCGATGCCAGCGGCAGCGACACCCGGCTGGTGCTGAGTCGCGATGAAATCGTGGAGCTGGTGCGGGTGTTTCTACCCGATGGCCCGAATGAAGCCAGGCTGATTGATCAGATCGAAACCACGATCAACAAGGTGGCGGAATTGGGTTTTTTGCATAAGCTGAAATCTGCCGGCGGTGCTTCCGCTGGCCTGGCAAGTTACGAGGTGCGGCGCATCCTGAAAGCCTTTGTCAATGCGCAGTGGCTGGGCGAGTTCGATGATCGGCTGGCAATCTATCAAACCGCCTTGGCAGGCGTCGGCACCGCAAGAAAGAGGCAGCAGGATGAATGACCCGCAAGCCCCTGGGCTGGACTTCGTCGCGGACGACGCATTATCAGGCTTTCGCTTGACGCGCCTGGAGGTGTTCAACTGGGGCACCTTCGACAGCCGGGTGTGGACACTGCAACTGGACGGCAAGAATGGCCTGCTTACTGGCGATATCGGCTCGGGCAAGTCCACCTTGGTGGATGCCATCACCACCTTGCTGGTACCAGCCAACAGGATCGCCTACAACAAGGCGGCGGGCGCAGACAGCAAGGAGCGCACACTGCGTTCGTACGTGTTCGGGCATTACAAATCCGAGCGCAACGAAACCACCGGTGCAGTCACGCCGGTGCCACTGCGCGATCAGAACAGCTACTCCGTTGTCCTTGGGGTTTTCCACAACGCGGGCTACGACCAAACCGTGACGCTGGCACAGGTGTTCTGGATGAAAGAAGCGCAGGGGCAGCCGGCGCGGTTCTTTCTGGGTGCTGAGCGCGGGCTGTCGATCGCCACAGATTTTGCCAACTTCGGCACCGACATCAACCAGCTGAAAAAACGGCTGCGGGCGCAGGGCGCCGGGATACATGACACCTTTCCGCCCTATGCCGCCTGGTTCCGCCGTCGCTTCGGCATCGAAAACGATCAGGCACTGGAGTTGTTTCATCAAACGGTTTCCATGAAATCGGTGGGCAATCTCACCGACTTTGTCCGCGGGCATATGCTCGAACCCTTTGAGGTGGGTCCGCGCTTGCAGGCCCTGATCGGCCACTTCGATGATCTTGATCGCGCCCATCAGGCGGTGCTGAAAACCCAGCAACAGGTTGAGTTGCTCACGCCGTTGATTGCCGACTGTGGTCGCCACCGTGCGCTGGTGGCCGAGCTTGAGAGCTTGCGCGCCTGCCGGGATAGCCTGCGGCCACACTTCGCTGGCCTGAAACTAGGTCTGATCGACAAGCGGTTGGGCTTGCTGGCGGAAGAATGGCAACGCGTGGATGCGCAGGTACAAAAACTCGACGCGGTTCATGAAACGCAAAGCCAGCAAGTTGATGAACTCAAGCAGGCCATCCATGCCAACGGCGGCGACCGATTGGAACGCCTTGCCACAGATATTCGCAAAAAAGAACAACAACGCGACGCGCGCAAGATCAAGGCCGACCGCTATGGGGAACTGGCAACCGTGCTGGGCGAGCCAGCGGCAGCGGATGCCGCTACTTTTGCCACGCAGCGTGGCAAATATCAAAGCTGGCGCGAGCAGGCGCGCAGCCGCGATGCCGACCTGCAAAATGCGCTCACCGAACACAGCGTGACCCTGCGTCAGGGCAAGCTGGAACACGAGCAACAGAGCTTGGAGATCGACAGCCTCAAACGCCGCCGTAGCAACATCGATGACCAGCAAATCCAGATCCGCGCGGCGCTGTGTGCGGCGCTGAACCTGAATGTGGATGACATGCCTTTTGCCGGCGAGTTGATCCAGGTGCGCGACGATGAACGCGATTGGGAAGGTGCGGCCGAACGCTTGTTGCGAGGCTTTGGCCTGGCACTGCTGGTGCCCGATGCGCATTACAAGGCGGTGGCCGAATGGGTGGATGGCGCTCATCTGCGTGGCCGGTTGGTGTACTTCCAGGTGCGGCCACGCAAGGCGGTCGATCTGCCCGACCTGCACCGCGACTCACTGGTTCGCAAATTGGCGATCAAGCCCGACTCACCGTACTTCGATTGGCTGGAGCGCGAGCTTGCCTATCGGTTCAACGTGGCCTGCTGCGCCACGCAAGAGCAGTTCCGCCGCGAGACGCGTGCGATCACCAGTGCCGGCCAGATCAAGGACCCGAGTGGCCGCCACGAAAAAGACGACCGACACCGCATCGATGACCGCAGCCGCTACGTGCTGGGCTGGAGCAACAGTGCCAAAATTGCGGCACTGCAAGCCAAACGCCAGCAGTTGGAAACACGGCTGGCTGATGTCGGCAGCCAGATCGCTGCCATCCAGAAAGAGCGCGACGCACTCGGCAACCGCCTCGATGCACTGACCCGGCTTGACGAGTTCACGGTGTTTGATGAACTGGATTGGGCCAGCGTCGCCACCGAGATTGCGCAATTGAGCGATGAGCGCCGTCGGCTGGAGTCGGCATCCGATGTGCTCAAGCAGTTGCACGACAACCTGGGTGCGCTGCAAACGGCGCAGAAGGTAACTGACACCGAACTGCTCGGCGCGCGCGAGAAGCGGGCCAAGGTGGAACAGCGCCGCGCGGACGCACAAGACCTCCGTCAACAGATCCAGACGCTGCTGCAAGCCGCTGTCGTGGATGAATCGCTATCAGCAACGCTCGAAACCATGCGCGCCGAAGCGCTGGGCGATCATCAACTGACCGTGGAATCGTGCGACAACCGCGAGCAGGACGTGCGTACCTGGCTGCTAGCACGGATTGACACAGAAGACTCGAAACTCAAACGCCTGGCCGAGAAGATCATCAAGGCGATGGCTTCGTTCAAGGAGGCGTTCAAACTTGAAACAGCCGAGTTCGATGCCAGCCTCGATGCCGCTTTCGAGTACGAGAACCTGCTGACGCAGTTGCACCGCGACGATTTGCCGCGTTTTGTTGCACGCTTCAAAGAGCTGCTCAACGTCAACACCATCAACGAAATCGCCAATTTCAACGCGCAACTGGCGCGTGAGCGCGAAACCATCAAGGAGCGTATCACCCACATCAACAAGTCGTTGAGCGAGATCGACTACAACCCCGGCCGCTATATCGTGCTGAAGTCGCAGGTCAGCCCCGATCCAGAGATCCGCGACTTTCAGAAGGAACTGCGTGCTTGCACCGAAGGCGCGGTAACCGGTTCGGAGAATGCCCAGTATTCCGAGACCAAGTTCCTGCAAGTCAAGGCCATCATCGATCGCTTCCGGGGGCGCGAGGGTTTGTCTGAACTTGATCGGCGCTGGACCGCCAAAGTCACCGATGTGCGCAATTGGTTCCTGTTCGCCGCCAGCGAGCGCTGGCGCGAGGACGACAGCGAGCACGAGCATTATTCAGACTCCGGTGGCAAGTCGGGTGGGCAGAAAGAAAAGCTGGCCTATACGATTCTTGCCGCCAGCTTGGCCTATCAATTCGGGCTGGAATGGGGCGAGGTGCGCTCGCGCTCATTTCGTTTCGTGGTGATCGACGAGGCCTTTGGTCGCGGCTCGGACGAATCGGCGCAATACGGTTTGAAGCTGTTCCGGCAACTCAATCTGCAACTGCTGATCGTGACGCCGCTACAGAAAATCCACATCATCGAGCCCTTCGTCGCCAGTGTCGGCTTTGTGCATAACGAGGGTGGGCGGGACTCCAGACTGCGCAATCTTTCCATCGAGGAATACCGGGCGCACAAGGCAGTGATGGCCGCGCAAGCCGCGCAGGATGTGGCGCGGTGACGCGCTCGCCGGCAACACCGTGGACCAGCCCAAAGGCGTTGAAGGCGCAATTGGCGCGGTTGTGGGAACGTGGGGATCTGCTGCGCGGCGCGGTGACGGGTGATGCGCGCTTCCCGTTGCGCTTGCCACTCAAGTCCCCAAACTCAGCGGACATCACGGATCGCTTTGATGCGGTTCGCGCGTGGGCCGCTGACTTGGCGGCCATCGATGGTGTGCGGGTGCAGTGGCAGGAGCTTCGACACCGCGTGCAGGGCACGCAAAAACTGCCGGCCAGTATCTGGATCGATAGCTTGGAGGATGCGTTGACCTGGCTGGGCAAGCGCCGCGATTGGGATCGTTTTTCGGCGCAGGTTGCCGCCACCCGACAATGCCAACCCGCCTTGCTGCCGTGGCTGGAAAAACGGCCGCTGCAGGCGCTGGAATTGGCTGCCGAGTGGCCACGATTGCTGGCTGTGGTGGCGTGGCTTGTTGAGCATCCGCGCCCGGGTATTTACTTGCGACAGGTGGACTTACCGGGCGTACACAGCAAGCTGATTGAAACCCATCGCGGCGTGCTGGCCGAGTTGCTCGATTTGGCATTGCCCGCTGAGGCGGTGGATCGCAGCAATACCGGTATCAGCCAGTTTGCTGCCCGTTATGGCTTTCTGGAAAAGCCGACGCGCATCCGCTTGCGCGTGCTTGATCCAGCGATTCAGGCAGTGCCCGGCTTGGCATGTCCCGACGTGACGCTGGATGCCGACAGCTTCAGTCGCCTGCAACTCGCCGTGCAGCGTGTCTTCATCACCGAAAACGAAACCAACTTTCTGGCATTCCCGCAGGTACGCGATGCCATCGTCATTTTTGGCGCAGGTTACGGTTGGGAGGCACTGGCCCGCAGCCATTGGCTGCACCACTGCGCGATCCATTATTGGGGCGATATCGACACTCACGGCTTCGCTATTCTGGATCAGCTACGCGGCCACTTTGGCCATGTCGATTCATTGCTGATGGACCGAGCCACTCTTGATGCGCATGCTGCCGTCTGGGGGAACGAAGACAAGCCGCTGTTGGTGGACTTGCAACGCTTGACGCCCGAAGAGAGTGTCCTTTACGACAATCTGCGCGACAACCGCATTCGCGTGGGGTTGCGACTGGAGCAGGAACACATCAGCTTTCACTGGCTTGCTCGCCGCCTTCAGCTTCTTGATGGTGTTATCGCAGCCGATCCGGGCACGTCGATATAGGAGCACGAGTGGGTAACGGGCTGAAAGCTGACCGCCGTAAAACTCACACCACGGTAACGTGCTCCACCGGCACCTTGGCGCGCAGTTCGTAGAGGTCGTGGCGGCGGTCGAGCAGTGGCCGCACCGAGGCGCATTGGCGCTGGATGTCGAGCGCGCCAAGGTCGAGGTCGGCAATCACCACGGTCTGGGTGTTGACCACGCCTTCGGCGGCGATACCGTTCATCGGGAACGCGAAATCGCTGGGCGTGAAGATGGCCGCCTGCCCGAAGTTGATGAACATCGACGGGCTGCGCGACAAGCCGCCGACATTGCCCGACAACACCACGTACACCATGTTTTCCACAGCTCGCGCCTGCGCGCAGTAGCGCACCCGCAGGTAGCTTTTGCGTTCGTCGGTGGCGAACGGGCACAGCAGGATATCGACGCCGTGCTCCACCAGCATGCGGGTGAGTTCGGGAAACTCGATGTCGTAGCAGATGACGATGGCGATACGCCCGATCGGGGTTTCGAAAACACGGATGCCCTCGCCCGGCACAATGCCCCAGTACTCACGCTCGGCCGGGGTGATGTGCAACTTGTCCTGAGTGTAGATGCCGCCGCTGGGGGTGTACAAATGGCCGCTGTTGCGGGTGCCGCGCTGGCTGCGCACTGGCGTGGTGCCAGCGGCAAGAAACAGTTTGTAGCGCATCGCCACATCGCGGAACAGGCTATCGAGCCGCGATTCCATCGCCGCCAGCTGCGCGACGGCATCGAGCAGCTCAATGCCGCGCTCGAAGGTGGAAAACAGTTGCGCAGTAACGTATTCCGGAAACAGCAGCAAATGGCTGTCGTAACTGGCGGCAGTGCTGGCGAAGTATTCGATCTGTTCAGCGAAATCCTCGAAACTTGCGATCCGGCGCTGGTCGTACTGGGTGGCGCAGACCCGCACGTGTCGCGCGGTGCGGCGCACCGGGGAGCCGGCAATCAGCCGTTTGCGCGGCTGCGAATCCGGGTTCGCCATGACCAGATGGGTTGCATAGCCCAGGCTTTCCTGATCTTCCAGATAGCCGTAATGCACGCCCTGCACGCTGTAACCGGCGCGCAAATGGGCGTTGAGCGCGGGGTCGGTGATCTCGCCCGCCTTCACCATTTCCACGTACTCGTTGGCCGTCAGTTGTCCGCGATAAGCCGCATAACCGGGGATACGGCCACCGGCCACCATCTGCGTGAGATTGTGCCGCTTCATCAGGGTGCTGCGCGCCTGATACAGCAACTGGGCAACACCCTTGCCCTGCCATTCGGGGTGTACGGCGATGTCGGCGCCATACAGCGAGTTGCCAGCCGGATCGTGGGTAGTGAAGATGCCGTAGCCGGTCATTTCGGCATGGCTGTACCACGGGCTGTCGTCATCGATCTGCACGATCAGGCTGGTGGCGTAGCCGATCACGGTTTTGCCGGCCACCGCGACGAACTGGCCATTGGGAAATGCGGCGATCTGCAGCCCAAAGTTGCGCTCGTTGGCGATATTCGAGGCCGGCCAGGCAGCGTAGGCGGCGCGGGCCACCCCGGCCATCGCTGCCGCATCGGCGGCTTTGGCCACGCGCACCCGGATCGGGTTGCGCGATTTGTCGTTGTTGGCTGTCACTTTGGGCATGATGGGCTCTGTGCAGGGAAAGGACGCTCGCAGTACGGTGTGCAATGCGTCAATTTTCACATCTTGCACCCGATCAGGGTGCGCCGACAGCCAGTTTGCGGTTGGCAGTCAGTCGGCGCTCAGCCCATCAGCATGATGCGCCGCCAATCACTCCTCGGATTTGCTGTCGGGGGTGTTCTCGCCCTCGCCGGCTTCCGCCGCTGGCTGTGCAGCCGCGATGGTTGCCAATGCAGTACCGTCTTCAGCCTCACCCTCGTCGTTGTCATCGAGCGCGTCGAGGCGTTCGATGGCACTGAGCAGTTCGCCATCGCCAAGACGGATCAGGGTGACACCCTGGGTGTTGCGACCGACCTGCGAAACTTCCGAGGCGCGGGTACGCACCAGCGTGCCGCGATCGGAAATCAGCAAAATCTCCTGCGCGTCATCGAGTTGGATCGCGCCCACCAGCTTGCCGTTGCGGGCACTGGTCTGGATCGCGATCACACCCTGGGTGCCACGGCCCTTGCGTGGATATTCGGCAACAGCGGTGCGCTTGCCGAAGCCGTGTTCGGTGGCGGTTAGCACGTCGCCATCACCCTCAACCACGATCTGGCTAACCACCTGCTCGCCCGTGGTCAGACGGATACCGCGCACGCCGCGCGAGACACGGCCGGTGGCGCGCACTTCACCTTCGGCAAAACGCACGGCTTTGCCATTGGAGGCAAACAACATCACATCGCGCTCACCATCGGTGAGCTGCACATCAACTAGGCCATCGCCCTCGTCGAGCACGATCGCCCAGATGCCCGAGGCACGTGGCCGCGAGTAATCCGACAGCGGGGTTTTCTTGACGGTGCCGTTACGGGTACTGAAGAACACGAAACGGTCTTCCGGGAACTCGCGCACCGGCAGCACCGCCTGCACTTTTTCGCCATGCTGCAACGGTATCCAGTTGATGATCGGGCGGCCGCGTGCGTTCGGGCCGGCATCGGGTATCTGATAGACCTTGAGCCAGAATACCCGGCCGGCACTGGTGAAGGTGAGCAGGGTGTCGTGGGTGTTGACCAGCCACAGCTTGTCGACGAAATCCTCGTCCTTTACCGAGGTGGCGGCGCGGCCACGGCCGCCGCGACGCTGCGCGCGGTAGGCGCTGGCCGGCTGGCGCTTGGCATAGCCGGCATGCGATAGCGTTACCACCACGTCTTCCGGCGCGATCAGGTCGAGGATGTCGAGGTCTTCCTCGCTCGGCCGGATCTCGGTACGGCGCACATCGCCATACTCTTCCTTGAGGTTGTACAACTCGGTACGGATCACTTCGAGCAGGCGCTCGGGACTTTCGAGAATCTCGATCAGGCCACGAATCGTTTCCAGCAACTGGCGGTATTCGTCGGTAAGTTTTTCCTGCTCCAGGCCGGTAAGGCGGTGCAGGCGCATTTCCAGAATTTCCTTGGCCTGCACTTCCGACAACTGGTAACCGTCATCGAGCAGGCCAAGGCCGGGAGCCAATTCCTCGGGACGCGAGGCATCGGCACCGGCGGCCGACAATAACGCGCTGACCATGCCCGGCTGCCAGCGCCGCGCCAACATGCGCTCGCGGGCTTCGTTCGGGTTGGCCGAGGTTTTGATCAGGGTGATCATCTCGTCGATGTTGGCCAGCGCAACGGTGAGGCCTTCGAGGATATGGGCGCGGGCGCGCGCCTTGCGCAGCTCGAAAATGGTGCGGCGGGTGACGACCTCGCGACGGTGGCGCACGAAGGCTTCAAGCATCTGCTTGAGGTTGAGCAACTGCGGCCGGCCATCGACCAGCGCCACCATGTTGATGCCGAACGCGCTTTCCATCTGAGTCTGCGCGTACAGGTTGTTGAGTACCACATCGGCCGATTCGCCGCGCTTGATCTCGATGTAGATGCGCATGCCGTCCTTGTCGGACTCATCACGCAGTTCGGAGATGCCTTCCAGCCGTTTTTCCTTGACCAGCTCGGCGATCTTTTCGATCAGCCGCGCCTTGTTCACCATGTACGGCAGTTCGGAGACGATGATCGACTCGCGGCCACTGTGATCGTCCACTTCAATTGCGGCACGCGCACGCGGATGCCGGCCGAACCGTTGATGATGCCGGCGGTGGGGAAATCCGGCCCCGGAATGTGCTGCATCAGATCATCGATGCTGATTTCCGGATCGGCAATCAATGCGATGGTGGCGTCGATCACCTCGCCCAGATTGTGCGGCGGGATATTGGTGGCCATGCCCACTGCAATACCGGTCGAGCCGTTGACCAGCAGATTCGGCACCCGCGTCGGCAGCACCGTTGGCTCGAACTCTTTTTCATCATAGTTGGGCTGAAAGTTGACGGTTTCTTTGTCGATGTCGGCCATCAGCTCATGCGCCAGGCGCGACATGCGTGCTTCGGTGTATCGCATTGCGGCCGGAGAGTCGCCGTCGATCGAACCGAAGTTGCCCTGACCATCAACCAGCAGGTAACGCAGCGAGAACGGTTGCGCCATGCGCACCAAGGTGTCGTAAACCGCAGTATCGCCGTGCGGATGGAACTTGCCGATCACGTCGCCGACGATACGCGCCGACTTGTAATAGGGTTTGCTGCTGTGCGCACCGAGCTCGCTCATGGCGTACAACACACGGCGGTGAACGGGCTTCAGGCCATCCCGGACATCGGGTAACGCGCGCCCCACGATCACGCTCATCGCATAATCGAGGTAACTTTTACGCATCTCATCTTCGAGATTGACCGGGATGACTTCCTTGGCGAGTTCAGACATTCATATTTTCCAATAATTATCAGCTACTTGCGCGCACTCAACCAGAGGCCGAGCTGGCCGCATCGGGCACACCAAACAAGCGTTCGATTATAGCACGCCGCCCCTTGTAAAAAGATGCGTTTCGAGCGCTGAAACAAGGCTTTAGCGCGCCTCAGCCAGCATCACTTTTGGCGAAGGCCAATGCCATCGATGCAGTATTTGGGTGCTCGATCACGCCGCGCTCGGTAATCAGCACATCGATCAGCTCGGCGGGGGTGACATCGAACACCGGATTCCAGGCATTGACTCCCTCGGCCACCGTGCGCTGCCCGGCAAACGACAACAACTCAGCGGGGTCGCGCAGCTCGATTTCAATACCCGAACCCTCGGCGGTGGCCATATCCACCGTCGATGACGGCGCCACCACCATGGTGCGTACACCGTGATAGCGCGCCGCAATCGCCAGCGCATAAGTGCCGATCTTGTTGGCGACATCACCATTGGCGCAGATGCGGTCGGCACCGACGATCAGCCACTGCACCTGTCCGCTTTTCATCACGTACGCGGCGGCCGAATCGGCAACCAGGGTGGCTTCGATGCCATCGCGTTGCAGTTCCCACACCGTCAAGCGCGCACCTTGCAGCCAGGGCCGGGTTTCACCGGCAAACACCCGTGCGATGCGGCCTTCGGCAACGCCAGCGCGAATCACGCCCAGCGCGGTACCAAAACCGGCCGTCGCCAGCGAACCGGTGTTGCAATGGGTATAAACACCACTGCCCGGCGCGATCAATGCCGCGCCCAACGCGCCCATGTGGCGGTTGGCGGCCAGGTCTTCGCGCGCAATCGCGGCGGCTTCCTCGGCAAGACTTTGCTGCCAATCGGCACCCGAACGCGCCAGCACAGCGCGCATCCGCGCCAACGCCCACATCAGGTTCACCGCAGTAGGCCGCGCTGCCGCGAGGCGCTGCAATACCGGATCAATGGCATCCAGCGCAGCCGCGCCGTTGGCCGCCTGCACACTGCGCCCGGCCATCACCGCCGCCCACGCCGCCGCGATGCCGATGGCTGGCGCGCCGCGCACTACCAGCGCGTGGATGGCGGCGGCAACCGCATCGGCGCTTGCACACGCCACCTCGCATTCGCTAAACGGCAAAACCCGTTGGTCTAGCAGGTGCAATTGCTGGCCATCCCAGCGGATCGGGCGCACCCGGTCGTAGCGGTCAAAATCCATGTCTGTTCTCTATCTCGATACCTGCACATCTTAACCGCGATACGCGCTAAGCTTGGCCGATGAGCCCGCAACGCCGCCAGCCAGCGAAGGCCGCCAGTAAGCCCAGGAGCACGGCCAAGCCCAAAAGCACGGCCAAGCCCAAACGCACGGCCAAGCCCAAACGCATCGCGCCTGCGCCATCGCCACCCACAACTCCCGTTGAACAGGCGCTGGAAAGCGACCTCAATGCCGACCGCCTGATCCATGCCGCCGCAGTGCGTGCCGGTGCCGGCGCGGCGCTGCATTACGTGCTCGACTCGCTACCCCTGCTCAAACCGTTTATCCCGGCGGCCCTGCGCCGACGCTCGGCGTCGCTGGAAGAAGATAAGGTGCAGGCAAAACTGGTGCGTGATATCTATGCCCTGCACGGCTTGAAACCGGCACGCTGGGAGCTCGATGGGGTGATGGCAGTGGCGCAGTCGCATGCGGTAATGACGCCGCTGGCCACCCGTGCCGGCGTGCAATCGATGATCAGCGCCTGGTTGCCGAAAGCACTCGCCGGCCCGGTGATCCGATTCAGCCCGATCGAGCCGCTGGTGACCGCCACCGCGCGTGCGGTATCTGGCACCTGGGCCGCCGGCCGTTATGCCGACAACGTGTGCAAGCTGCGCCGCGTCGGCGCCGATTGGCTACCCGCGCCGTTGACCGAAGCGATGCGCCTGGCACCCGGCAAGCTGCGCGAATGGAGCGCCGAGGCATTGTCGTTGGCGATCCCGCCGATACGCATGACCAAGAACTGGTTTTCGCCGGAGTAATGCGTAGATCGAAAAACGATTGGTCCGCAACGTACGCAAAAAAACGCAAAGGAAAGCAAAAGCCAATCCGAATGGCACTTGCTTGAGCAAGAACACCGTCGGCTCCTCATCCACGGAAACATGCGAAGGCACATGTGGGAGCGCACCCTGTGCGCGACGCTTGTGCGACGTTGTCGGCCCACAGGCTGAACTCCTCCAGGGAACGTTCACCGCTTTCGTGGAAGCGCGCCCCAGATCAAGTCTGGGGCAGGCTCTGCGCGCGAAGCTCTTTCGCCAGTTCGTTCGCCGGCAGGCCGGCTCCCACAGAAACACTGGCTCGCAACAGCGTGCAACACAGTTGCTCCTACAGACGCCAACACGGCCACCATGCACAATCGCCGCCAAGCTCAAGCCCGCTCAGCCGGAAACGCCATCACATCCTGGATATTGTCGGTGCCCTGCATCGCCATCAACAACCGATCCACGCCGAGCGCAACACCAGCGCACGCCGGCAGCCCGGCATCAAGCGCGGCAACGAATGCCTGATCGACCGGAATCGGACGCGCACCAGCACGCTGACGGGCCTGGGCATTGGCCGCGAAACGTTCGCGCTGCTCGGCCGGATTGGTCAGCTCGTGATAGCCATTGGCGACCTCCAGCGAGCCGAGGTACAACTCGAAGCGCTCCGCAACCGGCGGTGCATCCGGGCGAATCCGCGCCAATGCACATTGGCTCGGCGGGTAATCGTAAACCAGCAACACGCGATTGCTCGGCAAGGCCGGCTGGATCAAATGCGTCATCAGCAAGTCGAGCCAGTCATCGCGGCCCAACCCTTCAGGTTCGATCGCGTAAACCGCCAGTGGCGCGCGCAACGCATGATCGCTGTCGGTAAACGGATCGATGCCCAATGTGCTGCGGTACAGATCGCGGAAACTGATTTCACGCACCGAGGTACGCCGGCCGGACAAGGCCATTGCCGCCTGCACCAGATCGGCGGTTTCTTCCATCAGACGGCGATGATCCCAGCCAACGCGGTACCACTCCAGCATGGTGAACTCAGGGTTGTGGCGACGCCCGGCCTCGCCATCGCGAAACACCCGGCCCATTTCAAAACAGTCGCCCATGCCGGCAGCCACCAGGCGCTTGAGCGCAAACTCGGGCGAGGTGCGCAGCCAGCGTCGGCCAGGTTGATTCTGCGGCAGATTGACGGTGAGCGTCAGGCTCTGGATATTCGGATCGGGGTTGCCGGCCCGCGACAACACCGGCGTTTCCACCTCGATTACCGCACGCTCGGAAAAAAAACGCCGGATCATCGCGTACAAACCGGCGCGTTGTTTCAGCGCCGCCAAACTTGCGCTGGGTTGCCAGTCAGACATTGCCTTCTCCCAATTGCGCCAACAACTGCGCTTCATCCCATACCGTGACGCCAAGTTCCTGCGCCTTGGCCAGCTTGCTGCCGGCCGATTCGCCTGCGATCACGATGCTCGTCTTTTTTGACACGCTGCTGGACATTTTCGCGCCCAGCGCTTCCAACCGAGCGGTTGCTTGATCGCGAGGCATGCTGGCCAATGTGCCGGTAAGAACGATGGTTTTGCCGCTCAGTGGCCCGGCTTCCACCACGGCTTGCGCGGGCGCTGTCGCGCGCAACGACTGCATCTGCGCATCAACCTGTTGCAAACGCGGCCACCACTGCGGATCAGCGCGCAACTGTGCCAGCGCCTGCGCTGCCGCGGCGCCTAGCCACGGCAGCAGCGCGCCCTCGCCCGCTGCGCCCAGCTCATCAAGCGTTGCGGCGCGTTCGGCTATCCGTTCGATGGATGTGTCGCCAAGCCCGGCGAGCGGCGCACCCAACGCCTTGGCCGCGCGCAATAAATGCGCAAGATCAAGATTGGCGGCCAACTGTGGCGAGAGGTGCCCACTGGCCTGCGGTTTCACGCCGGCCGCGAGCAATTCATCGATCACCGCCTGATTGTGCGGCTCGGCAAAAAACGCCGCAATCGATTCGGCCACTTTCGGCCCCACGTCGGGTACCACCAGCAACAACAGCGCGTCGGCGTGGCGGATCACATCCAGATCGCCAAAACCACGCGCCAGCGCCTTGGCGGTTTCTTCGCCGATTTGCAAAATGCCCAGCGCAAACAACAAACGCTCAAGCGTGGCCTGCCGGCTGTTGTCAATTCCGTCGAGCAGATTGTGTGCCCATTTGCTGGCAACCTTGCCGCTCTTTACCGACTGCGGCGTGCTGCCGTCACGGGCATCGGCGGCTTGTTTCATGCGCAGCAAATCGGCGATGCCAAGACGATACAAATCAGCGACCGAATGGACAAAGCCCAGATCGACCAGATCCTCGACCATGCGCTCGCCAAGCCCCTCGATATCCATGGCACGACGCGAGGCGAAATGCACAATCGCCTGCTTGCGCTGCGCCGGGCAGAACAAGCCGCCACTACAGCGAATGGCCGATTCATCGGCACGGCGCACTACCGCCGAGCCGCAGGCAGGGCAGACATCTGGCATCTGAAATGGCGGATGCAATGCCGCACCAACATCATTCAACGGGCGTCGTTCGCTCAACACTGAAACCACTTCCGGGATCACATCGCCAGCGCGGCGCACGATGACGGTATCGCCAACGCGCACATCCAGGCGCGCGATCTGATCGGCGTTGTGCAAGGTGGCATTGGTGAGCGTCACACCCGCTACGCGAACCGGCGCCAGACGTGCCACCGGCGTCAGTACGCCGGTGCGGCCGACCTGCACATCGATGGCTTGCACCGTGGTCAGTTCTTCGAGCGCCGGAAACTTGTGCGCAATCGCCCAGCGTGGCGCGCGGGCGACAAATCCCATCTCCGTTTGCTGCGCATAATCATCCAGTTTGTAGACCACACCATCGATGTCGTAGGGCAGGCTGTCGCGCTGCGCGCCAATCGTGTTGTAGTACGCCAGCAAGCCGGCAACACCACAGGCCGTAGCTGCCTCGGGCGGCACCGGGAAACCGAAATCCCGCAATCGTTGCAAGGTCTGCGAGTGCCTTTGCGGCACGGCAAACCCCTCATGCACACCGAGCGAGTAAGCGAAAAAAGCCAACGGTCGCTTCGCGGTAACTGCCGGATCAAGCTGGCGCAGCGAGCCAGCGGCGCCATTGCGCGGGTTGGCCAGAGGTTTTTCACCTTGCGCCAGAGCGCGTTCGTTGAATCGTTCGAAGCCGGCGCGCGGCATGTACACCTCACCACGCACTTCCAGCAGCGCCGGCACGATGCCACGCAAACGCAGCGGAATGGCAAGGATGGTGCGCACATTGGCAGTGACATCTTCACCGCTGGCACCATCGCCGCGCGTTGCCGCGCGCACCAGTGCGCCGTTTTCGTAGCGCAGGCTGATCGCCAGGCCATCGAGCTTGGGCTCGACCGAAAACAGCGGTTTGTCATCGCCGGTCTGTTCAACGATACGTCGCACGAAGGCGTAAACCTCGTCATCGCTGAAAGCATTGCTCAACGACAACATCGGCAACTCATGCACCACCTCGGCAAACCCGGCTGCGGGTTTGTCGCCGACCCGTTGGGTTGGCGAGTCGGCTGTGATCAACTCGGGGTGCTCGGCTTCCAGCGATTGCAACTCACGCAGCAGTCGGTCGAACTCGGCATCCGGGATGTTCGGCGCATCGAGCACGTGATAGCGGTAGTTGGCATCGTTGATCCGATGCCGCAACTGCTCTGCGAGTTGCTCCGGGTTTGTCGCCGATGGTGCGGTGTCGGGGGATGGCGACGGCATTACCAGTGGCCTTGCGCCTGTTCGGCTTTGCGATCATAGCTGCGCAAGTCTTCGCGGATATGGCCGATACCCTGCCGACCCAGCGCATTGTGATCGGCATCGAGCACTACCGCATCAAGCAGCTCTGCCATGCGCTGCGCCGTTGGCAACATCATGTCCCATGCATCCAGCGCCGACAGCGGGCCGGGCAAGGTCATGAAAAAACTGACTCCGGGCGTTTGCAAATGGGCGATATCGGCCATGTCGAAATGCCCCGGCTTGAGCATGTTGGCGACACTGAAAACCGGCGCGAGCTCGGGCTTGCCATCGACCATGCGATGGAAAATATCCATATGCCCGAACACCAGCCCAACCTTTTCCGCAGCCACCACCACGTCGGCACCAGCCAGCGTTTCGCCGTCGCGTGCCGCAACGTAAACCGTGACAATGCGATCAAAACGCGCGTCGGCACGCTTGCCATATCCGGCTGCGGCGTTGTCGCCGTTGCTGGGCGCCGTGGGAGGTTCGAAATCGGCGGCATCGACAGCAGCGGTTGGTGGTGTGTCGGACAACACCGGGTCGCGGCGCGTGCCATTGCGCTCACGGCGACGGCTCGCCTCGGCCTCACCATCATTCTCACGGCCAGTGAAGTAGATCACCGCCAGCACGATTGCGCCGGCAACCAGCAGAATCAGGCGAAGCAGATTGGCATCAGACATTGTGGCTCCTTGTACGTGGTAGCTCAGGCAACGCCAACCAGGCGCGCGGCTTCGGCCAGATCGACCGATACCAACCGCGAAACGCCGGGCTCGCGCATGGTCACACCGGACAACTGCTGCGCCGACTCCATGGTGGCTTTGTTGTGGGTGACGAACAAAAACTGCACCTGTTCCGACATCTCCTTGACCAATGCACAAAAACGACCGACGTTAGCTTCATCGAGCGGCGCATCGACTTCGTCAAGCAGGCAGAACGGCGCTGGATTGAGCCGAAAAATGGCGAACACCAGCGCCACTGCGGTGAGCGCTTTTTCGCCACCGGAGAGCAGCGAGATATTGCTGACACGCTTGCCCGGTGGCCGCGCCATGATGGCGACGCCGGCATCGAGCAGATCATCGCCAGTCAACTCAAGATAACCATGCCCGCCGCCGAACAGGCGTGGGTAGATTTCCTGCACGCCGGCATTGACGCGATCGAAGGTGTCCTTGAAGCGGCCGCGGGTTTCGCGATCGATCTTGCGGATCGCGCCTTCCAGCGTTTCCAGCGCCGAGGTCAGATCCGCTTGCTGCGCATCCAGATACGCCTTGCGTTGCGACTGCTCATTGAACTCCTGGATGGCGGCAAGATTGACCGGCTCAAGACGGCGAATCCTGGCTTCCAGGTCGCCAAGCACCTTGGTCCATGACTCCACATCCGCCTGTTCGGGCAGTGCCGCCATCACTTCTTCCATTACCTGCTCGGCGCTGGCTACGGCATCAGCCAATTGCTGCGCGTGTAAGGCCAGCGACTGTTCCTGCAGGCGCAATCTGGCGATGGCATCGCGGCGTGATAACGCCTGCTGATCGCGTTGCTGACGCACCTGTTCGCAGCGGCGCAATTCGCCCTCCACGCCGTCAACCGCAGAGCGTGCTTGCGCCAATTGCTTGTCCACTGCAATGCGCTGTTCAAGGCCGGCCTGGCGCTCGGCATCCAGCGCCTGAATCGGGGCATCACCATCGGCCAATTGCACGGCCAGTTCATCGCAACGCGCTTGCAATTGCTCGCGTTGCTGCTGCATGCGTGCAAGCGACTGCTCAAGCGAGGCGACTTGCGCGCGCTGCGCCTGCATGCTCAGCGCCAGTGCATGCGTCGCTTCACTGGCTTCGCGAGCAGTATTGCGTGCGGCGTCACGTTGTTCACTGAGTGTGCGGCGCTCAGCATCCAGACGCTGGCGATCGGTTTCCAGCTCAGCCATGCGTGTCAGCGCTGTTTCCAGCGTGCCCCGCGCCGCACCCGCCTGTGCCTGAGCTTCAGCTGCAGTATTGGCCAATTGCGCCAGCTCGGAATCGATGTGCGCTATGCGCTGTTGCGCGGATTGCAGCCGACCGCCCTGGCTTTGCATCTGCCCTGCCAGTTCGGATACCGAACGATGCGCGAGGTAAACGCTGCGCTGGGCATCTTCGCGCTGCTGCTCGGCATCGGCCAAATGCTGACGCAACTGGGTCAACTCATCACCAAGCTGTGTTTCGCGCTCGACCAATTGCGCCAGTTCAGCGCGCAAGGATTGAATATCGCGTTCACGCGCAAGCGCACCCTGCTGCGCTTCACCGGAGCGCGCAACACGCAACCAGCCCGCGCTCATCCATTCACCGCTGCGGGTAATCACTGCCGTACCGGCAGCCAGTGTTGGCACAAGTGCCCGCGCAGCAGCCAGATCATCGGCCAGACGAATACCGGCAAGCAGGTGCCTGATGGCGGCGGGCCCGCTTACCTTGGCCGCCAGCGAGTCCGCCGCAAAGGTTTCGTTGCCAACCGCCTGCGACACCAGCGCCACACGCCCGCCATCGAGCATGGCAATGGCATCGACATAGGGTTCGGTGGAATCGACGAGCACCGCTTCGAGCAACACGCCGAGCACCGACTCTACGGCGGTTTCCCAACCCGCCTCCACTGTCAGCAATTCACCCAGGCGCTGCGCATCGGCCAGCCCATGCGCTTGCAGCCATGCCAGTGCGGCGCTTTTCTCTTGCCCCAAAGCGGCATGTTGCAGCGCTTCGAGCGAAGCCAGGCGACCCCGCGCGGCCTGTTGCTGTTTTCGCAATTCCGCCAATTCGGCCTGCGCGTTGCGTTGACGCTCAAGCAGCGCGGATTGTGCCTGCTTGCGCTGCTCCAGTTGTGCGCCGAGGGTTTCGACGCTGGCGCGTTGTTGCTCGTGTTCGGCGGTGACAGTGGCCAGCGTTTGCGTCAGCGCCTCGACATCCAAACCTTTGCGCTCGGCAGCCAGTGTTTCGCGGCGTCGCTCGGCTTCCAGCGTTTGCCGATCGAGATATTCGATGCGGGTACGTTCCACCTCGGCAGCACGTGCCGCCTCGGACTGCGCACGGGCGTAGGCATCCCATTGCTGCTGCCACTGCGCCAGCGCGGCTTCCACCTCGCGCAACGCCTGTTGCCGCTGTGCATCACTGGCCTGTAAATCGGCCAGACGCGGTGCCGCGGCGGCTATTTGCGCCTGTGCTTCGGCCAGTTGCTGGGTGTCGCCATCGATATGCGCATGCAACTGCGCCCGCGCCTGATCGGCTTCTCCACGAGCTTGTTCCAGACGCTGCCGAAGTTCGCGTTGATGCTGGATCTGCTGCTCGATACGGGCGATCTCGCTACCGACATGATAGGCATCGGCCTGAATCTTGTTGAGGTTTTCGCGCGCCTCGGCATGCTGCTCCCGGCACAGCTCGATCTGCGCCTCGGCCTGACGCTGTTCGGCAATCAGCCCTTCCAGAGCAGTCTCCTCACTGCTGATCTGTTCGCGCAATGCGCCAAGCTCGCCTTGCAAGCGGCGATATTCCAATGCCTTGAGTTGCGCATCCTTCTCGCGATGATCTGCTTTCAGCGTCTGGTATTGCTCGGCGGCTCGTGCCTGGCGCTTGAGGTGGTCAATCTGCTTTTCCACTTCGTTGCGTACATCGGTGAGCCGTTCAAGGTTTTCGCGCGTGTGGCGGATGCGGGTTTCGGTTTCGCGGCGGCGCTCTTTGTACTTTGAAATGCCGGCCGCTTCTTCAAGATAGACGCGCAATTCTTCGGGTTTGGCGTCGATCACCTGCGAGATCATGCCCTGCTCGATGATCGAATAGCTGCGCGGGCCAAGGCCGGTACCAAGAAACAAATCGGTGATGTCGCGGCGACGGCAACGGGTGCCATTGAGGAAATAACTGGACTGGCCGTCGCGGCTGACCGTGCGCTTGACCGAAATCTCGCCATAACCGGCGTACTCGCCGCCTACCTGGCCATCGGCATTGTCGAACACCAGTTCAACCAGTGCCTGACTGACCGGTTTGCGTGCCGATGAACCAGCGAAGATCACATCGGTCAGATTGTCGCCGCGCAGACGACTGGCCGAACTTTCGCCCATCACCCAGCGCACCGCATCGATGATGTTCGATTTGCCGCAGCCATTGGGGCCAACCACACCGGTCATGTTGCCGGGCAAGTGCAGCACGGTCGGGTCGACAAAGGACTTGAAGCCGGAAAGTTTGATAGTGGAAAGACGCATGGTTCCTGCAATCAGACGGGCGCAAGGCAAGGCGCAGTTGAGGGTTTGTGCCGATCCGGGCCGGTATGCACGCGATCTGGCCCAAGGTGTCGAGTATAGCGGGAACCCGTCAGCCGGCACCGGCCTCCGATGGGGTCTGCGCACGAATGCTCAGGGCGTGGATATCGGTTTGCATCATATCGCCCAGGGCCGCATAGACCCGGCGATGCCGAGCCAGTGGCGCAAGCCCGGCAAACACGTCGCTGACAATATGCACCGCAAAATGGCCGCGGCCATCGCGGGCACCGGCATGACCGGCGTGCTTGTGGCTCTCGTCGATCACCTCCAGCGCGGTGGGCGCCAACTGCGCCTGCAACGCGGCCCGAATGCGTTCGAGCCGGGTCATGGCAACACCTTGCGAAACGGCTTTACCTCAACGTGCGCATAAACCCCGGCAGCAACATAAGGATCAGCATCCGCCCAGGCGCGCGCAGCATCCAGCGATTCGAATTCGGCGACGATCAGGCTGCCGGTAAATCCGGCCGGCCCGGGATCGGCTGCGTCGATCGCGGGCAATGGCCCCGCCAGCAACAATCGGCCCTGATCGCGCAGCGTTTCCAGCCGTGCCAAATGCTGCGGCCGCGCGTTCTGCCGCGCCGACAACGACCCCGGGTTATCCTGACCACAGATCATGTACCACATGCAAGTGATGCCTTTGACCACAAAGAACGGCATGATAGCGCGATGTCCGAGCGTATCCACGTCCACCCGCTCAACCCGCAGCCGCGCCAGATCGAGCGCGCTGCCGCACTGCTGCGTGCCGGCAATCTGGGCCTGTGCCCTACCGATGCTGGCTACGCATTGGTCTGGCGAATGGACGCACGGCAAGCGGAAGAAAATGCCGTGCGTTTGCGTGCGCTGGACACGAAGCACCCTTTCACCGTATTGTGTACCTCATTAACCGCAGCCAGCCGGCTGGGGCGACTCGACGATCAGACCTTCAGGGCGCTTCGTCGGCTCTGCCCAGGGCCTTATACCTTTATCCTTCCGGCCGCTGCCGAATTACCCAGACGCTTCAAGCAGGCCAAGCGACGAGCCGTGGGGGTGCGTATTCCCGACCACCCGGTAACCATGGCGCTGCTGGAAGCGATCGGGGAGCCTTTGCTGACGACTACGCTATCGCTACCGGGTCACGAAGACCTGAGCAGCCATGAAGCCGAGACGTTCGCCGACCGCCTGCCTTGGGGTGTCGGTTTTTTACTCGACTGTGGCGACTGCGAACCTGGCCCTACCAGCGTAATCGATTGCACCGAGGCGGAACCCAGTATTGTGCGTGTTGGCTATCGTCCACTCGCACTCGATTAGGCCCCGTAGCGCGTTGGCGCTGGGCTAATAGCTGATTTATGTTGCATACAACCCGGCCCGGAGGGGGCCTGACGCTTGAGCATAACCACCCGTACGCAACCGGCAAGCATTGCCGAACCGTTGCCTGGTCTGCCTGACAGCACACCACCGCAGCAGCAGGAAATGCCGCTGGCCGTGGTGCGCGGGCAACCGATGCTGCAGATCCCACAAGATCTGTACATTCCGCCCGATGCGCTGGAAGTCATTCTCGACGCCTTCGAGGGTCCGCTCGATTTGTTGCTGTACCTGATCCGGCGGCAGAATCTCGATATTCTCGATATTCCCGTCGCCGAAATTACCCGGCAATACGTCGCCTACATTGAAGTGATGCAGGATTTGCGTTTTGAGCTGGCTGCAGAATACCTGGTGATGGCGGCAATACTGGCGGAGATCAAATCGCGTTTGTTGTTGCCAAGGCCACCGGGCGACAACGAAGAGGAAGCAGACCCGCGTGCGGAATTGATCCGCCGTTTACAGGAATACGAGCGCTTCAAGAAAGCAGCCGAGGACATCAACGCCCTGCCGCGCATGGAGCGCGACACCAGCACCGTCAGCGCGCATGTCACTGATCGCAATATCGTGCGCTTGCCGCCGCCGGTTGACCTGCGTGAGATGTTGCTGGCGTTACGCGATGTGTTGCGTCGTGCCGATCTGTTCAGCCATCACGCGATCAAGCGTGAGGCGTTGTCGGTGCGCCAACGCATGGGCGAGTTGCTATCGCGTCTGGTCAGCGGCCAGTTTCATGATTTCACCAGCCTGTTCACCCCCGAAGAGGGCCGGCTGGGCGTGGTGGTCACCTTCCTCGCCATGCTGGAATTGGCCAAGGAACAATTGATCGAGGTGGTGCAAGACAGCGCACTGGGCCCGATTTACGTCAAAACGTTGGCTGCAATAACGGATAACGGATGAGACCACAAGCCATGGACCCGCAACTGCTCAAACGCATCGTCGAAGCGGCATTGCTCGCCTCTGGGCAGCCGATGAGCGTGGCTCAGTTGATCGCCCTGTTTCCGGAAGATCATCCGGTCAGCAATGACGAAATCAGCCAGGCGCTGCATGCGTTGAGCGAAGATTGCACACAACGCAGCATCGAGCTGGTCGAAGTGGCATCGGGCTTCCGCTTGCAGGTGCGCCAGGAAATCTATCCCTGGATTACCCGTTTGTGGACCGAACGGCAAACCCGCTATGGCCGTGCGGTACTGGAAACCCTGTCATTGATCGCCTATCGGCAACCGATTACACGCGGCGAGATTGAACAGATTCGTGGCGTAGCGGTCAGCACCCAGGTCATCAAAACTCTGGAAGAGCGCGAATGGATTCGCGTTGTCGGGCACCGCGACGTGCCCGGAAAACCGGCCCTGTTTGGTACCACGCGCGGCTTCCTCGATTACTTCGGTCTGAAAAGCCTGGATCAATTGCCACCACTGGCAGACCTCAACGACATCCCCGATCTGGAACCGCAATTGCCTTTCAACGACGCCAACGAACAAGCCACCGCGTCAACGACCGATATTGCACTGGCGCATCTCGAACCTGAGCCGGCAATGCAAGCAACACAGCACACTGACAGCGAGGCCACCGGCCCCGCCACCACCACTACCGAGCAACCCACATCATGACCCAACCCACACGTCGCCTGCTTTCACTCAAGCGCGAAGCCACACCCCATGACAATAAACTTGAAGAGCGCCTGCACAAGGTACTGGCGCAAGCCGGGCTTGGCTCGCGCCGGGCGTTGGAAGAGCGCATCAGCAGCGGCCAGATCAAGGTCAATGGCGAAGTGGCCACCGTTGGCCAGTCGGTGCATAGCGGTGATCGCATCGAACTCGACGGCAAGGTATTCATGGCCACGGTGCTGTCCGAGCCAAGCCGGGTACTGCTGTACAACAAGCCCGAAAGCGAAGTCACTACCCGCGAAGACCCCGAGGGCCGGCCGACGGTATTTGACAATCTACCAGCGCTCAAAGGCGCCCGCTGGATCGCCGTTGGCCGCCTGGATATCAATACCACCGGTCTGTTGCTGCTCACTACCGATGGTGAATTGGCGCATGCGCTGATGCATCCATCGCGCGAGATCGAGCGCGAATATGTCTGTCGTATCCAGGGCGAAGTCACCGAAGAAATCATCAAGCGTCTGCGCAGTGGTGTGCAACTGGAAGATGGCCCGGCCAAGTTCGACAAGCTGGAGCCGATCGGCGCAAGCGATAGCCATCAATGGTTTCAGGTAGTGGTCAAGGAAGGCCGCAATCGCGAGGTACGTCGTCTGTGGGAATCACAGGACTTGCAGGTCAGCCGGCTCAAGCGTGTACGCTACGGCAGCATCGTACTTCCGCGCCCACTGCTGCGTGGACGCAGCGAAGAATTGCCAGCCGCCGATGTGGAAAAATTCAAACGTGAGGTTGGTTTGCTTGATGCGCCGCCGGTGCTGACGCTGCAACCGGTTATTGGCCAGCGCCGTGCCCGCACCGAAGTGCAAATCGATAAACATGATCGCCCGCAAAAAGCGTGGGTAAGCGGCGGCAGGGCCGATGAAGCCAGCGAGCTGCGACGTTTTGACAAGCCGCGTGAAGACCCAGGTTCGCGTCGCCCGCGCGGTCCACGCGGACCTGGTGCAGGCGCACCCGCTGGCAAAAGCCGTCGCCCCGCCGCCGATGGCAATGCGCCGCGACGCGCTGGCAGCAAGCCGGGCGCCAATGAGCGCGGCGCACGGCGGCCGGCGGGTGGCAAGCCCCAGGGTGCGTATGGCGCTCCGCGGCCACGCCGCGACGGCCCAGCACCGGGCTACGACCCCAGTTCTGGCACCTTCCGCAGTTGGTATGTGCCCGATGGCGTTGAAACCGGCTCACGGCAAGCGCGTCCCGCCGATGCAAACCGTGGCCCTGGCAGGCCATCTTCCACGCCCGGAAGCCGGCCACCACGGGCCGGCGCTCCCGGCCCCGGAGTGCCCGCACGCAAACCGCGTCCGACCGGTACGCCGGGCTTTCGCGGCCCATCCGACCACCACGCACCATCCGGCAATCGCGGCCCGTCCGAAAATCGCGGCCCGTCAGGCAATCGCAGGCCTTCCGAAAGTCGCGGGCCGTCAGGCAATCGCGGGCCTTCCGAAAACCGTGGGCCGTCAGGCAATCGCGGGCCTTCCGAAAACCGTGGGCCGCGCCCAACGGGCGGTGGCCCGGGTCGCGGCAGAAGTCGAAATGACGGCTGAGCCGGTAACGGCTTAGACGCGAGGCAACTGCACACGCGCCAGCAGACCACCGCCCGGCGCATCGTGCAGCGTAATATCGCCACCGTGGGCGCGGATGACCGAGCGGGCGATGGCAAGGCCCAAACCTGAGCCACCCGACTCACGGCTGCGCGATGGCTCCAGCCGATAGAACGGCTGGAACACGTTTTCACGCTCCGATTCCGGGACGCCAGGGCCGTGGTCGCGGATGTCAACAAATACTTCGCTGGGCGCCAGACTGACTGCAATCTCGGCGCTATGGCCATACTGCTTGGCATTGTTGATCAAGTTGGTAAAAGCGCGTCGTATCGATACCGGGGCACAGGTGACGCGGACGCTACGAACGCCCTGCAATTCAAACTCAGGCAGTTCGGTCTCAAGATCAATGCTCAAATCTGACAACAGCGAAACAAAATCAATGGCTTCCCGATGCTCATCGGCGACACCATCGTTGATGAAGCGCAAGGTCACGCTGACCATTTCTTCCATGTCAGCAATGTCGCGTAACATCTTGCTGCGTTCCGGACTATCCGGGAAAAACTCCACCCGCAATCGCAAGCGCGTAAGCGGCGTGCGAAAATCATGTGACATTGCTGCCAGCATTCGGGTGCGATCATCAATCAGGCTCTGCACGCGATCACGCATACCATTGAACGCCCGCGCCACCTGACGTATCTCCAGCGGCCCGCTTTCGTCCAGTGGCGGTGCATTTTCAATATCCAGCCCCAGTGCTTCGGCGGCTTCACCAAAGCGCGCCAAGCCGGCCAGTGGCCGATTGATCGCACGTGCCGTTATCGAAAACACCACAATCACCGTCAATGACAAACTAAGCAACAGGCCGGTACTGAAAAACAACGGAAATGGCGGCGCACGAATCCGGGCATTCATCCAGACGCCATCGGACAATTGCACAGCAATGGTCAGGGTTTCGCGGAAGCGAAACCATTGCGCGACACGATTGACGAAAATGGCACGATTCAACTCGTCAACATCACTGGTGAAGTCACGCTGCTCTGCCGGCAACAACCGATAATCGGCCAGCACCTGTTCGTCAATCTCACCGCCCAAAGCCAGGCTCAGCATGCGGCGAACGGCAGTTGTGTCCGTCTGCGGCGCAAGCATGGGGTCAACATCACTTTTATCGGAAAGATGCAGGCGAAACCCCTTGCGCTCAATCGTCAAATCATTGGCTATCTCTTCGCGCCGATCCTGCGGCAAGCGTTCAAATACCTTGGTCAGAGTGGCCAGTTGATCCACCACATTCTGCTCACGGGTCTGGCTGATGCTCGATGCATTGGCCGCCAGATAAATCACCAGACCCAGCAAATGCGACACCAGCGTGCCTACCGCCACGCGCAACAGAGTGCGGCCGCGCAGGCTGGTAGTCAGGCGAATCACTCGCGTATCACCTTGGCGGTGAAGATGTAGCCGGCACCGCGCACCGTCTGGATCAGCATCGGGCTAGGGTGCGCACCTTCTATTTTCTTGCGCAGACGGCTTACCTGCACATCGATGGCACGATCAAACGGTGCGTTATCGCGATCACCGCTACGGTCAAGCAGACGATCCCGATCAAGCACTTCGCGCGGATGTTCGACAAACATCAACAGCAAATCAAACTCGCCGGGGCTCAATTCCACCATTCGCCCGCTATCGTCACACAGCGTGCGCGCCAGCGGATCAAGTCGCCAACCAGCAAAGCGAAAACAGCCGCTTTCGCCTTTCAGCTCCGGCAGCATCTCGCCGGGCCGGGTACGCCGCAGTACAGCACGGATGCGCGCCACCAACTCGCGCGGCTCGAATGGTTTGGTAATGTAATCGTCGGCACCCAACTCCAGACCAATGATGCGCTCCAGGTTGTCGCTGCGCGCAGTCAGCATAATGATCGGTATTTCCGACTCAGCGCGCAGCACCCGGCACAATTGCGTCCCGTCTTCACCTGGCAACATCAAGTCAAGGATGACCAGATCAAATCGATGCGCCGCAAAAATCTCACGCATCTGCACGCCATCAGCAGCGGTGAACACAGTAAAACCGTGTTCACCGAGATAGCGCGACAACAGGTCGCGGATGTCGAGGTCGTCATCCACTACCAACAGGTTGACGCTCAAATCAGCGGTTTTGCTCATGCGTCTCAGCCATTGGGCGATGCCCGATTGTAACCGGGCATCGCCACCATCGCTGCAACCGTGCAATCACGTGTTGGCGTGTACGTGTACCCCAGCGACTGCACGACCGGATGGATCGGCAGCGCCGGCAAAGCTCGGGTCCCATGCAATTGCCGCAGCCGACGAGCAGGCAATCGATGGGCCACCCGGCACCGTGGCGGCGCAAACATCACCCGGATAACAGCGCTCGAACATGCGTCGATACAGCAATGCTTCCTTGGTGGCCGGTGGATTGACTGGAAAACTCTCCGCAGCCAGCGCCAGCGCTTCGTCGCTGACCTGGGCATTGGCCCATGCCCGAAGTGAATCAATCCAGCCGTAACCGACACCGTCACTGAACTGCTCCTTCTGGCGCAGCCGGATTGCATCGGGAAGCACGCCATCGAATGCTTCGCGCAAGATCGCTTTTTCCATGCCACCAGGCTTGACCCGCTTGTGCTCGGCATCAATTGTCATCGCCAGATCGAGAAACTCCAGGTCCAGAAACGGTACCCGCGCCTCGATGCCCCACGCCGCCATCGATTTGTTGGCACGCAGGCAATCGTACAAATGCAGCTTGGAGATCTTGCGCACGGTTTCCTCGTGGAATGCCTCGGCCGACGGTGCTTTGTGGAAGTACAGATAGCCACCGAAAATCTCATCCGCGCCCTCGCCCGACAACACCATCTTGATGCCCATGGCGCGGATACGCCGGGCCAACAGGTACATCGGCGTGGACGCACGGATGGTGGTGACGTCATAGGTTTCGATGTGCCGGATCACCTCGGGCAAGGCATCGATGCCCTCCTCCACCGTGAAATGGAACTCGTGATGCGCGGTGCCCAGGGCATCGGCCGCGATACGCGCCGCCGCCAGATCAGGCGAACCGGCCAGACCGATCGCGAACGAATGCAAGCGTGGCCACCATGCTTCGGAGCGGCCTTCATCCTCGACCCGATTGCGCGCGAACTGCGCGGCACAGGCCGCGACCAATGAGGAATCAAGGCCGCCCGACAACAGCACGCCATAGGGCACATCGCACATCAGTTGGCGACGCACCGCCTGTTCCAGGCCGGTTCGCAATGCGCTGGCATCGTTTGCTTTGCCCTTGGTCGCGCTGTATTCAGTCCACGCGTTCTCGTGATACGGGCGCAGCACGCCGTCGCGGCTATCCAGATAATGGCCGGGCGGAAACACCTCGATTTCCGGGCAGACCCCGGCCAGCGCCTTCATTTCCGAGGCCACCCACAAACGACCCTGCTCATCGCGACCCTGATACAGCGGAATCACGCCGACCGGATCGCGTGCGATCAGATAACGGTCCTGCTCGGCATCGTAGAGGGCAAACGCAAAAATGCCATTGAGTTGCGACAAGAACTCGACGCCCTGTTCCAGATACAACGCGTTGATTACCTCGCAGTCGGAGGCGGTCTGGAACGCATACGGCTGCTGCAAGCTCGCTTCCAGCGCCTTGTGATTGTATATCTCCCCATTCACCGCCAAGGCCAGACGGCCATCGGTAGAACGCAGAGGTTGCGCGCCATGATCGACATCAACGATCGCCAGACGCTCGTGTACCAGCAGCGCGTGCGCTGCGGCAAACACCCCGCTCCAGTCCGGGCCGCGATGACGCTGCAAGCGCGAACGATCAAGCGCCAGCGGCCGCAACGGCAGCAAATCAGCGGTGGGACGCAGATCAAAAATACCGAGAATCGAACACATCAGGAAATCTCCAAGGCCAGAAATGCAAACGGCCCGCTATGCAGAGCGGGCCGGAGTGGGTGAAGCGTTGCAGCACAAACTAAGCGGTCGGCCCGCGCGATGGTGGTCGACGATTATTATTATTGTTTACGCGCACGACGTTGCTGGCTGCGGCCATAAAGGTGGCAGCGGACAGATCAACCACAATGGTGGTAAACATGGACATGGCAGCGAACATAGCGCAGTTGCAGCGGCGCGTAAAGAGGTAATTTGCAAATTGTGATTTGCAAATCGTAACCCCGGTGGCCACCCGGCTCAACGGTCAGCGCAGCAACAGCACCGGTATCTTGCAACTGCGCAATACCTGGGTGGTGGTACTGCCGACGATGCGGTTGCGTATCCGTGAATGGCCGTAAGCCCCCATCACCAGCAGATCGATGCGCTCCGCAACCACAGTTTGCGCGATCACTGTCTCGGCAACACCATCAACGTGCCTGATAACCGGCACGAAACCCGCGCCGCACAATGATTGTTCGGCCCATTGCATCGCCTCACGCTGTGTGTCCGAACCTTGGCCAACCATCAACAGCACGCATTCCAGGCCAGCAAGCAACGGGCTGGCAGACACCATGTCAACACAGCGTCGGGTGGTGGTGCTGCCATCGAATGCAATCATGAAACGCTTGATCGCGCGGAAGGCCCGCGAGGCGATCAGTACCGGCCGGCTGGCGGCACGCACCACGCTCTCCAGCTTGCTGCCAAGCTGGCCCTCAACAAAATTGGCGTGTTCGCCGCGCTTGCCAATCACCAACAAGCGCACATCGGGCTCCAGTTCCAGCAGTGTTTCTACCAATGCGCCCTGCCGTTGCTTGACTACCGCCGACTGACCGAACAATCCCGAGACACGCGCCTGTGCCTTGGCCAGCAACATGCGCCCTTGCTCCTGTGCGATGCGACCACGCTGCTCATCAAGCGAAACCAGTTTTTCCAGCAGCGCCTCCTGCCCACCAAGCGAAAGACTTCCGCTCAGATCAGCCTCGCCGCTGGCCCAACTGTGGCGATCAATGACATGCAGCAGATCCAGTGGTGCGCCAAGCTGTACCGCCGCCCAGCCGGCGTGATCGGCAACGCTGGCGGCATAAACCGAATGATCGAGCGCGGCGAGCACACGGCCACCGGTGTGAATCAGGGTAGATTCATTCATTATGTTCTCTCAGTGGCCCATGAGCCGTTCCACGGCATCGGGTTTGTCGTGTACTGCAAGGCGATCCACCAAAGTGGCACTGGCCTCGTTCAAGCCGATGACTTCTACCTGCGCACCCTCACGCCGGAACTTGAGGACGACCTTGTCCAGCGCACCTACAGCGGTAAGGTCCCACAAATGGGCGCGCGACACATCGATGCTCACTCGCTGCAACACTTCCTTGAAATCGAATCCGGCAACAAAAGATTCCGCAGACGCGAAGAATACCTGTCCGGTCACTGTGTAGGCGCGCGAACAGCCATCGGCACTGCCAACCGAACCAACATGCAACACCTGGCCAACCTTGCGCGCAAAGAACAAGGCCGACAGCAGCACGCCAACACCAACCCCCTTGGCCAGATCGTGCGTCGCCACCACCACGATCACCGTTGCCACCATCACCATGCTGGATGTCTTGGGATGATCGCGCAGATTCTTGATCGAACCCCAGTTGAAGGTACCGATCGCCACCATGATCATCACCGCAACCAATGCTGCCATCGGAATCTGCGCAACCCATGCGCCGGCGAATACCACCATCAGCAACAGGAACACGCCGGCGGCAAACGCCGACAGCCGGCCACGTCCGCCCGATTTCACATTGATCACCGACTGCCCGATCATCGCGCAACCGGCCATCCCGCCGAGAAACCCAGAGGCGATGTTGGCGATACCCTGGCCCATCGATTCGCGGTTTTTGTTACTTGGTGTATCGGTGAGATCGTCAACGATGGCGGCGGTCAGCAAGGATTCCAGCAAACCGACAACGGTCAGGGTCAACGAAACCGGCAGCACGATCCACAAGGTTTCCAGCGTCCACGGCACCTGCGGCAGCAGGAAAACCGGCAGGCTGTCGGGCAGCGCGCCCATGTCGCCGACCCGGCGTACATCCAGGTCCAGCCACAGCGCCAGCGCGGAAAGCAGCACAATGCATATCAATGGCGATGGGATGGCTTTGGTCAACAACGGGAACAGATAAATAATCGCCAGCCCCGCCGCCACCAGTGCGTAAACCAGCCACGGCGCACCGATCAACTCGGGTAGCTGAGCCAAAAAGATCAAGATGGCCAGCGCATTGACGAAGCCCGTGATGACCGAGCGCGACACAAATCGCATCAACGAACCCAAACGAATGGCGCCAGCCAGTATTTGCAGCACGCCGGTCAACACCGTCGCCACCAGCAAGTATTGCAGGCCATGATCCTTGACCAATCCGACCATCAACAATGCCATGGCACCGGTCGCGGCAGAGATCATGCCGGGCCGGCCGCCGGTGAAGGAAATCACCACCGCGATACAGAACGAGGCATACAGTCCCACCTTCGGATCGACGCCGGCAATCACCGAAAAAGCAATCGCTTCGGGAATCAGGGCAAGTGCAACGACCAGACCCGCCAGCAAGTCACCTTTGACATTGCCAAGCCAATCATTGCGATACGTATTCATCATGGGGTAAAACCTTGCCCGGCGCAGGCACCAAGACATGTAATTGGAAGGATGGCGTTTGCCAAGCACCTCTGCCATCACGAACCAGCGCAAGGCCGTTACGGGTGCGGAAGAAGAGTGCGCTACAAAGCACGAAAAGTTGGAGTGCAACATGCGCAGTGACGACGGATGTCTACCGCGTTTTACCAATAAAAAAGGGCCTGATCGAAACCAGACCCTTTCGTCATCACGCAAGGCCGAAGCGATTCAAGTTTCTGCCTGCAGGTATGCAACCCTACGCGCCATCCACCTGATCTAGATGGTATGGCAAACGTGCATTTTGATCGTCCCGCACTAAAGTGTCAACCCTGAAGCATGTTAGCCCAAAGCATCAATGCCCTTGAATCACACCATTGCAGAACAATAGACCCATCAAGCTTTCTTCGCCCACGCCGAACACCACCCTTTAGCCTTGACCGAGTGACCCGGGAACAAAGCACACGGACCTTCACTGGTACCCGGCGCGCCCTGGAAAAACTGGCAATTGGCGCAATCGCTACCGGCCTTGAAACTCGGGTGTTTCACTGTGGTTGCATCCTCTGCATAAGCCAATGCCTTGGCTTGCGCGTTATCCACCGGCAGCGCAGGCAGGCTTTGCGCAATTGCGTTACCACCAAGCAGCCGCGCACCCAACGGCACGGCCGAAGCCGCTACTGCGAGATTGACCAGAAAACGACGACGGGAAGAAGGGATTTCGTTCATGAGATGACCTCGCTAAAAGACCCGTCAAGTATAGCGACGCCAAGTGAATGCCGGATTGATGCGGATCAAGCGAACCCTGTAAAACCAATTAGTTGCGAACGATTCGCGTTCAATGCAGCGATGCGCTGGCCAGCACCAGGCACAACAAGCCGGAGCATTGGTTACACTTGCCGCATGGACCTACCCTACTGCGCAAATCAATTTGCCGAGCATACGCAAACGCTGATCGCGATTACCGCGCGGCTGGCTGCGCGCGGCTGGACCCCAGCCACCAGCAGCAACTTCTCGATGCGTCTGGATCAACAACATGCGGTAATCACCGTGTCAGGACGCGACAAGGGGCAGCTCACACCGACCGACTTCATGGCGATCGACTTCGATGGCCAGGCGGTGGCCAGTGAGCAACACCCATCGGCAGAAGCCTTGTTGCATGCGCATCTGTATCGCCGCCTGCCCGAAGTCAACTGCGTATTGCATACCCATTCCCATACCCAGACCGTGGCCTCGCGTCTGTATGCTGGTGCCGGCCGTGTGTATTTCGACGGTTACGAGTTGATCAAGGCGATTGCCGGCAACACCACGCACGATGCCCGCCTGACCTTGCCGGTGCTGCCCAACAGCCAGGACATGAGTACCCTCGCCGCGCAGGTGGAAGCGCTGCTCGATGCCGGCCCGATCTGGGGTTATTTGATCGATGGCCACGGCCTGTACGCCTGGGGCCGCAGCCATTCGGAAGCCTGTCGCCACTTGGAGGCCTTCGAGTTTTTGCTGGGCTGCGAACTCGATCTGCTGCGTATCGCACCACAACGTACCAGCCGCCTGAGCTGACCCTTGATCTCGACACTTTTGCGACCCATACCATGAGCCGACTGCGAATTTTCGACGAAATCCACCCGAACCTACCGATCCTCACCAGCAACGACCACGCCCGGATCACCGACACACTGGGCCTGCTCGGTGTGCGCTTCGAGCGCTGGAAAGCAAATGCGGCACTGCCGGCCAATGCGAGCCAGGACACGGTTGTCGCCGCTTATCGTGAAGACATCGACCGGTTGATGGCGCAGGGTGGCTACCAGGCGGTGGATGTGGTCAGCGTTACCCCGGAACACCCCGAGCGCGAAGCGCTGCGCCGCAAGTTTCTCAGCGAACACACCCATGCCGAAGACGAAGTGCGTTTTTTTGTCGCCGGCTCGGGGCTGTTCACCCTGCACATCGATCAGCGCGTGTACGAAGTGCTGTGCCATACCGGCGACCTGATCAGCGTACCAGCCAACACCCAGCACTGGTTCGACATGGGGCCGCAACCGTATTTCGTCGCGATCCGCCTGTTCACCAACCCCGCCGGCTGGGTCGCCAACTTTACCGGCAGCACCATCGCCGAGCAGTTTCCCCGCTACGAGGCCGAAGCCGCGTGAGCAAAACCATTGTTACCGACATCGAAGGCACCACCAGTTCGATTGCGTTCGTCAAACAGGTGCTGTTCCCGTACGCGCGCCAGGCATTGCCGGCCTTTGTGCGTCGCCATGGCCAGGAACCGGACGTGCGCCGCTGGCTCGATGCCGCGGCGCTCGACATCGGCGGCGTGGTTTCCGATAACTGCATCGTCGAGTTGTTGCAGCAATGGATCGACGAGGACCGCAAGCACACCGCGCTCAAGGCGCTGCAAGGCATGATCTGGCGCAGCGGCTATGCGCACGCAGCGTTTCACGCGCACATATACGCCGATGCCGCTGCCCAATTGCAGGCATGGCACGCCAACGGACATGTCTTGTACGTGTATTCATCCGGCTCGGTTGCCGCGCAGCGGCTGTTCTTCGCACACACCGAGGCCGGTGATCTCACCCCGTTGTTTTCAGGTTTTTTCGACACCGAAATCGGCGGCAAACGCGAGCCGCAAAGCTACCGCAATATCGTTGCCGAGATCGGCACCGCTGCCAACGACGTATTGTTTCTTTCCGATGTCGTGGAAGAACTCGATGCCGCCCGCGAAGCCGGACTCGACACGGTGTTGGTTGATCGCATCGAAGACTACCCGCAGCCACGCGAAGCTGATACCTGCCACGGCCATCGCCGGGTGACGCGCTTTGACGAGATTGGCGAGCTGAGCTGAGCTGGCTGCGATCACAGCATCTGCGCGCGCGCGGCAACACCGGTCGCCGGAAAATCACAGAACAACCCATCCACGCCATGCCGCATCGCGGCCTGCATCTCGTCCGCGATGTGGGCAAATCCGGCGCCCAAGGCATCATCGCGAAACGTCCAGGCGTCCACCCGCAGACCACGGCAATGGGCATCGGCAACCAACCCCGTTTCAAGCAGACGCTTGTTGACACCCAACCGCGACAGCCAACTGCCATGCGCGGCAATGGCGGTCTGCCAGTCGTCCTCGGCATCAATCAGCAAGGCACACGGCAAGCCGGTGGCCAGATACACGCGATACAGCGGCTCCACATCAAAACATTGCACCCACACCCGTACACCATCGGGCAACGCGGCAACCGATTCAATGAAATGCGGCACCGGATCGACGCCGCGTGCAGCCAGCTCGCTCGGGTGCTTGATCTCCGGGTACAGGGTCACCGCCCTGCCGCGTTCGGCAGCTGCCTGCGCCGCCCAATCCACGATTGCCTGCCAGCGCGGCAGCGAGTGCAGGTCATCGAAACTACGATCGCGCCCAGGAAACGGTTGCCGTGCGCGCAATCGATCAAGCTGCTCGGCACGCAGGGCAACACTCCACCATTCGCCATCACGCTGGTACGGCGCGAACTCGGGTAGGGCCGAAATGTTGGTGCTGTTGCGCAGTGCCGGTTCATGCCGTGCGTACAACACGCCATCGGCGCTCGGCACCAGATCCGGCTCGATGACATCGGCGCCCTGGCCCAGACCCAGCGCATAACCCACCAGGGTATGTTCCGGCAATGGCCCGCTGGCGCCACGATGGGCCAGAATCAACGGCGGCGATCCGTCCAGCGTGTTCCAGTTCATGGCGATGCCTCATCGAGCCGATAAGTGGTTTGCGCGCGGACTTCACCACGCCAGCGATCCATGCTGCGCACGTCGATCTGATGTTCGCCCAGAGTTCGATCCGTAGGTAGCGGTGCCCGCCACAGGTGGCCGGAAATGCTCGCCTGCGGCGCGCGATCATAGCCACGCAGCACCGCACTGGCATCGTCGGCGAGATTGCGTGCCAGCATCTCGGGGTCGGCCTCGCGCACCCGCGTCATCGCCTGCCACGGGCCGTCATCAATACGATATTCAACCAGCGCATCGGGCATCGCCATGAACACGTTGGCGTAAACACTCACCCCCGGCCACGCCCCGCGACGCAGCACCTTTGGCGCATGCAGCGCAATCTGGGTGCCTTGCGCGTCGCGTGCCGGATGCCATGTCAGGGCGTAGTGATTGCCATCAACCTGCATTAGCGCGTAACCATTGGGGGTGCCATCAGCCATGGTGGTATCCGGGATACCCTCGGCGTCCTTCACCCCCGACCAGAAACCGCCGCAGGCGGCACCGACGTTGTATTCGTGCAATGGCGTCGTTCCGGCCCAACCATCGGTAGCGTCATGCAGCCAATGCAACTGGCTGTGCATATGCGCACTCAACACCAGGCGCTGATCAAAGCGCGCGAGCAGGGCAAACAAGCGTTCGCGATCGGCATGGCGAAACGTCTCACGCTGCGGGTCGGGATCGAACAGCGGGATATGCAGCGCCAACACGACCAGGCGCTCATTCGGCACGGTGGCAAGGTAAGCCTCAAGAAACGCGAATTGCTCGGGCCGCAACCCCCCCACGTAAGCAGGCTGCTGTCCGGGCAGATAGATCACATCGTCGAGCCCGATGAAAACCATCTCGCCCTCTTCCCAGGCGAAGGTATCGGGGCCGAAGGTGGCGGTGAATGTTGCCAGCGAACTGGCATCGTCGGCCGCATCGAAGTTCAGGTCGTGATTGCCGGCCACATGCAGCCATGGCACGTTCAGACGCGCGGTAACGGCGTTGATCGCCGGATACAGGCTCAGATCGTCGTGTACGATGTCGCCCAGCGACACCCCCATGCGCGCGCGGTGCTGCCCGATCAACGGCTCGACGATGTCACGTCGGTAGTAATCGACATCGGTCAGCGACTTGGGCTGCGGGTCGCCGAACACCAGCATATCGAAGGCATTGCTGGAATCGCTGCGACGCAGGCCAAACGCAACATCCAGCACTTGACCGGTGCTGGGGGCACGCCGCCAGAAATCCGGCAGGCCGTTGTCGCGCAACGCCAATGCGAATCCGGGCGGTTTGACCAGCGCGATTGTGTCCTTGCCCTGTACCGGCAGTCGTGCCCTGCCATCGGCATCGGTCAGCACCAACGCAGCTTCGTTGATAACCACCTTGACTCCAGCCAACCCCGGTTCGCCGTCATCGCGCTGGTTGTTGCCATTGTGATCCTCGAACACCAACACGCGATGCAGGGCGGCCTGTGCCGGCATCGAGAGCAATACCAGCAGCAGCAAAAAAACCACCCTTGATGTCATCGTCAGAGCTCCACGAATCGCTGGGTCAGGCCACTGTAACGGCTGCCATATCTTCCGCCATCTTGCGCCATGCCGGAAGGCGATCGCGCATGCCAACCCGTTCGAGGTAGTCTTCATCCACCGCTTCACTGGCGACAAGCGCGCGGGCCACATGCACCGCGCCACCAACCCAGAAGCCTCGCGTGCGCGACCTGCCGGGTTGATGATGGCTGGCCACGGCTTCAACGATGGGCATCGGCAGGCCCCACAAACCCAGCAGGTACGCCCCTGCTTCAGCATAGTGCGGGCCGTCATCCGGTGTTGGTGCAACACCCGGGCTCGGCACACAGACGCCGGGTAACAACATGCCGACATCCGACAACAATGCTGCGGTAGCGGCAAGTTCGGCACTGCTGCCCGTCAGCAGCCGGGAGGCCAATTGCGACGCGCGCAAGGCGCGCTGCTGCAACTGCGCGTGATCCACCCTGGCGCCGCCGTGGCGACGAGAAAACACCTCGCTGTTCAGTACCAGACGGCGCAGATTTTCGTTGCCAAGGCGCACCACCGCTGCGCGAATATTGGAAACGCTGCGGCCGCTCGAGAAAAACGCCGAATTGCACAAGTGCAGCACCTTGGACACCATCGCCGGGTCCTGTTCGACCAGATTCACCGCAGCGCTGGCGGGTGATCGTGGATCATTCAGCACGGTAGTCAGGTTGAGATAAAGATTGGGCGCGGGCGGCAATTCACTGACGCTGCCAATCAGCGCCTTGAGTCGCGGCGAATCGAGCAAGTCTCGCAACTCGACCACACTCTCGACCGAATCGATCAACTCTTCGGCGCGCAACGGCTTTCTGAGCACACGATGGGCCGACTCAAGCACCCGCACCGCTACATGGGGCTGCGATTCGCCGAGCAACAGCAAACGCACGACCTCGGGATATTTGGCACGGATGGCTTCAAGCAAGGCAGCGCCATCAACTCCGGGCGCACGCAGGTCGATTGCAGCTACATCCACCCTATGCGCATCGGCCAAACTCACCGCAGCCGAGGTATCCGCAGCAAACTCAAGCCGCCAGTCGAGGCCGAAGTCATCAACTGCCTGCTCAAGGCTTGCTCGTGTTTCGGTGTTGTCACCGACGATCAATACAAACACATGGTCCTCCCTGGCCGTTTCATCGCGATGACACTGCAACCCATCGTAATATCGGTATCAACAGCCAACCTCTGTCGAGCCATCAACGCACCCAGCGCGCCTGCCGCCACTGCTCACGCTGCCCGGCATCCAGAAACGTCCAGGCAACAAAGCGGCTGCGTTTGTTGCCCTGCGCCATCGCCACTTCGTGTACTTCACGCGCAGCCACCTTGCGCAGTTGTTCATGCACTGCGGGCAGATTATCAGCCTTCGATATCAAGGTACTGAACCAGAACACGCGAGCCGCGCACTCGCTACTTTGCTGAATCATCCGCCGCACGAATGACGCCTCGCCACCGGAGCACCATAGCTCGTTGGACTGGCCACCGAAGTTCAGTGGCGGTGTTGCTCGTGCGGCGTTGGTCTTGCCCAGATTGCGCCACTTGCGCTGGCTGCCCAGCGCAGCTTCCGCCGCCGAAGCATGGAACGGGGGATTGCACAGGCTCAGGTCAAAGCATTCGCCGGCCTGAATCACTTCTGTAAAAATCTGGTCGTGCCGGGGCTGCTGGCGCAATTGAATCAAGCTGCCAAGACCGGGGTTGGACTGCACAATTGTGCTTGCAACAGCGATTGCCTTGGCATCGATATCCGTACCGACGAAGCGCCAGCCGTATTCGGCCTGGCCCAGCAATGGGTAGATGGCGTTGGCGCCGACACCAATATCGAGCGCAGTGATACCCGGCCCGCGTGGAATCACACCGTGATTGCATTGCGCCAACACATCGGCAAGGCCGTGCAGGTAGTCCGCGCGCCCGGGAATCGGCGGGCACAAATAGCCATCAGGAATGTCCCAATGCGCGATGCCGTACTGCGCGCACAGCAATGCCCGATTGAGCGCCCGCACTGCTGCGGGGTTGCTGAAATCGATACTCGCCGCCCCAGCCGGCGTGAAGATCACGTATGGCGCGAGCGCCGGCAACTTTTTGACGAGGTGTTCGAAATCATAGTGACCCTGATGACGATTACGCACATGCAGTTTCGGCAGCGTTGCCGCAGGTGTGGCGGGAATGCGTTTTTGCCTGGCGGGCTGAGATTGATAGCGGCGGGTCATGGTTGAGTTGAACGCGTAGCACGGTGCGGCACAGCTTGGCACACCATGCAAACAAACGGGGGCAGCCATGCGATAAAGACTGCATCGAGAATCCGACGGAAGTTATTAGCCCGAAATCAAATCAGCGAGACGATTGTGATTGCGCGATTCGCAAAAGAACACCGAATGCCAGCCATTGCGATCCATCGGTTGCCATTCGCCTTCGCGTTGGGCGAGGCGGTCGGCAATCGCCCACAGCACAGCGGGATTGGCACCGAGACCAAGGTGACTGCTCTGCACCACGATATTTTCCGAGCGCGGCGTCTCCGGCGCCATGCTCAAACGCCAATGCACCACACCATCGGTTTTGCTGAAAATCGAGGTGAATGGCGCCTCGGGATGAGCGATAAGGCGCTGATGCAGGCCGGGGTCGTCAACCTTCAGGCCACTGACCATCTCGAACACCCGCCAGGCATTGGTTGCCTTCGGGTCACCGCCGAGCGGCGAACCGAGGGTGATCACCGAGCGCACATGCTCGGGCAACCCCACCGCCAGCGCACGCGCCATTGCCCCACCAAGCGACCAGCCAATCAGACTGACCTTGCGGCCATCGTGACGGGCGCTGATCTGTTGCACGCGTTCGAGCAGTCGCTGCTCGGTATCGGCAACCGGGCCGCGGTTGAAGCCCTGCTCCCACGGATAGACGTGATAGCCACAATCACCGAGAAAGCGCCGCAGCGGGCCGGTGCTGCGGTCACTGGCAATCAGGCCAGGCAACACCATCACCGGATGCGCATCACCACGCGGTACATTGCGCAGCAGCCATGCGCGTGCCGCAGCGAATGCCGACCACTCGAAAAACGCACGCCCCTCCAATGCCAACAGCAGCGGCGAGGGCGGGCGCATCGATGTCAATGACTGGCTCATGGGTCGATCTTGCCGAGTAAAACCTGAACAGCATGTTCAATACCATGCAGCACAATCGCCGGATTGCGAACTGCATCACGATCACTGACGATGCCGATGTCCAACTGCCCGGCATAACTTTGCACGGTGATGTTCAACGCCAGCCCGTGGGTAACGATCGAGATCGGAAAACTGGCGCGCATGCGGGCGCCAGCAAGATACAGGGGTACCGGCGAACCCGGCACATTGGAGATCACCAGATTGGCCAGTGCCGGCAGCTTTTCGGCCAGATGCCCGCTGGCCCAGACCCGGCTCAGGCCGCTGGCCCACAGCGGCGCCGCCAGGCCCGGGAAATCAGTGGGGATGAGACCACGCAGCAGGCCGACTTGCTGCTTGATGCGTCGGGTCGATTGCGCAATCGCCTGCAACCGTTCTACCGGGTCGGCGATTTCGGTGCGCAAGGCGCATTGCGCCATCGACACCTGATTGTTGGCTTCACTGTCGCCATTGGCGCGCAGGCTGATCGGCATCGCCGCTACCAGTGATGTGCGCGGCAATGCCTTTCGACGCAACAGGTAATCGCGCAACGCGGCACCGCACAGTGCCATCACCACATCGTTGGTGCTGACTGCGAAGTGCTTGGCGATCCGGCGCACGTCTGCAAACGGCACGCTGCCAATGGCGACCCGGCGCGCCGGCCCCACCTGCACATTGAACGGCGTGCGCGGTGCCAGCATCACACTGTCGCGCAGGCTTTCGATCATCTGCGGCGCCGCCGACCACGCATCGCGCAACGATTGCGGCAGACCCAGCAACGCCGAGCTGACGCGAGCGTAGGCGCTGGCCTTGCGCGGCACCGATGGCACAGGGCGTGGATGCGCGGTGTGTGCGGGAATCGGCACCCCCGGCGCGATATCGAGCAATACCCGCGCCAGTGCCACCGCGCCCTGACCATCGAGCAAAGCGTGATGCAGGAGCGCAAACACCGCCACGCTGCCATCGGCCAGCCCCTCAATCACATGCAGCTCCCACAGCGGACGGCTGCGATCCAGCGGTTTGGCGTGCAGGCGTGCCACCACCGCCAGCAATTGCGCCTCGCTGCCGGGCTTGGGCAGATGGTGGGTGGAGAGGTGCTGATCAAGATCGAAATCCGTCGCGTCCACCCAGTGCGGGTGATCCATGGCAAACGGCGCCGGCTGCAGAATGCGACGCAGCGCTTTGGCCTTGGGCAAACGCTGCGCCAGATGCGCGCGCAGATGCGCGGTAAAGCCCGCCCTGCCCACTTTCGGCCGATCAAGCAACATCAGGCCACCGACATGCATCGGTGTGCCCGCCGCTTCCAGATACACGAAAGCGGCATCGAGGCCACTCAGTGGTTGCACGCTCGCGCGTTTTTTTGCACTCACCGCAGCGCAGCGTTCAGCTTGTCCAGCGTCGCCGTGCCTGGACACAGTTCTTCCACACCCAACTGATTGAGTGGCCGCGCACAGGTATTCAGGTGCCCATGCAGGTCGGTGGCATCGGGATCGACATACAACAGGCCGGTCACGACTTCGCCCTGCGAGTGATGATGCTGGATGTAGTGCATGGCGATGATGCGGTCGCGTGGGTCATAGCCGGAAGCGAGCTTGTGCAGGCGCAAGGTCTGGCCATCGTGCTGGGTCACCTCGATGCTCTCGCCCGGCGCGTATTCCACGGTGATCTCGCTGCGCGTGGGAAACACGTCGAGCTGATTGACCGATTCATTGTGTTCGCGCACGTACTCGTAGCTCTTGGTGCTGCCGGCATGGTTGTTGAAGGCCACGCAGGGGCTGACCACATCGATAAATGCGGCGCCACGATGGGCGATGGCGGCTTCGATCAACGGCACCAGTTGCTGCTTGTCGCCGGAAAAACTGCGCGCCACAAACGTCGCCCCGAGTTGCAGCGCCAATGCGACCAGATCCAGCGGGCTGTCGGTGTTGACCACGCCGCGCTTGGAGGTGGAGCCCTGATCGGCGGTCGCCGAGAACTGGCCTTTGGTGAGGCCGTATACGCCGTTATTCTCGACGATATAGACCATGTTCACGCCACGACGCATGGCATGTACAAACTGGCCGATGCCGATTGACGCCGAGTCGCCATCGCCGGACACGCCCAGATACAGCAAATCGCGATTGGCCAGGTTGGCACCGGTGAGTACCGACGGCATACGCCCATGTACGGTATTGAAACCATGCGAGTTGCCGAGAAAATAATCGGGCGTCTTCGAGCTGCAACCAATACCGGACAGCTTGGCCACGCGGTGCGGCTCGATCGACAACGACCAGCAGGCCTGGATGATTGCCGCCGAGATCGAATCGTGGCCGCAGCCTGCGCACAGGGTGGAAACCTTGCCCTCATAATCGCGACGGGTGCAGCCCAGCGCATTGCGTTGCAGGCTCGGGTGATGCAGCTTGGGTTTGGTGATCCAGGTCATGCCGGAGTGCCTGAGGAATCGGATGGGCAGAAAGCGCAACGCATTGGGGTCCGCAAAAGACGCAAAGAACGCAAAACAAGCCAATTGCCGGTTTTGCCCGCGACCAAAAAAACATTGTCGCTCTTGCTGTATTTGCGGCCTTCGCGTCCTTTGCGGACCAATCGCTCTTGGCCAATTGCCACCAAACGATCAGCGCTCATGCCACCTGCTCCTTGGCGGCTGCACGCTTGGCGATATGCGCGCCAATGGCCTCGCTGATGAAACGTGCGGTAATCGGGGTGCCGTCGTAATGCAGCACTGCGATCAGGTGCGCCGGGTCGATTGCCAACTCGTTGATCAGCAGCGAGCGCATCTGGCCATCGCGATTTTGTTCGACCACGAACACATGCTCGTGCTCGGCAATGAATGCGTTTACCGATGCCGGGAACGGAAATGCGCGCAGACGCAGGGTATCGAGCGCTACACCACGCGACGCGAAACTTGCCATTGCCTCATCCATGGCAGCGCTGGTGGAACCGAAATAGATCGCGCCACAGCGCGCCGGCACATCGCCCTGATGCAGCACCGGTGCCGGTACCAGCGTCTTGGCGGTGTCCCATTTGCGCATCAAACGTCCCATGTTGTAGACGTAATCCGGGCCGCGCTCGGAATACCGTGCGTAGGCATCCTTGCTGGTACCGCGGGTAAAAAACCCGCCGCGCGCGGGATGGGTACCAGGCAGGGTACGCCACGGAATACCGTCGCCATCGACGTCGTTGTATCGGCCAAAATCGCGGCCGCTTTCGAGGTCGGCGGCGCTCATCACCTTGCCACGGTCGTAGTCGCGCCCCTCGTGCCATTGCAGCGGCGCGCACAGACGCTGGTTCATGCCGATATCGAGATCGGTCATCACGAACACCGGCGTTTGCAGGCGGTCGGCCAGATCCAGCGCTGCCGCCGCATGATCGAAGCATTCGGACGGGTCTTGCGGCAACAGCAACACATGCCGGGTATCGCCGTGCGAGGCATAGGCGCACGACAACAGGTCAGCCTGCTGGGTGCGCGTTGGCATGCCGGTGGATGGGCCGCCGCGTTGCACGTTGATCAGGGTGATCGGAATCTCGGCGAAATAGGCCAGACCGAGAAACTCGGTCATCAGCGATACGCCCGGGCCGGAAGTGGCGGTAAACGCGCGCGCGCCGTTCCAGCCGGCGCCCACCACCATGCCAATCGAGGCGATTTCGTCCTCGGCCTGGATGATCGCGTAGCGGTGCTCACCAGTCGCCGGATCGACCCGGTACTTCTGGCAATATTTCTGGAATGATTCGGCCAGCGAACTCGACGGCGTAATCGGGTACCACGCACAGACCGTCGCGCCGCCATAGACGCAGCCCAGCGCTGCGGCGCTGTTGCCGTCGACAAAGATACGCTCACCAACCTTGTCGGCGCGCTGCACGCGCAGGCCCAGCGGATGGGTCAGATGGGCAATGGCATAATCACGGCCCAGATGCAGTGCATGTTTGTTGGCCTCGACCAGCTTTTCCTTGCCTTTGTACTGCTCCAGAAACAACGCTTCGATTACCGCCGGCTCAATATCCAGCAGAGCCGACAACACGCCCACGTACATGATGTTCTTGAACAGCTGGCGTTGCCGGGGGTCGGCATAGGTTTCATTGCAGATGCGGGTCAACGGCACGCCGATCACGCTGATGTCATCCCGCAAACGCGCGTTCGCCAGAGGTTTGGTGTTGTCGTACAGCAAGTAGCCGCCCGCCACGATTTCCTTGATGTCGGCGTCGAAGGTTTGCGGATTCATCGCTACCATCAAATCGACACCGCCGCGTCTTCCGAGCCAGCCCGCCTCGCTGACGCGCGCCTCATACCAGGTCGGCAAGCCCTGGATGTTGGACGGAAAGATGTTGCGCGGACTGACCGGCACGCCCATGCGCAAGATGGCCTTGGCAAACAATTCGTTTGCCGATGCCGAGCCCGAGCCGTTGACGTTGGCGAACTTGATGACGAAGTCGTTGATGGCGGTGATGGGGGACGGTTTCACAGATGCCTCGGTCATGGTTCATTCCAACGGCAGAGCATTCGGTCCGCAAAAGACGCGAATAAGAGCCTCCGTGAAGAAACGCGGTTGAAGTCGCTTCCGTTGGGATGCTCCGAACACATTCTTTCCGGCGTCATTGCGAGCAGCCGCTCTTGCGCATCCTTTGCGGCGCTGCGAAGCAATCCAATTTCTTGTTTTTCCTGGCACTCCTGGGTTGCCACGTCGCTTCGCTACCTGCATTTCACGCGGCCTTCCGCTTCGCATCGCCGCCGCAGCCCTGCCCGGCCTGCGCGGTGTGCAACAGGAATTTCTGCATATCCCAGGCACCGGTGGGGCAACGCTCGGCACACAGGCCGCAGTGCAGGCACACATCCTCATCCTTGACCATTACCCGCCCGGTCTTGAGCGCATCGGACACGTACAGATCCTGATCGGTGTTGAGTGCCGGCGCGGTGAGGCGTTGCCGCAATTCGGGCTCATCGGCATTGCCGGTAAAGCTGATGCAATCCATCGGGCAAATATCGACGCAGGCATCGCATTCGATGCAGCGATCACGCAGGAATACGGTCTGCACATCGCAGTTCAGGCAGCGCTGGGTCTCGCGCAGAGCAGTCTGCACATCAAAGCCCAACTCCACCTCCATCGCGATGTTGTTCAACGTCTTTTCGGCTGGCGCCCACGGCACCTTGAAGCGTTGCTCGGCGGAGATGTCGTTGTCGTAGCTCCACTCATGGATGCCCATCTTCTGCGAAACCAGATTCACCATCGGGTCGGGCCGCAGTTGCAACGACTCACCCCGCGCAAACAGATCGATGCTGATCGCCGCAGCATGGCCATGCGCCATCGGGCAGGCCCCAGCGATTGAAGTTCAGGCCGATGTCGCGCTCGATCCAGGGAAACGCATTCTCCTGCCCGATCGCCACCAGCACGTCGTCGCAGGGATGAAACTCATCGGGCTCGCCGGTGGGCACCAGCTTGCGGCGGCCGTCGGCGTCGTACTGCGCACTGACCTTTTCGAACCACATGCCGGTGATCCGGCCGTTGTCGTGCTCCACCGATTTGGGCACGCGAAAATCGAGGATCGGGATGCCCTCGTGCTGCGCGTCTTCCTTCTCCCACGGGCTGGCTTTCATCTCGGCAAAACCCGAGCGCACGATTACCTTGACATCGGTACCGCCAAGGCGACGCGCCGAGCGACAGCAGTCCATCGCGGTGTTGCCGCCACCGAGCACTATCACCCGTTTGCCGATCGCGGTGACATGCCCGAACGACACCGAGGACAACCAGTCGATGCCAATATGGATGTTGGCAGCGGCTTCCTGCCGGCCCGGCACATCCAGATCGCGGCCACGCGGCGCGCCGGTGCCAACGAACACCGCATCCCAGCCTTCGGCCAGCAGCGCCTTGAGCGAATCGATGCGGCGATTGCCTTCAAAGCGGACCCCGCAATCGAGCACGTAGCCGACTTCCTCGTCGATCACCGACTCGGGCAGACGGAAACGCGGTACCTGGGTGCGCATGAAGCCGCCGGCCTTTGGGTCCTGATCGAATACCACCACCTCGTATCCCAGCGGCGCCAGATCACGCGCCACTGTCAGCGACGCGGGCCCGGCGCCGATGCAGGCCACCCGCTTGCCATTGCGGCGCGCGGCCGGCTTGGGCATGCCGGCGCGCGGATCGCTCTTGAGATCGGCCGCAACGCGCTTGAGCCGACAAATTGCGACCGGCTCGGGATGCTCGCCGTTGCTCTCTTCCACCCGGCCACGCCGGCAGGCGGGCTCGCAGGGGCGATCACAGGTGCGCCCGAGAATGCCGGGGAAAACGTTGGAACGCCAGTTCACCAGATAGGCGTCGGTGTAGCGCTGCGCGGCGATCAGACGGATGTACTCGGGAACCGGCGTGTGTGCGGGACAAGCCCACTGACAATCGACCACTTTGTGAAAGTAATCGGCTTCATCGATGTCAGTCGGCTTCATCTTGGCTCCCACGGATGTCCGCGTGTTCCGATGTGCCGACTATAACGCTACCCGCAGCCGTTGCGTTGTGCGCTGCGCAAGGAAATCATCCGAAAAAAGGTGTATGGCGTCGGGTTTCGTCCCTGCGGCCTGCTCCGGCGTCACACCGGAACAGGCCGCTTCTTCAGCGATTACTTCTGCTTCCAGTTGCCGCTGCGATCCTGATACCAGCTTCCACCCGGCGCGCTGTCCACCCATTGCCGGGCGAAGGTCTCGCGGATATTGCTCTCCCAATCGGGATGACCGTTGGCGACCGCAATCTCGCGATACACCGCATTGCGATCGCGGTTTTCTTCCGCTACCAGCCCACTCAAGGTGGCCCGCTCGCGCCTGGATCGCCGGTGTACGGATGGTGATGTCGGCGGCCTGTGCGTGCGCATCGGCAATGAAGAACGACAACCACGCCATGCCGCCACCGGATGAATCTGCAGGCACGCTGGCGCCGGAATTGGCATCTACACCGATCACCTTGTCGACAAACTCCTTGGCCGCCTCCTGTGCTTCGGCTGCGGGAAAGTAGACATTGATGGTGACGCAGGCGCTGAGCAACAACGCCGATACCACACCGGAAACCAGAAACTTGCGCATGACATCCTCCTGTGTTGAAACCATTGCATTTTGGGTACCGGACATTACCGGGATTGACTTTAAACCTGTTAATTCACCGTCGGCATCTGCCCTTCGGTTACCGCCTTCAAACGCGCCAACAACACCGGCCAATCCACCCGCCGCGAAAACCCGACCACCGTGATGCGTGGCAAGCCGGAACCATCGACGATGGTATAGCCCTGCCCGGCTGAACCAACACCGTCCATATGGCATACATTCTGTCGCAGAGTGCATTTCAGACCCAACTTCGCGTAGGAGAAATTGCTGAACATCTTGAGCATGCTGTTTTGCAGGCCGGCAGCGATTCCGCCACCGCCGACGCTGGTCAGATCGCGCACCGCGCGCTGGCTGATTTTCTTTTTCCCTTTGTAGCCCGGGCTGGAATGGAAGTCGGCGTCAAATTGCACCGGCGCCCAGTCCAGCAGGCGCAGATTGCCGACCTTGCCATCAAGCCGGCCAGTGATTTCACCGAAGCCAAAAGCCGCAGTCAACGGCTGCAGATCGAGTTGATCGTAGACGATGTCGGCGGCCAGCATTGGCGCCACGCCAAATGGCCGCTCCATCACCATGTCGTTGATCCGCACTTCGCCATCGAACATCGAAATAGTGATGCCGCCCTTGAAGCTGAGCCGATTGTCGGTGTACTGCGCATCGGCCAAGGTGCCACCCACGGTGCCGGTGAATGGTGGCCAGCCCAGACGTTGCGACAGTTTGCCCAGATCCAGGTCGGTGAGCTTCATGCCCAGGCGAATGCGTGCCCCCTGATCGCCCTGGCGCGGCGTGAGCGCGAAATGGTTGAGTCGAAAAACTCCCCCGAGTAACGGCACCGCGACCGGCGCCAGCAATGCGATTTCACCACTTTTGCTTTGCAGCGTAGCCGACCCGGCGCCGAAACCCAGGCCATAGATTGCCGCAGCACCCCAACCGATTGTGCCCGGAGCGGAATCACCGGCACGAGCCCACGCCAATTCGCCCGACACATCGGCGAGTGCGAAACGGCCATCGGCGGCAACGGCATTGACCTTGTCCAGCGCCACACTGACTGCGCTGGCACCATGCTCACCCCAATCCAGACTGGCACGCAGACTGCCGGTCAATAGCAGGCCATCCAGCCCGGCCATTCCGATTGGCCCACTCAGGTAGCGGGTCGCGGTGTCCTGCAATGACGTGCTGACCACCGCCAGCGTTGCCCGCAGCGGGTTGAATGCCGGATCGAGCTGCACCTCCCCTTCAACATGCAGGGCATCCGGATCATCCCAGCGGATGCCGTGCAATCGCCAACCCTGATTGCCACGGCGTTCGGCGTTCACCGCCACGCTGACCGCTTGTTTTGGCAATGCCACATACAGGCTCGATGCCAACAGCTCACCGCCGTGCAGCGATCCCTGTAACGCCAGCCTGCTGGCGGCATCGCTGATCGACGCATCCAGTTGCATCTTCGCCGATAAACCCTCGGCCGCGATCATGCCATCGGCAGTGTCCAGCGCCAGTCCGGCAAGCGTGACCGGGCCGCTGACGCGCATCGGCTTCGCCTCGGGCACGTTGAGCATGAAATCCGCATCGACCCGACCCTTGTTGTAACGCGCATCGGCCCACAACGTGTGCATGAACGCCTGCACCCACGCCACCGGCACCTGACGCAACAGCAGGCGGGTGTTGTCGGGCGCGGCCGCCAGCCGTTTGACCTCGACCCGGGTCCGACCCGAAGTCAACAGCGCATCGGTGTGTGACAACGACATTGCCAGACGCAGCGATGGCAAGTTTCCTTGCGCCGAGCGCACCGGCCCGGCACAGGCGAAACCCTCGCCGTCGCGTTTAAGTTCACATTGCCAGCGCAGTTTGTCGAAACGATAACCCAGCGAAGAGGCATCAATCTGCGCGATATCGATACTCAACTGCCCACTATCGGCATCATCGGGCCAGTCCAGGCTCACATCTACCTTGTGAACCTCGGCGATCGCGGTACGCACCATCGCAACCTGCGCGCTCATCCGTTTGGCGTTCACCGTGGCGGCGCCCAGCAACCCCACGATGACAACCAAAACGAGCGTAGTGCAGCGCAACGAAGAGTGCATTGACGAGCTGATCACCATCCAATCCATTGAGCGCGAGACATGTTGTGGCAGGATAACCCTCACAACCCTTCACCGCATCTGAATGCCGATGGCAAAACTCCTGCTACTGGAAGACGACCCGCCTACCCGCCTGTATCTGCACGAGACACTACTGGCGATACCAGCGCAGGTGCAATGCGCCAGCACACTGGCGCAAGCTGAGGCGGCCATCCAGCGCATCGCTTTCGACCTGTGGTTGTTCGACGCCAATGTGCCCGATGGCCACAGCGCCGATCTGTTGATCCGCCTGCGGATCGCTGGCATACAGACCCCAGCCGTCGCCCTGACTGCCGACAATGACACGGCTATGACGACGGCATTGCTCGCATCCGGATTTATTCAAGTATTGACCAAACCGGTTGCTAGTACTGAACTGTTGCAAGCAGTGGGCAAGTTGCTGCCTGCTGCTGCCGAACACGATCTTTGGAACTACAGCCACGCGCTGGCTGCGGCTGGTGGTGTAGAAAGCACGCGTGCGGCCCTGCATGACATGTTCTTGCAAGAGCTTCCAGACTTGCAACGACAAATCATTGATGCCCTTGCGCAAGGCCAGCATCCGCTTGCTGGCAGTCTGCTGCACCGGCTCAATGGCAGTTGCGCGCTGGTTGGCGCCGATGCTTTGCGCGAAGCTGTGGTTGCACTGGCCAATGACCTGAGCCAACCCAGCCTGCGGGATCGGTTTGTCAACGCCTGCCAGCGCACATTGCGCGAAAAGCCATGAGCAGGCCATTCGGGACTTGAGTCCAAAAAAGTGGTCGCGCTCACTGTAGGAGCCCACCCTGTGGGCGACCGAGGTGCCGCTATTTGCGAATCAACCCGCCCAGCATGTCCCACGAGCGCAATGGCCGACCGTCCAGCAAACGCTCTAGCTGATTGCGCAGCACTCGCCGCAACACACGCAATGTGGCTTGCTCCGGCTCCACATCAGCGGCCAGTGCCAGCCATTGCGCACCGCTAACCGCACTGCGATCAGAAGTCAGCGCGCGCACTGCGCCTTGCTCGGGATCGATGCGATAACGCGCATCAGGGTCGATGGCCGCGCCATTGGCATCGTGCGCAAACGACAACGAATAGCCGAGCTGGGTCAACAGATCGCGCTCGAAGCAACGCAGCGTCCAGGCCAGATTCGCTTCACTGGCCAGCGCATCGAGCAGCGCGCAATAGCGGCCAAACAATGCCTGTTGAGGATCATTGCGCGGGGTCAGTCGCAGCAGCAATTCGTTGACATAAAACCCGGCAAGCACCGCTTCGCCGGACAACGGCAGTGGCGCTGCGGCGGGCTCTACCGCGCCCAGATTGGCCAGCTCGCCGCGCTGCTGAAAATCGATCCGCAATGGTGTGAATGGCTGCAATACCGCACGTATCCATTGCCGTTTCGGGCCACGTACCGAGCGTGACAAGGCACCGATGCGGCCGTAATCGGGCGTAAACAACTCCACCAGCATGCTGGTCTCGCGCCACGGCCGCACATGCAACACCCACGCCGGTTGCGCGCTTACCCGCATGGCAGCGACCGACACCGGCCCAATCGAGAACCAGCAACGAAAACTGAGCCATGGGGCTGGCGTTGTTGCCAGCCAGTGCGCTTGTGGGAGCCGGCCTGCCGGCGAACAACGCAGCAAAAGCTTCCTGCGCAAGTCAGTTCAACAAATGCTCGCTCAGCACTTTGAAGCGCTTCTGTGCAGACGGCCAGATCAGGCCGTGCGCTACTCGGAATAGCCAAAACGGCGCAACGCGGCATCATCGTCGGCCCAACCTTCACGCACTTTGCACCACACTTCCAGAAACACTTTGCGCCCGAACAGCTTTTCCATGTTGCCACGCGCCACGCTGGCAACGGCTTTCATCCGCTCGCCGCCTTTGCCAATGACAATCGGCTTGTGATTCTCGCGCTCCACCCACACCACTACCGCGATGCGCAGCATCGCGCCATCCACTTCGAAGCGCTCGACCTGCACGGTAAGCGCATACGGCACTTCATCGCCAACCCGGCGCATCAACTGCTCGCGCACCAGTTCTGCAGCCAGAAAGCGCTCGCTGCGATCGGTGATCTCATCCTCACCAAACAACGGTTCGGATTCCGGCATCAATTTCAACAATGTGTCGCGCAGCGCATCGAGACCCTTGTTGCGCAAGGCCGAGATTGGATGCACAGCGGCAAAATTGCGGATTTGCACATGCTCGGCGATGAACGGCAACAGCGACGCCTTGTCCTTGAGCAGATCGATCTTGTTGATCGCCAGCACGCACGGCACATTGGCCTCGGCCAGCGCGTCGTAGGCGAGCGTGTCTTCGTCATGCCAACGCCCTGCAGCAACCACCAGCAGCGCCGCGTTCACGTCGGCGACCGAACCGCGCGCCGCACGATTGAGGTAGCGGCTCATCGCGCTGCCCTGGCTTTGATGCAAGCCCGGCGTATCAACCAGCGCCAGCTGACCGGCCTCGCTGCTTGCAATACCCAGCACCCGATGGCGGGTGGTTTGCGGCTTGGAGGAAACGATACTGATATCGACCCCGACCAAAGCATTGACCAAAGTCGATTTGCCAACATTTGGCCGACCAACCACCGCGACATATCCCGCGCGATAGGGTTCACTCATGGGGTTTCTCCAGATGCATCAACATCGCTCCGGCAGCTTCCTGCTCGGCTTGCCGACGTGAACCCGCTTCACCGATGGCAGCCAGGTCAGCATCGGGCAACGTGCAACGCACAGAGAATATCTTTGCGTGCTCGGCGCCGCGTGTTTCGATCAGCTCATATTCCGGCAACGGGCGTGAACAACCTTGCAGCCATTCCTGCAGCCGGGTCTTGGCATCTTTTTTGACTTTACCTACGGGCAGCGCCGCGATATCCGGTTCCAGCCAGCGCAACACCACCTCGCGACAGGCCGCAAACCCGGCGTCGAGATATATCGCCGCGATGATCGCTTCCACGGTATCAGCCAGCACCGAGTCACGGCGATGACCACCCGATTTCATTTCACCCGGCCCCATGCTCAAGCGCGGACCGAGATCAAGGCGACGCGCCACTTCGGCCAGTGCGGACTCGCGCACCAACTCGGCACGGGCACGGGTCAATGCGCCTTCGTCGGCACGCGGCCAACGACGATATAGCGCTTCTGCGGCGATGCAATTGAGCAAAGCATCGCCGAGAAACTCCTGTCGCTCGTTGTGCTGGCTACCGGCACTGCGATGGGTCAGTGCCTGCTCCAGCAGCGACGGATCGGAGAAACGGTGGCCAGTGATCGGATCAGTAACCAGCACCACGGCTCAGTTCTTGGGTATGCGAAAAGGAAACGACCAGATCAATATTGGAGATGAACGGCTTGCGTACCTCGTAGGCAATGGTAATGCTCGGGTTGCGATCACGCCGGACCCGAATATCATTTGGGTTTACCGACGTTACGTAACTCACATCGAAACGCTTGATCAGCTTGTTGCGAATATCGCCAGGCTGCATCTGCGCAGAGCCACTTTCCGCCGCAACTGCCTTCATCGCGCTCTTGACTGCAAAATACTCGGTGTAGATGGGTACCAGGCGCATCGCGGCATAGGCAAAGAAGCCCAGAATCGCAAGCAGCATCACGAAGCCGATAAAGGTGAGGCCTTTTTGTTTGTTCATCGTTGTGCTCCCCGTAAATGGCCAGTGTAGTGCTTCGTACTTGACAGTACATTCATTTCCGCGCCTGAGGCATCAGGCCATGGCGCAGCGAGCAGGCAACGGCAAGCGCGCGGCTAGCAAACTACTTGATTACCGTGCCGATGCGCGAAAAATCGACGCCACCGGCCTGGCTGTCCCAATTCATCCAGATTGCAAACGCCCGCCCAACCAGTTGATCTTCCGGCACGAAGCCCCAGAAGCGCCCGTCCTCGCTATTATCGCGATTATCGCCCATCACGAAATAGTGCCCTGCCGGCACCTCAAAATCACCATCGCCGCGCGAGCGATGGTCGCGATGCAGCAACACATGCTCGCGTCCATCAAGGGTTTCGCGCAGCATCTGCGCGCCGGTGTGATCGCGGCCCCGGCCAACCCCAATGTAGATACCAGCTGGCTGCATTGGCACCGGCTCGCCGTTCACGAAGATCTGTTTGTTGTGGTAGCCGATCCGATCACCGGGCAGGCCGATGATGCGTTTGATCCAGTCCTGATCGGGATGGTGCGGCGGCCGGAATACCACCACATCACCGCGCTTGGGCTCGCCCAGCTCGACGAGCTTGGTGTTGAGCACCGGCAAGCGCAAGCCATAGCTGAACTTGTTGACCAGGATGAAATCGCCAATCAAAAGCGTGGGCATCATTGAACTGGACGGAATCCGGAACGGCTCGCCAAGAAATGAGCGAATCAGCAGAACGGCTAAAATCACCGGGAAAAACGAACGCGCGTACTCAACGATGACCGGCTCACTTACTGCGTTGCCAGCCACCGCTTGCGTTGCGCGCAGTTGCCGCGCCTTGGCAAAAAACAGATGATCGACCAACCAGATCAGGCCGGTCAGGGCCGACAGCACTACCAGAATCAGGGCAAAATCCACTCTCACGCGCACTTCCTCGCAGGTTGTTGTGGCCAGCTTACTTGTTGTCGACTTGCAAAACCGCGAGGAAAGCTTCCTGCGGGATCGATACCCGGCCGACCTGCTTCATCCGCTTCTTGCCGGCCTTCTGTTTTTCCAGCAGCTTTTTCTTGCGTGTTGCGTCACCGCCGTAGCATTTGGCCAGTACATTCTTGCGCATCGCCTTGACCGTGGTGCGCGCGATGATCTGCGAACCCACCGCCGCTTGAATGGCAACATCGAACATCTGCCGCGGAATCAGCTCACGCATCTTCTCGGCAATCTCGCGGCCACGCCGATCAGCCTGTGCGCGATGCACGATCAGGCTCATCGCATCCACCCGGTCGCCATTGATCAGCGTATCCACGCGCACGAACGGGCCGGCGTCAAAACGCAGCAGATGGTAGTCCAGCGAGGCATAACCGCGACTGATCGACTTCAGGCGATCGAAGAAGTCGAGCACCACCTCGGCCATCGGCAGCTCGTACGTTATCTGTACCTGGCTACCCAGGTAATTGATGCCCTGCTGCGCGCCGCGTTTTTCTTCGCAAAGGGTGATGATATTGCCGACGTAATCGGGTGGTGTGAGGATGGTGGCAAGGATGACCGGCTCGCGGATTTCGACCAACTTGTTTGCTGGCGGCAATTTGGCCGGGTTATCCAGGCTGAGCACAGTGCCATCGGTCATCAGCACCTCATACACCACGGAGGTCGAGATCGTACTCGCGCTCAAGCCGCTCCTGCACGATTTCAAGGTGCAACATGCCGAGAAAACCGCAGCGGAAACCAAAACCCATCGCCTCCGAACTCTCCGGCTCGAAACGCAGCGCGGCGTCGTTCAGACGCAGCTTTTCCAGCGCCTCGCGCAGCGCCGGGTAATCCTCCGAATCCACCGGAAACAGGCCGGCGAACACGCGTGGCTTCATTTCCTGAAAACCGGGCAGCGGCTTGCTTGCCGGCAACGCCGCCGAGGTCAGGGTATCGCCGACCGGAGCGCCGTGAACGTCCTTGATCGAAGCGTTGATCCAGCCGACCTCGCCGGCGCCGAGCTTGGCCAGATCCTTGCGCTTGGGCGTGAACACGCCGACCTTGTCGACCAGATGCACGCGACCGGTGGACATCACCAGAATCTTGTCACCGGGCCGGATCTCGCCCTGCATCACCCGCACCAGCGACACCACACCAAGGTAATTGTCGAACCACGAGTCGATGATTAGCGCCTGCAATCGGTCGGTGTCGCGCGGCGTGGGCGGCGGAATGCGCGCGACGATGGCTTCCAGCACATCGATCACGTTCAGACCGGTCTTGGCGCTGATGGCAATGGCATCGCTGGCATCGATGCCGATCACGGCCTCGATTTCGCCTTTGACTTTTTCGACATCGGCGGTGGGCAGGTCGATCTTGTTGATCACCGGCACCACTTCCAGCCCCTGCTCCACGGCGGTATAGCAGTTGGCGACCGACTGCGCCTCCACGCCTTGCGCCGCGTCCACCACCAGCAGCGCACCTTCGCAGGCCGCCAGCGAGCGGCTCACCTCGTAGCTGAAATCGACGTGTCCGGGCGTGTCGATGAAATTGAGCTGATAGGTCTGCCCGTCGCGCGCGGTGTACGGCAACGACACCGACTGCGCCTTGATGGTGATGCCGCGCTCGCGCTCGATCGGATTGGAATCGAGCACCTGCGCTTCCATCTCGCGGTCCTGAAGGCCGCCGCAAAGCTGGATGATGCGATCAGCCAGCGTGGACTTGCCGTGATCGATATGGGCGATGATCGAGAAATTGCGGATATGTTGCATAGATTCGGCCGGTCAGGCCAGCCGTCGGGAATGGGGATAAAGCCGCTGATTATCGCATAGTTTTCGGCCACTTCAGGCCAGCAGCAAGCGTCTGAGTCAACACGGCGCTGGCGTCGCGGCGGAGCTGCTTCCAGGCGCTCCGCGAGCGCGCGGACTTCCGGGGGAATACTTGGCGGGCTTGTTCATGGATCTATTCTCTCAAGAGTTGGAGCCTCCTCAAATCCCGGGGCGGTTCATCAAGCGATACGCCGATGGTGCATGGTGTATTTCGGTAACCAATGCGCCAACAGCGTAATTGCCTCGTCGGCTGAGTTGGCCCCATAGACGCGATCCTCGGGAATGTCCTTGTAGCGAATTCTTCCGTCTATCCTCTGATCAGCCAACCGTTCACTCCAGCCATCACAACGCAAAGCGATAATCAATCGCCGGTGGATCCAGGCAAAGGCGATCTCGGACAAGGTTCCGGCCCCTCCGCCGATGGCGATGACTGCCTCGGATTGGGCTACGACCAGGTTGCGCCCATGGTCACTTCCAGTGGGTATTGCGATGTCGACATATGGGTTGGCCTGGCCGGGGTTTGTCCCCGGCAGTATTCCAATCCCGGCCCCGTCGAACCAGTTTGCCGAGTCGCGCGCACCTCGGTGCGCAGCCTCCATGACTCCACCCATGCCGCCAGTGACCAAGCGATAACCGGCGTCGACCAACCCACATCCGATTGCATGGGCCAAAGCTTCATGCCGACTTCCAGGGGTGATGCGTGCGTCGCCGATGACGGCGATAGAGGGCCGCCGCGCTAACTGTCGATCTGAATGACTCATGTGACACCAGATGTTGATGGCTCAGTCTGACGAGCTAGCGGTGGTAGGGCAACGAGCCGTGCGATCACCGCCTCCCGTGCGATCTTGTTTTCGGCGTCGCGTCTACCAGAAGGTTCATGCAGGTATAAAGGCGTCTGGATATGACGCGGCTGACTGGCGATCTCGACGATTGGCAACATAAACGCCCAATCGGTTGAAAGATCGATATAGCAGCCATCTTGCCGCAGTTGCGCGTCGGGAATGGCGTCAAAAAGCCGCTTTCTGAAAGTTCGTAGATGCTGCCAAACGTTTCCGCCACGACAATTGCGAGGCGTCGCAAAAGTGACCGGGTAATCGCATTGCTTGTCGGTCCGCAGCATCGTACCCACGGTGACATCGGCGCCGTCGTTGTACTGTGCGCAGACCGTATCAAGCACCTGATCGCCGATCAGGCAGTCGTCAGCGTCCAGGGTGATGATCACCGTCGCAGGGTTACCGCAGTGGTGCCGTATGGCCTGGGTCATGTTGGCGAGCAACCCCATTCTCATGCGATTGCGAAGAAATGTGATTCGCTGCGCATGGGGCTGACAAAGCAAGGCTATTTCATCGGCCCATGCGGGTGTCGATGCGTCGTCAATCACGATGGCGCCCCAATCATCGCGCCGTTGCCTCAGGATGGATTCAAGACAGCGACGGAAACGCCCGGGGGCCACATTGCGTCCGGCGATTATGAATACGAATGGCTCAAAGCGCCTTGGCGTCAGCCAATCCACGCCCTCGCCCACCCAATCCACCTCACCGACCTGACAATCCGGTATCTGGCCGACCTCGATCTGTCCCAGCACCTGAAACCACAACCGAGCATCCTGTTTGCGGCTATTGGGGGGATGCACAAATAAAGTGCGCCGGTCGCCGCCCCGCAACGAGCTGCATTGCCCCTGTGCAACAGCCAGGTCGAGGGCACGATGCCAAGCCATGGGTGGGTCATTTCTCGACAAGGCGGATGGAAACGGGAGCAAGGCGCGCATGCGCACCAAGTCAACGAGGCCAATCCGGGACTCTGTACGCCATGGTCCGGCAGTCGAATCCGATGTGTAAGGCCGATTGTTGTCTTGGGCGATGTTGAACGCAGTGGTGACAGCCATCGGGTCTTCTCGCAACGATTCGAGCATTTCCTGCAAGTAATCGTGACTGGAGTCGTGGCGGCCGATCATCACGTCGACGTCGGCATGCAACAGGTAACGCGTTGCGCATGCTTCAAATCCCGCAAGCGTCGAAGACAGCTGGGCCCCGTTGATGGCATGAGTATCAGTGCAGTCATGGCCTAGCCAAGACCTGTTTAGCGCGGCAGCAGCATCCCCAGGCAAAGGGCCAATGACGATCCGGTCGATCCAGCCCTCATTGCGAAGAACCTCTGCCTCTCGCAGCAAGCAGGCATAGTCGGATAGACCATGTTGCCGCAAGAAGTTGTTCTTTTTCGCATCCAGAGTCAGCAGTACTTCTTTGAATACACGCGGCTGTTCGAGTTGGCTTACCAAATGCCTGACGTGGACAGCGAGGTTTCGCGCGTCCATGGCGCATGCCTTTATGAGCAGGCTCACCATGGGTACCTCTACCGGCTCCAGCTCAAACATCAAGAGGTCCGCGATAGGCTCAAAGCGTTCCATGTCGATCGAGCGCCGCTCGGCGCGTTCGACGATTCGAAAACCCGCACGTCCGAGCAATCGACGCAACTGGCGCTCGGGTCGGTGTATCTCCCCGAGCCGGCGACCGGTATGCCGGTGAAGCTTCTCCCACAAAAACGTTCGTTCCGAATCACCATCGTGCGGATTCAGGGGGGTTGCTTCCGGCGTTGCACATCGCGGTGCATACACGGGATGACAAAGTGCAAACAGCACCCGCCCCGTTGGCGCGACGCTACGTCGCAGGTCTGCGAGCAGTGCCTCAAGCTGGGCATCTTCCAGAAGGCACGCCACCCGCCGGCAGACAACCAAGTCGTAGGGACCGACGGCGCAGGCTGCATCGGCAGTAAATACGGGATTAAACCCGGTTTCAGTACGACTGTTGAGTCGCGCACGCAAGTTCGGATCGGGGTCATATGCAACGACCTCCGCTCCCAATGCCGCCAGGCGCAGTGCAAGCTTTGCCTTGCCGCACCCGTAGTCCAGCACGCGGCCAGGCTGTAGTTCAACAGCCCGGGCTTCAACCGGATCCATTGGCACGGACAGGCCAAGCACTTGATATACCGCGCTCAGGAAGTATTCGAATCCCTCCAGTTCAGGCAGATCGTGATCCCGAATGCTTTTGTGCAGCAATCCGTCCAGATCATTCCGATGCCACCAGCGCCAAGACAAAAAGGCTCGCCGGCACATGGCGACGAACTCAACCTTGAAGTCTGCCACCGCTTCGGATACGTACAGGTCGCGGCCGTAGTCGATCAAGCGGACCACCCGATCTACGACGCGGAGGTTCTTTGGGTGAATGTTGCGGCATATGAGCCCGTGGCGATGACACTCGACCAGCAAGTCGACCAGGCCAGGACCATTGCCACCGGTAAAAGGCTGGCTGTCTTGGTAGGGGTATATCAGGACATGTTGATGGCCAATCGCTTTCCATGCTTGCAGCGGATACAACGAGCGTGCATCTGCCCAGCGACCGATCAGCCGCGGCAGCAAAGATTGCGCGCGCGCTGAGTCTTGTGGCGTCCAGAGGTCGAATACCTTGAAAACGGTGTCGGCGTCGGCCAACACCACGCCCTCGCAACCGTGGCCCAGCACACGCAGACTGCCATGCTGAATATTGAGTGCATCAACCGCGCTGCGTGCATTGGCGACGCGCTGTTTCTGCAACTGGATGTGGATAACGCTGGACTTCGCCAAACGGTTCTGGTGATCGGCAATCACCTCAGGCAATCGCGTCTTGAAATCATGCACTTGGCAACAGGTGAGGAGACGCACTTGTTGCTCGATCCGAACCAGAACGTCGATTGCATACAAGCGGAGAATACGTTTCGCGAAATCATCCCAGAACTGCGGATACGGGAGCCCGGCAGGCGCCGAGTTGGCCAGCTGCTCCAGTTCTCTGGCCAATCCACGGATGCGATGGAACGAGAGTCGGAAGGCGGCCAGCCTTTCTTCCAGGTATTTCTCGGAACGCTCGCCAATACCCGTGCAACCATCAAGCAAGTCGTCCTTGAGTGCGCTGAACAGAGCAAAGCCGCGAATGTCGTCAGCGATGGACTGCTCGTCAAGGACGATCGGCGCTGGCAAACCGCTGCGATCGTGATAGACGCCAATGGGGACCGTGACCACGGTGCGGCCAAATTGGGCTCGTTGTAACAACGCCCAAATCATGTCTGATCGTCTGGTCGGGCGCCCGGCTATCTCAGGAACGGCATTGGGTGCATCGCGAAGTGCCTGAATATCGAAAACGAACGTATTGCCTCCGCGATTGAGATCGGCATCGGAATGCATTGCAACGACCTCATGCGCATCCAGCACCAAGGGCCGGAACACCTGTTCGCCAGCGAGGATGCGATCAGCACAGGCGCACAGGCGAGCACTGGCCTGGGCTACGGTCTCGCCGGCAAATGCTGGCTCCAGCAAGAATGGAGTCTCCAATCGGTCAGTCTCGTGATGCGACAGGTCGTAGTAATAGTCCCTCCGGTCACGTCGCAATTCACGGTTGTGGCCCGTAGTATCGGGCAACGCTGCATCTGCATCCAAAACCATGAGCCAACGCAGGCTGGCCAAGAGATCGACGAGTTGAACCCGCACTGTCGACATGGCAGGCAGTGGCGCGGCCCCGGTGTATCGACCAATCGCAATCGCAACATCTTGTTGCCGCAATATCTGGAGCTGAGCTGCCAGCGGAATACGGCATCGCTGATGTCCGTCGGCGCCCTCGATCAACGGAGTCAAGCGCATGTCGTCGTCGATGATCCAGACCACCGAGCCTGGCCGGGCCATTGCGAAGTGGTAGAGATACGTCTGCAAAGCCGTCCGGGCCGGGCCGATGCTCAATCGTTCGATATCCTCATAGTGCCCACTCGCCAGATCGCCATCGGTTGCAGCGTCGCACTGACTCTCCCGATCGATCAGGTGTACCCGTAATCCCTGTTGCCGAACCCTGGCCACCAATTGGGCGAGATTGGACGACGCCGATCGATCGGTGCCATTTTCAAGGATGAGCACGTCCACCCCGGCCAATCCCGATTCGTCCTGGAGTTGGAGGATGTCTTCGAGAAGACCGCCGACAGATTCCACTCGACGGTCGTCCGCTATGAGCCCAACGACGAGTTGAGTACTCCCCTGAACAGTTTCGGAGGATCTTTCTGTCATGGGCGCAACATTGCCGTTGGCGTTGGCCGCACTGGATGGAGCCCAACCGAAATAGCTGAGCGCTCTGTGCTCGAAATCGATGCGCTGTTGCAATGACATTTGCGGCCGGTACTTCGCAAAAAAAACATCAAGGCCGTTCATCCGCGCAGGTGATCGAGGTGTACTGATACGCGGCCTGTTCGAGCAGGCGTAATGTCGAACCGTGGCGTTTTCGATTCGGGAATAAGCACCGCCACACGTTCGCGCCAGCCGAATGCACAGGTCACGATCGGTGCAACTACGCAGGGCTTCATCGAAGCCGCCGGCTTCCAGCAAACGATCCAGTCGCACGATCAGATTGCTTGCCTGGATGCCCGGATTGCCAACCATGAATGGTTCGGCCGTCAGCTCGGCTGGCGGAATGACCAGCCGCACTGGATCCTGATCCACGATCCGCTGAAAGGCCGATGCGACCACCTCAGCGCCACTTTGAAGCGCAGATATCGCCTTCTCCAAGTAGTCTGGCTCCCACGCGTCATCATCATCAAGGATGGCAATATGGACGGCCGACGGGTCCGAAAACTGCCTGGCAATATGGTCAATGCCTGTATTCCAGGCGCCAGCGGCTCCCCGAGTGCGGCGATTGCGGAGCAAATCGATCGCTATGGTCTGCTGATGGACAAGTGCCTCCACCTGCCTAGACTGATCGGCATCGTCTGAATCATCGACCAGCACGAGCCGATCGAATGACTGGGTCTGGTTGATGATCGAAGGGAAACAACGGGATCCGAGCAACTCAGCTCGATTGGCGGTAGCAACCAGCACTACAAGGTGCCCGGCAGCAGGCAAGCAAACACGCTTCAATTCTGACTCCGAAAAGGGTTGAACCGACTCGAACTCCGACGGCTAAAGGATCGACAGGGCGTCGGCCGGGTGACCAGCGACTGCATTCAGTTGTACAGTCAACGCCTACCGCTTTCAATGGTGACTGACTTGCTCAGAGCATCCTTAAACGCCGCTGGTGAGACCGGTCAACATCGCCCGATCTTAACGGAGACGGAACATCATGAAGGGCACGAGCTGGTGCATCTTGATTGGAGCCGCGATACCAAATTATAGCGGTACCCTGGGAAGTAACGTAGGGAGCAGAGGATGAAGCCCGGTCAATTGCGTTATTGGAACCTTGTACGTCAACTCGTGCACTCCCCCCGCAAGAGCCAGCCTTATGCACTGAAAGATCAGGGGCGAGAATACTTTGATGCCGAGGTAACGATTGCGCACCACGCGACACGACGCCAGGAGATTCAACATGGTATTCATCCCCTACAAGCTCGATGTCAGTCTGTATCGTGTCCCGTATCTCACCATCCTCGTCTGCCTGGTCAGTCTGGCCACATTCATGTCGCAATTGAAGTCGGATGCGGCGTATGAGCGCAAGGCGACGGCATACTGTACCCGGGCATTGGAACCCAATCTCGCGGCGATCCTGCGCAGCGTCGCCGATGCCGGCGACACCCGCAACGCCTGCATCACCGTGTACCTGCGTTTGCGCAACAGCCCCGAACCGGAGCCGGTAATCGCCGAAATGGCGGGCGCGGCCCGCAGCCAGGTGTTCTATCGCGACCGCGAGCAAAACCTCAATTACCTGCGCAGCAAGTTATCGCGAGGCTTCGCGGACTTCGAGGCGCAGGTACCCAAGCCTCTGACTGAAACATTGCAATACAACCCACTACAGTACAGCTTTCTGCGCATGATCAGCTCAGCCTTCGCGCACGCGGATTGGGAGCACCTGCTGGGCAATTTGTTCTTCTTCTTTATTTTCGCGTCCGCAGTCGAAAGTGCGTTGGGCTCAATGCATTTCGCCGTGTCGATCGTGCTGATGGCAGTCGTCAGCAGCCTGGCCTACAGCTACAGCGTGGTGGCGGGCAATGCCCTGCCGAGCATCGGTCTGTCCGGGGTGGCGATGGGCATGATGGCGTTGCTTACTACCCTGCTGCCGCGCGCACGGATCTGGTGCTTGTTCTGGTTTCTACTGTGGGTGCGCCGCTTCAGTATCCCGGTAATGTGGGTTTCGCTATGGTTCCTCGGCTGGAACGTCTACGACCTGAATCACGACGATGGCAGCAGCAACATCGACTACATGGCGCATGTCAGCGGCGCCCTCGCCGGGATCGTGCTTGGAGTGTTGTACCGGCTGTTCAGCCCAACACGGTTGAATGGGCTGTCGATGAATACCGCGTAGCGCTGGCACTGAAGTGCATCCAGTAGCCGCCTGCTTGATCTGGCGCAGTTCGCCGGAAGTTTCGCGCTCGGCATGCCACCATTCGATGTCCCGCTGCACGCGCAGCCACTGCAACTGGTTAGTACCCGCAAGCTTGCCGACACGCAAAGCCATTTCCAGGATTCCCCGTTCGTCCGGCCAGTAGGTCATGCAGCGTCTGCCGCGACCGCCGTCATGGATCGGCGCGATACGAAAGGTAGCGCACACCTGTCACGGAATCGCCCATGAACTTGCTGGTGGGTTCTACCCTGTTAACGCGGCCACTTCCAAGAAGGCCGATCATGGTCAAGAAGGAGTGCCATGACCAAGCGAAGATATTCTTTCCTGGGGAGATCGGCAGCAGTCCAAAAGCAGCGATCGCCTCATCGGCGGTTTTATGCACGGTGCATAAGCCCGTTTCGTTGACTTGAGTCAACGGATCCACTTTTCGAAGTGCTCAAACCGCATGCGATTTATAGATCGCCCTGCGTTCAGCCTCAGTGAGCACGCCGGCGAATGGGCTCGATTGACGCATGCGAACCGCGTTTTCATCCGACGCCACCAGCAGCGCAAGCAGCGCATCAAAGGGCCCGTCCAACACGGCACGCCATTCGGCGATCCACGGGCCCGGCGCCGTTTTCTCCCAACGATCCAGATTGCCCTTTGCCTTCTGCACCAGGCTCGGATCGCGCCGCAGCGCGCCGGCTATGGCCTGATGCAGGGCGAGGCTGCGTTGGTCGAGGCGATGATGATCATTGACGCTCATGGCGCAATACTTGCAAACACGCCTGTGGAACGCAACGTGGCGATATACGCATGGCGACATAGGCATCACAAAACAATTCGGCTTGCACCCACGCCTCGGCACAGGCGGTGTGTGTGTCACTATGACGCGGCGCCACTCACGTTCGATTATTGACCGCCATGCGCCATCGACACCTCAACCATCAGCGCTTCACCCTCGCCGCCATCGACGATGTGATCTCGCGTGGCGACTGGGATGACTGGGCCGAACTGCGACGGGCGGTCCTGGCCAACCACGCCTTGCTCGACAAAGTGGCGCGTGTCTGCCGCGCCCACGCTTGTGATCCTTACGCGCAACGCCACCACTTCTCGTTGCACTATGCCGAAGCACACCGCACCGCTACCTGACTGGGAACGCGCCTTGTCTTGCGTGGCAAGGCTCCAGCGCATCGTGCCGGATGCCGTGCTGGGCGGCGAAACTGCCTCGGCATTTCGCGCCAATCTTACTCGCTTGGATGCGGTGCTGGCCCAGCTTGAGTCTGTCGCTGGCTTGAAAACGGCCCGCGTGCAACGACCCGTTGAAATCCTCGGAAACCTCGATGGCATCGAAACCGGAGTGCGCCAGCTGATCCGCGACGAGCCACTGGAAACGGCGGTCATGGACTACAGCGGTGCGCGAATCACCGTCCCGAGCAAGGCTGAGGTTCTGCGCATTAAAGGGGTGCTGATCCTCAAGCGCAATGCCATGCGCGATTACCTCGACTTCCTGGCCTTGGCCGATCACCTCGGCGATGCGGACGTTGCGCTCGCATTGCAATCATTCGACCGGCTCTACCAGCAAGCCAACGGAGAATCACCGTTACAACAGTTGCAGGTTCAGCTTGCCAACGCGCAGCCCTACGACGTGGAAGAAACCAGACCTTGCGAGTACGCAAACCTCGATCCCCGTTGGCATCACTGGCAGAGCGCCAAAACGGCTTGCTCGCAGCTTGCGATCATCATCTTCGACCGGGTGTGCGCTAACACGTTGCGATGAATCGGCCGTGGGCTAGGCATCGGTGCCGACGGCACCGCCTACCCCCGCTGCTCGCTCATGCCCGCTCAGATGCTGATCGCGTGCCGCGTGATAGCGCGCCAGTGCCTTGCGGTGCGTGTTCATTTGCGCGTATCTTTCAGCGCTGAAAGCTCGGCTTCAAAGGCAATGTTTTTCCGAAGATATCGGACCGCACACGGCATGCCCTGCGTCACCCATCGGCACTCATGGCGCTGAAGCGATGGCGTCCAGTACGGACAAACAATCGGGCGAACGCCTCCCAATCATGGCGATAAACCCATTCGCCGTCTGCGTTGACGGGCATCGTTGAGCTGGCCGCACTGTTCAGCCAAAACGCATAAAACGGCAACTGTTTGATGTCGTCGAGGTTGATCAGCCCGTTCTCGTGGACTAGCAACCCAAAGTACGTCCTGCGCTCGCCTGCCTTGGTTGCAGCAGCTTCGCACTGCGTCACCTGCGCCGGCATAGTGCGCATCTGCGGGCCCGGCGGATGCTGCCCGGCCTCGATGTCGGCCAGTATTTGCCGGATGATTTCCAGCGCGCCCGCCAGCTTTGGTGCCGGTGCGGGCATCTCGGCCAACAGATCGGCAAGCGCCGCGCGTGCAGCGCTCGCTGCCCGGTGCAATGACGTATTCGTCTTCATCCTCGTGATCCTTTGCTTAGCTGGGACTGGAAGCTCAATTGGCACAATTGCTCCGGCAAGCGCTGCCCGCCAGCAGCGCCCGCGTTACTGGAACTCACACCAGCCCTTCCGCATTCGCGGCCGAGTACGCCCAGCGCAATGCTTCGGCATCCGTCATCGCGTGATGGCGACGGGCGCGCGCGGCCGGGTGTTCGCTGAAGTAGCGCTCGATTTGTGCCTTCAACGCATCGTGCGACAGCAACTGCTGCGCCACCTCGGGATATGGCCCGAGCGCATCGGCATCCGCTTCCTCGAAGCCATCCATCGCGTAACGGAACAAGGCGCCGTCGTTGTGGTGGTCGTAGAGCACCAGCGGATTGGGCAGCGGTGCAACAAACCTGCGCAAGTGGCGGGTGAGTTCGGCACAGGGCATTGCCCAATAGCCATGATCCAGCAGCGGATACACAACGTAACGGGCAAAATCCGTCGCTTGCTTCGGCAGCGGATTCAGCTCGGCATAAAAGCGCTGCGCGCCGTCTGCGCTGACCAACGCGATACTGACCAGCTCGCTGCCGAGGTTATCGGCCCACTCACAATCAAGAAACAACCGCGTCTGGATCATCGCAATCTCCCTGGCCAGGCCAGCGTGGCCGTGGCTGCTTAAAACCGTGGCAACGGCAGCACCGCGTCGCCCAACAAAAACGGCAGCAGCCGGACGATATTGCGTGCGTCATCGATTCCGCGATGTGGCGTCCCGTCAAAGCCCAGCCCCGCCATGGTCAGCGCGGTGCCCAACCCGACCCGCTTTTTGATCGGGTGGCGATCAGTGAACACCTTTTTGAAATTGGTGTGCTCAAAGTCGAACGGCCACGGCACCTGGTGAAAGCCGCAGTCGTACTCGAACTGATGCAAGTCGTAGCGGCCCCACGAGCCCCACCCCACTACATGATGGCGATCGATCCACGCACTGAAGGCCTCAAGCACCGCCGGGTAGCCGTCAGCAGCGTCCACGTCCGCCTGCTGGATCGACGTCAAACGGGTACAGAAGTCGGTCAAACACGGATGACGAACTGGCCGAATGAAGGCCTGAAACTCGTCCAACGTGTGCAGCGTGACGCACTCCACCATCACCGCGCCGATTTCGATGATCTCCATTTCCGCGCGCGCCATGCTGCCGTCGTCGCAGCATGTAGCCTCCAAGTCCAGCACCAGCACGCATCCCCTGCCCGTGTTCATCACCTGCTCCCGATAGAAGACTGACCCGTGTTGCAACGCCCTGAGCGCACGAGCTGCCGCCTGTACTGGCAACCACTGCAAACACGGCCTATTGACAATACCATATATTGCGTTTTATATATATGTCTCCACTGTGCGCAGGAGAAGACGATGACGATCAACCCCGAATCAACCAACTTCGCTTTTGATGAAGAAGACGATGACGAGGATTACGTAGCCACCATGGAAGAAGTGCGGGCAACCGGCTTGGGTTTTGCCAGTGAGGACATGGGCCCCTCGCTCGGAGATATTGAGCGAGCACAACTGAAACGAGCGCAGCGCCGTGCACTGATGAAGCGGTAGGCGCAATGGCAGCACACGCCGGGCGTGCAACTGCATGCTCGGCGTGTGGGGTTGTTAGCGTGAGCCAAGGCATCCTGGCGCGAGTAAATGGACAGCGTGCTCGACGATGAAAAAATCGCGACTGCGAGCAACGGTTATCAGCAGATTGACCGCTATGATCGCAGCAGCAAGATTACCGGGCGACTCTTATGGGCCGAGGCCAGCGACGCGACCGCGGTGTTGCGGTTTGGGCGCAAGACCGGCCCAACGCCGGCGTTAGTTGAGGCTCAAGCAGGACGATTAGGCAACGTATTCGGCGAGCGCCGAGATCGATATACAGGTCCGATTCGTTTAGCGTGAAGGCATCGACAAGCTCAGGTGCAGCGGACCAATTCACTTTACTGAGATAGGCAACTTCCTCATCCAGTTGTCTCCTTACGCAATGCGGAATTCTTGCCGTGGCTGGCTGCAGTAGCTCAGCTCACCACGCCTTTTCTCACTCAGTGTTTGTCACGCCGTCGCTCCCGACCGTGGCGGGGCCTTTGGCGGCACTGCTCCCGGGTGGTAGGTCGAGTCGAAGACCATGTCGGTCAGCCAGCGCTTGAAGCTGGGGTTGTCGCTGAACTGCTTGAACAGCTCCGTGTGGTCGCACAGTTGAGAATACAGGCTCTTGTCGGTTAGGCCCTTGCACGATTTAACAAAATCATGCGAAATCGCCACCTCACCCCCGCCGATTCAATCGGTGCAATCGATGCCCCACGGTCACCAATGCACCGTCGGTAGACACCACAGCGTACACGTTCAACCGTGATTCCCAGCGCGCGTAGCGTTTGTCGCCAAGCTCATTGCGCAGCCGGCGGCTCGCGCGTTGGCTGAAAGCCACCACGCGGGCACCGTTGCCATCGTGGCGTGCATCGCCGTAGCTCAACAGCAACTCCAACAGTTCGCCCGGGATACCGCGCTGGTTGAGTCGGTTGGCTGCATGTTCGGTGGCATAGCTGATGCCCATAACGCGCTCCTGAGGACGATGACAATGGCAGGGTTGCACATTGTTGTCTCATGCCGTGAGACGGCGATTAGGTGTGCTTGCCAATGCTTGCGAGGGGCTTGACATCGGCACCATTTTTATCGACACTGTTTGCGACAGTAATGGTGTCTTTATGAAATTCAGCCTGAAACAACTCAGCGACAAGACCGATGTTCCGGAGCGCTCGATCCGCTTCTACATCCAGAAGGGCCTGTTGCCGCGCCCGCAAGGCGAGACGCGGGCGGCCGTCTATAACGAAGGCCATCTCGCCGATTTGCTGCGTATCCGCCAGTGGCAGGAGGCCGGCTTGTCGCTCGACGCCATTGGCAGCCTGCTGCAAGGCCGCTCGGCAGCGCCGATCGCTCCGGCACGGCCGGGCACGGTCGAGGTGCGCTCGCACCTGATCGTTGCCGATGGCCTGGAACTGGTGGTGGCACCCGAGCGCGCCGGCCTGACCCAGGCGCAGTTGCGCCAGCTGTTTCATGCCGTGCGCACGGCGTATGCCGAAGTGCTTGGTGACGATGCTGTTGAACCCTGATCGCAAAAGGATAATTCACATGAACCGTAGCCGCTCTGCCGCACCGCGCACGCCGCTGGCCAGTACCACGCTGAATGTCACCCTCACCGATCTGGTCGCCGAATACGTGCTGCGGCATCGCTTCGAGAACGGTGGCAACGTCCCGATCGAAGCGGTATTCACATTTCCGGTGCCGTTGGACGCGGCTTTCGTTGGGTTGCGCGCCACCATCGCTGGTGAAACGTTGTTCGCGCAGATCCAGGCCAAGCGGCAAGCCAGCGAAACCTATGACGACGCCATTGCGCAAGGCCATAGCGCGGTGTTGCTGAGTGCACCCGAGCCGGGTGTGCTGTGCACCAGCCTTGGTAATCTCAAGCCCGGTGAATCCGGCGAGATCGAACTGCGTTTTGTCACCGCGCTGCGCGTCGCCGACCGCAAGGCCCGCTTCAGCTTGCCGCTGGTACATCGGCCGCGTTATGGCACCTGGGCACTGGAGGACCTTGATCGGCCCCGCCACGATTTTGTGGTCGAGCATCCGTTATCGGCGACGATCCGGGTGCATGGTTTGCTTGCCACGGCACCGGTCAGCTGCGTCACCCACGCGGTACGCTTCGCCCAGCAAGGTGATGCGCTGGAGTTGGCGATTGGCCACGCGATGCTGGACCGCGATCTGGTGCTGAGTTTTGATCTGCTACAGGAACTGCCGGCGCGCGCGTGTCTGATCGATGACGGCGACGCCGCGCTCGGCATGGTCAGCTGCGTGCTGCCGCCGGCGCGGGACCAAAAGACACCGCTGGACCTGTGTTTAGTATTGGATTGTTCGGGTTCCATGAGTGGCGATGCCATAACCCAGTCACGCCAGGCTCTGCTGTCGGTGGTGGATGCACTGGGGCCACACGATCGCATCCAGGTGTTGCGCTTTGGTTCAACGCTGGCACCCCTGTTCCGCCGCCCGCTGCTGGCCACCGCGCAAGTGCGCGATGCGTTGTGTGAGCTGGCGCCGGGCATCGATGCCGACCTTGGTGGCACCAACATGGGCAGCGCGCTGGAACACGCGATGGTGCAGTTCGGGCCGGCCGATGCGCAGCGTGCGCGCGCCATCATTCTGGTCACCGATGGCGCTGTGCAGGCGCGCGACATCGACGGCGCCCGTGTGGATGCCCACGACATGGGCGTACGCGTATTCGTGGTGGCAGTGGGTGGCTGCGCTGCTGTCGAAGTGTTAGCCCCGCTAGCCGAATCCACGGGCGCCATACTCGAACGCGCAGTGCCGGCAGAGCCGATCAACGAACTGGTGCTGTGCCAGTTTCGCCGCGCGCGCTGCAACGGGCCGGTGCAGGTCGAGGCGCATTGGGCGGATGCGCAAGCCACTCCCATCGCCATGGGCATTGCCTACCCGGGTGACGCATTGGCCGTTGCCGCGAGTTTGCCTGACGGCATCACCGGTGACGTGTGCATCCGCGCTGCGGCGCTCAATTTCACACTGACGATTCCACTGCCGGCACCCTCGCCCGCACCAGCACTGCGCGCATTGCTTGGGCAGCAGATGTATCGGCACGCGGACGCAAGCACGCGCGCAAGCATCGCCCTGCGTTATGGATTGCTCACTGCGGACACTTCGGCGGTGTTGGTCAAGCAACGCGCCGAAGGCGAGCGGATCGAGGTGATGCCAACCATCGTGCCGATTCCGGAGATGCTGCCCGATGACATGTGTTGCGCATCCGTGGTGCGCCTGAGCGGAGATTGCGCTTCAACAAGTTCGATTGGTGAGGACATTTTCAGTTCAGACAACGAATGTAGTTATTTGGATATACCTGCGTTTCTGCGCAGGGCCGACAGTCCCATTCGCGTTAGGACCTACGCGGAACTCGCAACTGCCATAATGCCTGACATGGCGCGCGCTGTTCTCGACGATATCCATCGGCTGTTACGCAAAATCCTGCTCGGCCCGACGGCTGCGGATACGAGGCTATCCGCCGTGCTCGAGCAGTTGACCGATGAACGACGTCCAACCGCGCGCGCGCTGCTGAGAGCCGTTGGCATAGAGATCGATGACCCACGGATGGTGATGCCGGTGCTTTTGGTTTTGAATGCGTTGCTGGATGGTCCCGAGTTCACTGACGACGAAGAAGCGCGGTTGGCCGTTGCCGGCAACCGGCGCTGCGAGGGCCAACCGACAAGCGGCGTTGGCATCGCGGCCGATATCGAGGGGCTACAAGCTCGGGTCGCCCTTCTGCTCCGTGACGGCTTGCCGGGTTCAACCAAGATCGCGCCGGCCGCATCGTGAAAATCTGCATGCCCACGTCATCTGCACTGCACGCAGCGGCAGCTCTCAGTCTCTGGAAAGTGGCCCATTGGGAAGTGGCCGTCCGAGAAGCGCAGCCCATAGCCAGCGAATCGGAAAGAAATACGCGCGCCAAGTCGTTTCGCGCCAACCTTTCTTGAAGCCCTCGATGAACTCGTTCATCTGCAGCGTCCTCCTGCAAAGATACCCAACACCACCCAACCGAACTATCGCTCAGTGTCGTCGAAATCAATTGTGCTGGCATCAAACATCATATCGCCGTCGTTATCTGCACTGGCGGCATCGCTCTCGCCGCCACCTGCTGCCTTCGTCGCCTGCTCCGCAATGTACTTTGCGCGCGCGTCTTCGCGCTCACGTTCGATTACGTCAAGCGGCCGCAACTTCAGCGCCTGGGTCAAGGTGTCATGCAGCAACTGGTTCACGCTGTAGCGCCGACGTCGTTTCATGCTCTCTTTGATCGCCAGCATGGTGATCTGCTCCCAGTAGCCGTCCTCCAGCCGCAACAGCTTGGACACCGAGTCGTAGGCTGAGGCTTTGGTGGGTATCTCGTCATTCATGCGGGTGCCCTCAGTACATACGAAACATACTAAAACTATACCAGATACCGCGAACGCGCCCGCTGGCGCCCTCGCATCGAAATGACGAGTCGATTTATCGCGCCTACCACGATGCAAATGCCCGTTCTATATACATATGTTTAAATTTTCGCATATGCGATTTTGATGATGTGTTCTGAGCGATATCTGCCACCATCGCACGGTAGATACTCAACGAAAATCTCCGGCTGCTGCGCAAAAAATCTGCCCGGCACAAAGGCTGTGAGTACGACGTTTTCCGCCATGCTCAAGCAGTTGATTAATCAGCGACTGGATCCAGTTTTTTGCATAACCCGGCGGCCACATCAGGCGCGGGGCATGAAGCCCCCGCTGAGGCATATGCTTTAGCGGCCTAGTCTGTGCAGAAACCGCTGGGTCTTTACAGAAACTCAGCTGGTCGTTACCTATAACCGAAGCTGCGATGAACAAACGACGAGCGACGTTGGCAACGCTACCGACATCGAGGGGCTGCAAGCTCGGGTCGCCCTTCTGCTCCGTGTCGGCTTGCCGGGTTCAACCGAGATCGCGCCGGCTGGATCGTAAATATCCGCACGCCCGCAACCCTGTCGGTTACGGCTGAATCCGCGGTGCTCCTGCGCGCGATCATACTGTGCCGGGATTGCGCATGGGTCAGCCAGGTTTCCGGCCCAACAATCGATCAATGTCAATTGTCGGTCTCAAACTACTCTCGCCCTCATCGTTCAAGGGGCGCGCGCTCGCCCGGTCATGCGCGTCATCTTGCTGACCCTGTGCGGCAGTCTCCAGCGTTTGCACAATCGGCGCATGTCGACGCTCGCCACGCGCCGCGGCAATCCGGCTGCCGATGTATGCCTGTACCTCGCTCGCCGGCCATGCCACCCGGCGCTCGGTCATGCGTACACCGGGCGGAAACTCGCTCCTCGCGATCATTGCATAGATCATCGAACGTGACAAGCCGGTTGTTTCGATTACAGCGGAAATCGGCAGCATTTTTTCACTTACCACGGAACACCTCCTAGGTTTTGCAAGGCCGCGATCAGCGGCGTTGAACACACGCTAGGGACGTATTTGCTCCACTGCAAGCCCCGATTTTTCTCACTTGCCACTTCCGTTTTCATACACATCGATCGCGCTTTGACGCGCTCGTTTCATCGACACACGGTTTTCAGCAACAAGACGCCGATTCGCAAAACACACTGCGCGGTATACCAACGAAAGTGGCAACACGAAATATTTTTTCGAGTGCGTGGTCGGGGCACCGAAAACTGGTCCAAGTGAGGTCGAACTGCGCAACTTTCCCGTATCGGGCGTGCGGAGCCAGCCATGCAATTTCCAATCCGACACACTCGATTTGGCTGGCACGGCAATCTGGAGCCCAACCTCTCAGAGCGCGAAACGGAGGTGAAGGCTTACTGGCGAATGCGCGCAAATTTTTTTACGTAGCGAAAAAAAGGGGCACCGAACGGGCACCGTTTGCTGTGATGCCACTTAGATGGTTTTCGCCATGCTTGGTGAAATTCCGTCTTTTATCAAGTATTTCATGCGCTTATCATGGTGCCGGAGCCGGCACCTAATACACGGCTTAACGCATTGTTTTTTAATGGTGTATTCAAGGCTTTGTTTGAATTGTGCCATCAAATATGCCACCAACAGGGCGGCGCTTGCACACCTGCCCAGCCGCATCGCCAGCCACCAGCGCCACCAGGTCGCCGCCCTTGTCACCCGTGGCATTGCGGGCCACGTATTCAGCAACGCGACGCTGGCCACCGGGCAGCCATCGCAACAGCACCGTATGCCAGGCCATGCGGCAACCTCAAGCAGCGATGCTCCGAGCGCCTCAACAGCCTACGCACCGCGCACCGAATCACGCGCCGGGAAGCGGTGCGGCAGGGAGTGCATCCGCGCAGCTTTCGGCCAATGTCATGCGATGCCGTCCGGGTGTCTCGGGTAAACCGTGCAGCCCGAGACGCACCCGAGACGCTGAAACGTAGGCGGGGCGCGGTGTCTCGGGTGTCTCG
>PGZE01000074.1 GCA_002840015.1 Gammaproteobacteria bacterium HGW-Gammaproteobacteria-2 | reverse complement strand
TTACAGATCGTCGCCCGACTTGAAATCGTCATCGATCACTTCCGCAGCGGCCCACTCCAGCGCTTCGCGCTCGGCGCGCTCACGCTCGGCCTTCTCGACGGTTTCGATCAGCGTGGAATCAACCTTGCGCGCTGCAATCTCGCGCAGCGCAAGCACGGTGGGCTTGTCGTCATCGCCGGAATTGTCTACCTGTGGCTCAGCACCACCCGCCAACTGGCGGGCACGCTTGGATGCCATCAGCACCAGGTCAAAACGGTTATCAACAACGGCGAGGCAATCTTCAACGGTGATGCGGGCCATGGGATCTCCCGTGCGACCCCGGCAAGGATCGCAACGTACGTCAGATTGGGGACTGGGGATTATAGCCTGTAGCAGGTTTTCGGCACAAGACTAGCGTGCGTTGGCCGGCCACTCAGGCTGCCGGCATCGGGGCGATCGTGGTCAACCCAGCAATGCCGCGATCAGGCCGGCATGACGCGAACTCTGCGCCGGCCGGCACAGACGGCGGGCGACGAAGATGGCGCGCAACTCCTGCACGGCGGTATCGAAGTCGTCGTTGACCAGCAGGTAGTCGAACTCGTGGTAATGCGACATCTCTTCGTGCGCGGCAGCAAGCCGACGGGCGATGACTTCTTCGGCGTCCTGGCCGCGCGAGCGCAAGCGGCGTTCCAGCTCGGCCCGTGATGGCGGGAAGATAAACACGCTCAGCGCGTCGGGCAGGCGTGAGCGTACCTGCCGCGCACCTTGCCAGTCGATTTCCAGCAATACGTCGATACCCTGTGCCAGCAACGGCTCCACTGCGGCACGCGCGGTGCCATAGCAATTGCCATGAACCTGCGCATGCTCAAGGAATGCGTCTGCCGCCAATTGCCGGTCAAACTCGGCCCGTGATACGAAATGGTAGTGCTCGCCCTCGCTTTCGCCGGGGCGCGGCGGCCGCGTGGTCGATGAAATCGACAGGCGTATCTGCGACTCCAGTGCCAGCACCGCATTGACCAGGCTCGACTTGCCCGCCCCGGACGGGGCAGCGACGATCAGTACGTTGCCGCGCATGGCAATCCCCTATTCAATGTTCTGCACCTGCTCACGCAACTGCTCGATCAACACCTTGAGATCAACGGCAATCTGCGACGTGCGCGCGTCCACTGATTTGGAGCCCAGGGTGTTGGCCTCGCGGTTGAACTCCTGCAACAGAAAATCCAGCCGTCGGCCTACCGCCTCACGCAAACCCAGTATCCGCCGTGCTTCATCGAGATGGCTGTCGAGCCGGTCAAGCTCTTCATCGACGTCGAGCTTTTGCAGGCCCAGCACCAGCTCTTGCTCCATTCGGCCCGAATCTGGCGCATCGACAAACTCGGCAAGGCGCGCGCGTAAGCGTTGCTGCAAGGCTTCGCGGATCTGCGGCATCCATTGCCGCACTTTGCCAACATTGCTGCCGATGGCATCGATGCGTTCGAGCATGCCCTGCGCCAGTTTTTCGCCTTCCCGCTCACGCGCCTGAACGAATTGATCGAGACATTGATCGAGCAAGGCCAGCGCCGCCTCGCACAACGCGCCCTGGTCGGGCCGTGATTCATCAAGCACGCCGGGGAAGCGCAGCAACTCGGTCATCTCGATGCGCAGCGCCGGCAACTGCACCGTCAACTCACGGGCAACGTGCCCCAGGCGCTCCAGCATCACCGGGTTGAGCCGCAACTCGCCGCCACGCGCACCGCCGCCGTTGACACGAAAACTCACATCAACCTTGCCGCGCGCCAACCGCGCCGACACCTGCTCGCGCAGGGCAGGCTCGATCAGGCGCAATTCTTCGGGCAGGCGCACACCCAGTTCAAGAAAGCGATGATTGACCGCGCGCAGCTCACAGGCCAGCGTTCCCCACGGCGTTACCTTCTCCACTGCGGCAAATGCCGTCATGCTGCGAATCATGCTGTTCCCCGGCGTTGCTGAAGGTGAATGGTAAACTTTTGCGTTGCCTGATAGGAAATACCTGATGAGTAATGCCCCCCGCCCGAGCGGACGTGCCACCGATGCCTTGCGCCCGGTGCAGATCGAACGCGGTTTCACCCGCCATGCCGAAGGTTCGGTACTGGTGAGTTTTGGCGACACCCGTGTGCTGTGTACCGCCAGTGTCGAAAACCGCGTGCCGGGTTTTTTGCGTGGCAAGGGCGAAGGTTGGGTGACTGCCGAGTACGGCATGTTGCCGCGCGCCACCCATAGCCGCAGCCAACGCGAGGCCGCCAGCGGCAAACAAGGCGGGCGCACGTTGGAGATCCAGCGCCTGATCGGGCGCAGCCTGCGCGCCTGCGTGGATCGCGCCGCACTGGGCGAGCGCACCATCACCCTGGATTGCGATGTATTGCAGGCCGATGGTGGCACCCGTACTGCCGCCATCACCGGCGCCTATGTTGCATTGATGGATGCCACCCGCGACCTGCTCAAGCGCAAAGTAATCACCCGCGATCCGGTGCATGGCGCAGTGGCGGCAGTCTCGGTCGGTGTCTGGCGCGGCCAGCCGGTGCTCGATCTGGATTATGCCGAAGACGTGGACTGCGATACCGACATGAATGTGGTGATGAACGATGCCGGTGCCTTCATCGAATTGCAGGGCACCGCCGAGGGCCACGCCTTTCGCCGTGATGAACTCGACGCCCTGCTCGGCCTGGCGCAATCCGGCATTGCCCAGTTGATTGCATTGCAACGCAAAGTGCTGGGTCTGTGAGCCAGCGCATCGCCAGCATCACCCTGGTGGTGGCCGACTACGATGCGGCCATTGCCTTCTACACCCAGACCTTGGGCTTTGAACTGCTCGAGGATTCGCCGCGCGAAAACGGTAAACGCTGGGTGCGGGTGGCGCCCGCTGGTGCTGAAACCGCACTGCTGCTGGCCAAGGCCGATAGCGCGCAACAAAACGCACGGGTCGGCGACCAGACCGGCGGCCGGGTGGGATTCTTCCTGCACACCGACAATTTTGCCCGCGACCATGCCGCGATGATCGCCAACGGGGTGCAGTTTCTTGAAGCGCCGCGCAGCGAAGCCTACGGCACAGTCGCGGTGTTTCAGGATTTGTACGGCAATCGCTGGGATTTGCTGGAACTGAAGCCATGAAACTGGTGCTCGCCAGCAGCAATGCCGGCAAGCTGGCCGAACTGCGCGAGCTGTTGTCTGATAGCGGCCTGAGTTTGCACGCGCAATCGGAGTTTGGGGTCAGCGACGCGGTCGAATCGGGCGCCAGCTTCATCGAAAACGCGCTGATCAAGGCGCGCCATGCCAGCGCCGCGACCGGTCTGCCGGCGCTGGGCGATGATTCGGGCCTGCTGGTGGATGCCCTGGGCGGCGCGCCGGGGCTGTACTCGGCGCGCTATGCCGGCGAACACGGCGATGCGCCGGCCAACAACGCCCTGCTGCTGCAACGCATGGCCGGTGTGCCCGCAGCCGAGCGCCGCGCGCATTTCTACTGCGTGCTGGCCTTGCTGCGTTCAGCCGACGATCCGCAACCGATCATCGCCGAAGGCATCTGGCCCGGCTTCATCCTCGAAGCGGCACGCGGTACACAAGGCTTCGGTTACGACCCGCTGTTCTTCGACCCGGCGCAACAACTCGGCGCGGCCGAGATGGACCCGGCGCTGAAAAACCGCATCAGCCATCGCGGCCAGGCGCTGGCCAGCTTGCGTGATCGCCTGCGTGATGCATGGCGCTGACTCTGACCCCGCCGCCACTGGCGCTGTATGTGCATCTACCGTGGTGCGTGCGCAAATGCCCGTACTGCGATTTCAACTCGCATGCGGCCAAGGGCGCGTTGCCGATCGATGCCTATGTCGATGCGCTGATCGCTGATCTGGAACAGGACCTGCCGCTGGTCTGGGGGCGCACCATCAACAGCGTGTTTTTCGGCGGCGGCACGCCGTCGCTGTTTCCGCCCGCCGCAATCGGCCGTTTTTTGAGCGAAGCCTCAGCGCGCCTGCGCTTTGCACCGGGGCTGGAAGTCACTCTGGAGACCAATCCCGGCACCGCCGAGCACGGCGCGTTTCCGGCCTATGCCGAAGCCGGCGTCAACCGGCTCAGTTTCGGCATCCAGAGTTTCGACGATGGCTGCCTGACCCGGCTGGGCCGCATCCACGACAGCGCGCAGGCCGAGCGTGCGGTGCTTCAGGCCCAGGATGCCGGGTTCGGCAACATCAATCTCGACCTGATGTACGCACTGCCCGGGCAAACGCTGGCGATGGCGGATTACGACCTGCGCCGCGCATTCGCACTCGCGCCCACCCACATCAGCCATTACCAACTCACCATCGAACCCAACACCCTGTTCGCCGCACGCGTGCCCAGTGGCATTCCCGACCATGATGCCGCGTTCGACATTCAGGAACACTGCCAGGCATTGCTTGCCGAAAACGGTTACGCGCAATACGAAGTGTCGGCCTACGCCCGCGACGGCAACACCTGCGCCCACAACCTCAATTACTGGCGCTTCGGCGATTACCTCGGCATCGGCGCCGGTGCCCACGGCAAGATCACCAGCGGCGTTGACCAGACCATGCTGCGCCGCTTCAAACGCAAGCACCCTACCGATTATCTGCGTCACGCTGCCAGCGCCGAGCGTATCGGCGGCGACAGCGTGATCGAACCGGCACAGCGCCCGTTCGAGTTCATGCTCAATGCTCTGCGTCTGGTTGACGGCTTCAGCCTGACACTGTTCGAGCAACGCACCGGGCTTGCGCGCAGCGTGATCGCCGATGAACTGGCGCAAGCCGAGGCCCGCGACTGGATCACCATCGACGGCGACCAGGTAACGCCCACCGCGCTCGGGCAGCGCTTCACCAACGACGTGATTTTCGGGACTCGGGATTCAGCTGCTTCGCAGCAGCGGCCGCTGCGCGGCCTATGCCTTCGCTACGCTCGGTCGGGACCCGGAAAAGCAAGAGCAACAACGCAGAAGCAAGATCGGATGTCCGCAAAGGACGCGAAGGACGCAAAGAAAGCAAATTGAGATATGGGCATTCCTTTGCGAACTTTGCGTGTTTTGCGGACCATTTGCTTTTCCCGAGCCCCCAACGCTGATTCCCCCAAACCCCCCGATCGCCTACACTGTGCCCCGCTACAGGTGCTCGGGAAGCCGGTGAGAATCCGGCACTGCCCCCGCAACGGTAAGCAGGTGTAGTCCGCCACACGCCACTGGGCAATGCCCGGGAAGGCGGCGGACATCGAGTTGTGCACTCGCCCCTGCAAGTCCGGAGACCGGCCTGAAGCACGACGGTGTGGCGTGATCGCCATGCCGTCATCGACTGGCGCGTTGCGGTGGGCAACGGTGCGGCGCTTGGCGCATCCGTGCGCCCGGTGTTCGTGTCGTGCCTGCACTGCGCGCTTCCTGCAGCGGGAGAGCACAGGAGGCTCATCATGAACACCACAACCCTCGTTTTTCGTATTGCCTGCGCGGCGATCACCACGCTTGCCATCGCCACACCCAACGCCATTGCCGCCGACAACAACGACGCCATCCGCCAGCCCACGGTCGTGGTCACCGCCTTGCGCCGGCCACAAAATGCCGAAACCACACTGGCCTCGATCACGGTTATCACCCGCGCGGACCTTGAGCGCAGCCAGGCCCCCGACCTGATCACCGTGCTCGGGCAACAGGCCGGCATCGACATCTCGCGCACCGGCGGCCCGGGCCAGGCATCCACGATTTTCCTGCGTGGCGCCAATTCCAATCAGACCCTGTTCCTGATCGATGGCGTACGCGTCGCCGCCACCGGCTCGGGGCTGTTCGATCTGGCGCATCTGCCACCGGAGCAGATCGAGCGCATTGAAATCGTGCGTGGTCCGCGCGCGGCACTGTGGGGATCGGATGCAATCGGCGGCGTGATCCACATCTTTACCCGCAAGCCCGACGGACCGTCGGCCCGACTCACCGCCGGCCGCTATGGCCGCGCCGAGATCAGCTCCAGCATGGGCTGGCAGGGCGCTGACAGCGGGCTGGCGCTAACTGCTGGTTACCGTCACTTCGATGGCCTGTCAGCGAGCAACGCCGATTCCTTCAGCTTCGACCCCGATGATGACGGGCTCAACAACCGCAATTTCAGCGTCCGCGGCCATACCGCCTGGCCGGCATGCTGGCCGGCGCCTGGAGCCATCGCCTGAGCATCGGCATCGCCAACGAAGACCTCAACACCCCGGCGTTCGGTAGCGTTTTCGACAGCCGCCGGCAAACCGCTGACTGGGTGCTGACCCGTGATCTGGCGGCAACCGGCACCCTGAGCGTCGGCATCAGCAGCGAGCACGAGGAAGGCCGTTCGCTGGATTTTGGCGCACTGGCGTTCGACCGCGAACGCAACACCCAAGCCGGTTTTGCCGCGTACAGCGGGCGTTTTGGTGTACACGCTTTTGAAGCAGCCCTGCGCTACGACGACAACAGCCAGTTCGGCCACGAATCTACCGCCAGCGCCGCCTGGGCGTGGCAGCTTTCACCGCACTGGCGTACCCGGCTGGGCTGGGGCCAGGGGTTTCGCGCGCCGAACTTCAATGAGCTGTACTCACCCGGCTTCGCTGGTCTGTTCGCCGGCAATCCGACACTCAATCCAGAACGCTCGCGCACGCTGGAAGGTGGCATCAATTTCACGCCTGCCAGCAATCAGCGGTTGTCGCTGTCGTTGTATCGCACCCGCGTTGGCGATCTGGTGGCATTCGACGGTGCGGATTTTGCCGCGATCAACATCGCGCAGGCACGCCTGGATGGTGCAGAGCTGGCATACCACCTTCAGCACCGCGCGTGGCGGTTCGATTTCAACGCCGGTTGGCAACGCGCACAGAACACCAGCGCGAATACCGATTTGCTGCGCCGCGCACCACGCAAGGCAGCTCTGCAAGTGAGCCATGTTTCCAGCAAGGGCTGGCTGCTCGGTATTGACGGCACAGTAGTATCCACTCGTGCCGACTTCGGCGGCGATCTGGGCGGCTACAGCCGTTTCGATCTGCGCAGCGCTGTCCCGATCAGCGCGCAATGGCAACTGGAGGCTCGCCTGGAGAACCTGCTTGGCCGCGACTACGCATTGGCCCGTGGATTCAACACACCGGGCCGCAGCCTGAGCGTGAGCCTGGTGTGGGCCCCTGAATCGCGCAAGAACGCATTCTGACCAACAAACCGGACAAGTGACTGGCCGTGACCAAAAAATGGCGCGGTCAGCGCCGGAAACGCTTGGCCCAAGCCGCGAACGTGCTTA
>PGZE01000073.1 GCA_002840015.1 Gammaproteobacteria bacterium HGW-Gammaproteobacteria-2 | reverse complement strand
TGTGCCGGGCAACACGCCGTATACCCGCTATTTCCTTGCACACATCCTGCAGTTCCAGTTCTACAAAGCCCTGTGCGATGCCTCCGGTTACACCGGGCCACTGCACGAGTGCAGTTTTTATGGCAACAAGGCTGCGGGCGAGAAGTTCTGGGCGATGCTGCAGCATGGCCAGAGTCAGCCGTGGCCGCAGACACTCAAGGAACTGACCGGCTCCGAGCAAATGGATGCCAGTGCCATTCTCGATTACTTCGCGCCGCTCAAGACATGGCTGGAAGCGAAGAATGCCGGGCAGGAATGTGGTTGGTCGGGTGAGGGCGGCTGAGAATAAACGTCACTCGTCGCGTCATCGCATGCCAGGCGGTGACGTGGCGATTAACGTGTGATTGCGGGCTTGTCGCGACCTGGTGCCTGATGGTTTTCGCTGCGCGATGGGCTAGATGTCCGAGTGCCGTGGAGCGCATGGATGCGCGAGAGCGGCCTCTAGCCATCGGACTTGGGCCTCGGAAAAGCGTATGGTCCGCAAAAGGCGCAAAGTTCGCAAAGGAAAGCCCACAGCTTGATTCTTTTTTTTTGCGCCCTTCGCGTTGTTTGCGGACTATCCGCTCTTGCTCTTGCTGAATCGAAGGGCTTCGTGATTGACGGGTTTTATAGCTGACTACGCATCGTTTTAGCCAATCCGTGGCGGGCAGTTGCAGAGCCTTGTCAAGCAAGGTTGGAAACAAACCCGATGGCGCGCCACTTTCACTGTTCCACAAGATCACCACGCCGAGATCGCGTTCCGGCAGGATGCCCATGATTGCGCGATAGCCTTGCACCGCGCCGGCATGATAAAGCAATGGGTGGCCGGCATAATCCATCACCCGCCAGCCGGTTGCATAATGCGCATCACGCAGGCGATCGCGGCGCCAGCGTGAGCCGCGCAACTGGTCCGGAGTGCGTACCTGCTCCTTGTGGATCGTGTCGAGCAATGGCTGCGGAAGCACATCGGGACGATGCCCGGACTGTGCGATCAACCATTGCGCCATGTCGTTGACGCTGGCATTGACGCCGGCTGCCGGCGGAACCCGGTAATACGTCTCTTTGGGGCGCACTGGCGTCCAGCGCCCGCGACTACGCACATGTGGGCGTGCCCAACTGGGGCTCGCTTCCAATGCATCACGGCCGTAGGTGGCGCCGCGCATCCCGAGTGGATGGAATAGCCGCTTTTCCACCAAATGGTAATAAAAGTCGCCAGTGACCGCGAACACGACATCGCCAATCAGGCTGAACGCGATATTTTGGTAGGCGTAGCAATCGCCGGGTGCGCAAATGACTGGCGCTTGATCCAGCTGCGCCACCAGCAATGGAAACGGTTCGTCTGCTTCCAGGCTGCGGTCCAGTGCATTGTATGGCAAGCCAACACGGTGGCTGAGGATATCCATGACCGTCAGGTTCTCCGCCGATTTCATGTTGGCAAGCTTGAAGGCGGGCAGGTAGGTGTTGATGCGTGCGTCCCACGACAACACGCCGTCGCTGACCAGCATGGCGCTGAGCGTGCCGGCGAAGGATTTCGAGAGCGAGGCGATACGAAACGTGGTGTCGGCGGTTATCGGTTGTCGATCCGTGCTGGATACCACGCCAAAACCGTAAGCCGACACGACCTTGCCATTTTGCACCACTGCCATCGCCAGGCCCGGAATCCGCGCTTCGGTTACTACGCGCCTGGCCAGTCGTTCCACCCGTTTGCTGTCGGCCGTGACGTCGTAGGCTTTGGCGCTCTCGGGTTCAAGATTTTCCGCGTGTGCTGTCGTTGCGATGCTGGCGATGGTGGCCGCGCTGAACAGTAGCGCGATGAGCGGGCGGTAACAGGCGGAGGGTTTGCGAGGCATGTCGGTCTGAGTGTGAATACGGATTACAGTATAGAGCGCGATCAAGGGCGTGCCTGAACAGGCGAGCGAAGCGATTGTCGGTGGATGTGTTGTTGCGATTCGAGATGAGTGATTCGAGATGAGTTGCGCAGTAACACCCTGTCGTGCTTTGCTTGGGCGATGGTGTCGCTGGTGGTGTCGTCAGCGTTTGGCCTTTCAATCAGGAGAAAAGTTCATGGGCTGGATCATATTGCTGCTACCGCTGGTTTTGGTGGTCTGGGCGGTGGGGATTTACAACGGGCTGATTACTGCCCGCAATGCCTTCAAGAATGCGTTTGCGCAGATTGATGTGCAACTCAGCCGACGCCACGACCTGATTCCGAACCTGGTTGAAGTGGCCAAGGGCTATCTCAAGCACGAGCGCGAAACGCTGGATGCGGTGATTTCGGCGCGTGCGAAGGCGGTCAGCGGTCTGGGTGCGGCCAAGGCCGACCCGGGCAATGCGGCGGCGATGGCGAATCTGGGCGCCAACGAGGGCGCGCTTACCGGTGCGCTGGGCCGCTTGATGATGGTGGCTGAAGCCTACCCGGAGCTGAAGGCCAATCAGACCATGATGCAGCTTTCCGAAGAACTGAGCTCCACGGAAAACCGTGTTGCATTTGCGCGGCAGGCGTTCAATGACGGTGTCATGGCGTACAACAATCGACGCGAGGTGTTCCCCAGCAATATCGTCGCCGGCATGTTCCAGTTCCAGCCGGCGGCCCTGCTGGAGATCACCACGGCGGATGCGCGGGTGGCACCCAAGGTGGCGTTTTAAGCGCATCGCGGCGCGGGTTGACCGGCAATGAATTTTTTCGAGCGCCAGCAGGCGGTGCGTGCGCAATCACGGCGTTTGATCCTGCTGTTTGTGCTGGCTGTGGCCGGCATTGTCTTTGTCGTGGATCTTTCGTTGCTGTTGTTGCTCGGGGTTTTCAAGGTCGAGCAACTGGGTTTCTGGGAAAGCCTGGTTGCCCATCGCGGCGCGCTGGCCGTAACCAGTGTATTGGTGTTGGCGATAATCGGCGTGGCCTCATTGGGCCGCATGCTGCAATTGCGCGGTGGCGGAGCGGCAGTAGCGCGTGAACTGGGCGGTACCCAGGTGCCCGGCGATACCCGCGATCCGGGTTATCGCCGGCTGCGCAATGTGGTCGAGGAAGTCGCCATCGCATCGGCATTGCCAGTGCCGGATATTTTTGTGCTGGAGCAAGAAGCCGGCATCAATGCCTTTGCTGCCGGTTGGAGCGCGTCCGATGCGGCTATCGCAGTTACCCGGGGTGCCATGGATCGCCTCAATCGCGACGAGTTGCAAGGTGTGGTGGCGCACGAGTTCAGTCATATCATGAATGGCGACATGCGCTTGAACATCCGTCTGATCGGGGTGTTGTTCGGCATATTGGCGCTGGGCCTGATTGGCCGGCAGGTGCTGCGCCACGCGCATTTCAGCCGCTCGCGTGGTTCGGCTCAAGTCATGGTGTTCGGGTTGGCATTGATGGTGTTTGGCGGCATCGGCCTGTTCATTGCGCGCGTCATCAAGGCCGGGGTCAGCCGGCAACGCGAGTATCTGGCTGATGCCTCGGCGGTGCAGTTCACGCGCCAGACCCAGGGCCTGGCTTCGGCGTTGAAGAAGGTTGGGGCGGTGGCCGAAGGTTCGCTTTTGAGCAATGATCAGGCCGAGCAAGTCAGCCATATGTTGTTCGGCGATGGTCTCGGTTACTCGGCCTGGTTTTCCAGCCATCCGCCTTTGTTCGAACGCATCAAGGCGCTTGAGCCGGGCTTTGTCGCGGCGCAGATGACGCAACTGCGAAAGAACTGGCAACTCAGTCCGCCCGATGGACTGGCCGAGGATCGCGGAATGGGCCTGGCCGAGCCGTCAATCGGCTTGCCATCTGCGGATGCGTTGATCGCAGAACGCCCAGCGCAGATGCCAACACATATTGGCAGCCCGGATATTGGCGACTACCAGCATGCCGCGATGGTTCATGCCGATATGCCCGAGGCGTTGGCAAATGCAGCACGCTCGCACCAGCATGTGGTTGCGATGTTGCTTGCCTTGTTGCATTCACCCGATGCTGTGCTGGCTGCACGCCAGCTCGCGTTGGTATCCGCACGGCTTGGCGAAGACGTTGCCGTCGCAGTTTCATCGCAAATAGCTGCGCTGCGAGACCTGCATCCGTTGCTGCGTCTGCCACTGGCGCAGCTGGCCTTTCCGGCGCTACGGCGCAGGCCACGGCCGGAACTGGATGTTGTAATCGCCACGGTAGATGCGTTGATCCACATCGATGGTCAGCTGGATCTGTTCGAATATTGCCTGGCCACCTTGCTGCGCACTCAGGTGATGCAGGCGCTCGACCCGTCGCAGCACTGGCAAGCCGGCAAGCGCAAGCTGGTTGACTGCATCGTTTCACTGCGTGATCTGCTGGCTGTATTGGCGCAGCAAGGGCATGCCGATGTGGGCTCCGCGCGCCTTGCGTTTGTCGCTGGCTGGCATTGCCTGTTACCGAATGTACAAGTCCAATACCCAAGCACTGCGGTGTCGGTACGGGCACTGGATGCCGCCTGGCCGGAGCTGGTTCGTCTTGCGCCGGCTGGCAAGACTGCGCTGATCGAGGCAATGGCGATTGCTGCTGCTCATGATGATCGGATAACTCTGGCCGAGGCGGAATTGCTGCGTACCGTCTGCGCGCTACTACAGTGTCCGATGCCACCGCTGCGGTTTCGTGACGACACTTCCAGTACAGTGCTGGATTGAGTACCGTTGATGGCCCAACGATATTGGCTGGTCAGTTGGTGTGGGAGCAGAGAAGCTCAGCTCTCGCCAAGACGCCAAGGAACTCATCAGCCTCTTGGTGGACACGATTGACGGATCGGGTAATCCCCTGCTTCATACGCGCCTCGCTGAGTTCAGCAAGACCCCATAGTGCTTGGCGGCAGAGCATGGATGATGCGCATCTGCTGCCATCCTTTGGCTTCCCTTGGTGTCATGGCGAGAGCACCCTTGTGTGTCAAAAAGCGTCCGAAAATGGGCCTCAACTAATGCCATTAGTCTAATAATATCAGGCAATTGGCGGTCATGTTAAGCAAGCATCAAGCTACACGTTTAAGGAGATGCGACGATGTTCAGTGATCCCTCCATCCGTACCTTGGACTGTGCCGGCCGCGTATTGAGCCTGGATCGGCCGCGGGTGATGGGCATCGTCAACGTCACGCCGGACTCGTTCTCGGACGGCGGCTGCCATGCCGACACCGATGCGGCAGTGGCCTACGCGCTGGATTTGGTCGAACAGGGCGCAGATTTGCTGGATGTTGGCGGTGAATCGACCCGCCCCGGTGCCGATGCCGTGCCACTCGATGTCGAACTGGCGCGCGTGCTGCCGGTGATCGAGCGACTGGCCGCACAATGCAGCGTACCGATTTCGGTGGATACGCGTCGCTGCGAAGTGATGCGTGCAGCAGTAGCAGCAGGCGCTGGCATGATCAACGATGTCAGCGCGTTGGCGGGCGATGGTGCGCTGGATGCTGCTGCACAACTTGGCGTGCCCGTGGTGTTGATGCACATGCGCGGTGAGCCGCGCATGATGCAGGATGCCCCGCACTATGCTGATGTTGTGGCCGAAGTACACAGTTTTTTGGCGCAGCGCATTTTTGCCTGCGAGATGTCTGGCATCGACAAAAAACGCATGCTTGTTGACCCCGGTTTCGGCTTCGGCAAATTGCATGAGCACAATCTTGCATTGCTTGCCAACCTGCGACGGTTTGCCGATCTGGGTGTGCCGCTGATGGTTGGCCTTTCGCGCAAGCGATTGATCGAGCGCCATCGAAGGCGCCGGCGATCCGCTGGCCTGATGACGATTGAATACCGTGCATTGCACGAGACATTGGCTCGGATTGTGCGGCAGATTGCGCAACGTACCCTTTGGCATTGGCGCCGTCGCTGCAGGTGGCCGATAATCAAACATCCAGACAATGATTTCGGCTGCGGGGCTTGCCTCATTGGGCGCGATCAATGCCATGACGGTTGCTGCTGTCTTGCGCCTTTTCGATTTTGATGTGGCACTGCGGAGTTCACGAATGAGTAATTGCATCACCCACGCCGAGACGATACTACTTGCCCCAGCGTGCCTCGCGGCGTCGGATCTGGAGCGCACCTTTGCGGTGCTGCTCGGGCCGGGCGTGGATTTTGGTGATCTGTATTTTCAGCATTCCCGCCGCGAAAGCTGGGCGATGGAGGATGGCATCGTCAAGGAGGGTAGCCACGCCATCGAGCAGGGCGTTGGCGTGCGTGCGGTCAGTGGTGAAAAGACCGGTTTTGCCTATTCCGATGACATTACTGCCCAAGCGCTGACGACCGCCGCCCACTCGGCGCGTGCCATTGCCCGTGACGGGCTGTCTGCCAATCCCAAGCCGCTGGTGCGTGGCCTTGCGCGTGGGCTGTATTCGGCCGCCGACCCGATCGAGGGGATGGCGGTGGCGCAACGACTGGCTGCCCTGCGTGATACCGACAAGCTGCTGCGGGCGCTCGATCCGCGGGTCAAGCAGGTGATGGTCAGTCTGACCGGCAGCATCGAAACCCTGTTGGTAGCGCGCAGTGATGGCCTGCTGGCGGCGGATGTGCGACCGCTGGTGCGCTTTAATGTGCAGGTAATCGTCGAACACCATGGTCGCCGTGAGAGCGGCTATGCCGGCGGTGGTGGTCGTTACGATTACGTGCAGTTGTTGGCCGACGGCAAGCCGGAGAACTGGGCACGCGAGGCGCTACGTCAGGCGCTGGTGAATCTGGACGCTGGTCCGGCGCCGGCTGGCACGATGCCGGTGGTATTGGGGCCGGGCTGGCCCGGCGTGTTGTTGCATGAAGCCGTAGGGCATGGCCTTGAAGGCGATTTCAACCGCAAGGGCACTTCCACCTATGCCGGGCGCATTGGTGAGCGCGTGGCGGCACCCGGCGTCACCATTGTGGATGACGGTACGCTGGCGCAGCGGCGGGGTTCCTTGAATATTGATGACGAGGGTAACCCGAGCCGTTGCAATGTGTTGATCGAAGATGGCGTGCTGCGCGGCTACATGCACGACATGCTCAGCGCACGGCTTGCCGGTGTCAGCCCAACCGGCAATGGCCGCCGTGAAAGCTTTGCGCACTTGCCGATGCCGCGCATGACCAATACCTACATGCTGCCCGGCGCACACGATCCGCAAGAAATCATCGCATCGGTCAAACGCGGCCTGTATGCGGTCAATTTTGGCGGGGGTCAGGTCGATATCACCAGTGGCAAGTTCGTGTTTTCCACCTCGGAGGCGTACCTGATCGAGAACGGCAAAGTTACCCGCCCGGTAAAAGGCGCTACGTTGATTGGCAATGGCCCGGAAACCATGGGCCGGGTCAGCATGATCGG
>PGZE01000009.1:116666-164307 GCA_002840015.1 Gammaproteobacteria bacterium HGW-Gammaproteobacteria-2 | reverse complement strand
GCCATCCACGGCTCGAACCGGGTGATCACCCGTGGCTGCACCTCGGGGTGGCTGGCAAGGTAATAATTGAGCCCGTCGGCCCAGGCATTCATCAATGCTTGCAGCCAGGCCGGGCTTTGCGCGTACAGCTTTTGCAGTTCGCGCGGTTCGATGAATAATTTCTGTCGCAGGTCGAGCCAGATCGCGGATTCGCCCTCGGCTTCGGCCATCCGCCCCAGCGCCAGCAGGTAGTTGTTTTCGACCCGGTTGAAGTCGTCCTCGGCCTGCGCGTAGATCATGCCGAACACGGCGTCGGCATCACTGCTGCCATGTATGTGGGCGATGCCCCAGTCATCGCGGGTGATGGTGACGGCCTGCGCCTGACGTTGCCAGCGCGCCTGCTCGGCGGCACTCGGCGCACTCGCCTGTGCAAACTCGACACCCAATGTAAGCAGCGCCAGCAAGCACAGTGCTCGCGCTACCCGGTAACCCGCTTGAATTGTGGATGTCATATCAGCTCACTCCTTGTCGATCGAGCGTAGTTTCGCGCTGCGCAACGGCGCCACCGCCCCGCCAGCCTGACCAGCGCCGCAGCAATCGTCAACTGCCCGAATCAAGGCGCAGCAAGCACGCGCGACGCATGCCATCAATCGATGATCGTTTACCATCGATTCCGCACAGACGCACTTTGCCCAACGTACGAAGGAGCAAACCCATGTCCGCATTCAGTGATGTCGTTGCTGCGCACCGGCCGCTTCGCCGGCATCTGCTGCGCTTGCTCAGCGCTGCCGCTTGCGCGTTGGTTGCGTTCGCCCCAGTGTCACGCGCGGCGCCGGTGCCACCAGCGGGTTTCGAAAAAATCAGTGCTCGGGTGTGGGCATTTGTGGCGCAGGACGAACGCTCGGCCAACGGCGCTCTGTTCATCGGCAACAAGGAAGCACTGGTGGTCGATCCCGGTTTGACGCCGGCCATCGCGCAGCGCTTTCTCGCCGGCGCCCGCGCCATCACCGACCGGCCGATCCGCACCGTGGTCATGAGCCATTGGCACCCCGATCACGCGCTGGGCATCGCCTGCCTTGCCGAACCCGACATCGCGCTGGCGGCAACGCCGGCGACCCGCCGCGCGCTCGCTGAAAACCTCGCCGCGATCAGCCACGCCATGGCGCAACCGGCCAGCGAACCCGCCGAACGCGACGCGTTGCACGATTGCGCGATCCGACTGCCCGACACCCTGATCAGCGAACGCCGCGAGTTCGACCTCGGCGGCCACCTGGTGAAGGTGTGGGCGCCGGGCATCGCGCATACCGACGGCGATCTGCTGGTGTACTCGCCCAGCGAGCAGGTGCTGGTCACCGGCGATCTGTTTCTCAATCGCTCCAGCCCGGACATGAAGGAAGGCCGCGTCATCGGCTTGCTCGACAACCTGGACCGACTGCTGGCACTGCCGATCAAACGGGTGATTCCCGGCCATTTCGAGCTCAGCGACAAGGCCGGTCTGGCGCGTTATCGCGACTACGTGCGTGCGGTGTACGACAGCGCCCGCACCGCCGTGGCGCAAGGCAGCGCCATCGGCGACACCCTGCCGGCCGCGCTCGATGCATTCAAGGACTTCCGCCAGTTTCCGCAATACCAGGCCACGTTTGCCGACAACCTGCGCGCTGCGGCGGCGCAGATTCGCGAGCAGCCGGCCCAGCCCGGCGATGACAATGGCTTTCGCCGGCTGCGCCGGCTCGCGTTGGGCAAGAACCCGCACCAGATCGCGTTCTCGCCGGATGGCCGCTGGGCCTATGTGGCGATTGCCGGCGATGACCGCATTGCGCGGGTGGACGTGGCGTCGCTGACGCCGGCCGGCACGATGGCGGTCGCCGATGCCCCGCTCGGCGTGCATGCACTGACAACCGACGAATTGCTGGTTACCCGTTTCGGTTCCAATGCGATCGAGCATCGAAGCTGGAACGAGGCGACACTGCTGGCGACGCTGCCCAGCGGCATCGGCACGTCATTGTTCAGCGGCCCGCTGCCCGATGGTTCGTTGCTGGCGTCGGTGGAGCGCACGAACACGCTGCTGCGGTTCGCGCGTGATTCCCTCGCGCCGATCGCCTCATTCGCCACCGGCACGCGGCCGTTTCCGCCGGCAGCCACTGCCGATGGCCGGCTTGCGTTCGTGCCGAACTACGACGATGGCTCGGTCAGCGTGATCGACCTGTGGAACGGCACGCTGCGCGCCACCGTCGCGGTCGGCGCCAAACCCAGCGGTGGTGACGTGCTGCCGGGCGATAGCGAATACGCGGTGGCGGTGCGCGGTGAAAACCGCATCGCTTTCATCAACACCGCCTCGAAAACCGTGGTGGGATCGCTGACCGACGGCATCGGCGCGTCGCCGTTCTCGGTGGTACTGGCGCCGAATGGCCGCCTCGCTTTCGTCAACAACACCGCCAGCCACGATGTCTCGGTGATCGCGTTGCCGGAAAGACGCGTGATCGCGCGGATCCCGACCGGCGAGATTCCCATCGTGATGGCGGTGCATCCATCCGGCGAAACCCTGTGGGTGTCGTGCGAGGGTTCGCACACGCTTGATGTCATCGCAATCCCGCGTGCCTGGCGCGAGGCGGCACCGGATGCCACCACCGCACCCGCTGTCACCGAAGTCGCCGTGCTCGGGATGATCCACGGCGACCATCGCAAGAGCACGACGTGGGGTCTGGAGGCCGTGCGCGAAACCATCGCGCGCTACCGCCCGGACGTGGTGATTGCCGAAATCGCGCCCGATCGCTGGCCGCGCATCTGGAGCGATTACGCCGAACGCGGCGTGATCGAAGACCCCCGCATGCTGCGTTTTCCCGAATACACCGACGTGCTGCTGCCGCTGAAAGTGCGCATGGGCTTTGCGGTGGAACCGGGCGCGGCATGGACCCAGGAAATGAGCGATCTGCGCGAGGCACGCATCCATGTGTTCGAACACGACCCGGCGTTTGCCGAGCGCAATGCTGCGTATCAGGCTGCGATCAAGGCCGCTCAAGCGCAGGACCCGCAACACGTGGCCGATTCCGACGACCCGCGTGTGATCCATTCCGATGAATATGATCGCCTGACCAAAATCGCGCTGACGCCCTACAACGACTATCTCAACGATGTGATCGGCCCCGGCGGCTGGACCAACATCAACGTCGCGCACTATCGCTTGATCGACGCGGCCATCCGCCGCCATCGCGGTGAGCGCATCCTGATCACCTTTGGCGCCGCTCACAAGTACTGGCTGCTTGAACAACTGCGACAACGCGACGACATCCGCCTGCTCGATGTCCGCGAGTTTCTGCCCAAGCCGTGACGCCGTACTTGCCGTAAGCTCGGCGGTTGAAGCCCCTCTCCCATCGGGAGAGGGGTTGGGGTGAGGGTTCGGCACGGGTGCTCTGCGGTTGCATTGGTCCGAACACGCATCCGCCGCGTCGTGCCGCCTCCTTCGCAAGCAGACAGAGCAGCTCACCTGACCGAGATGTATCACCATTCATCGCACCCAACGGGAACCACCATGCGCACATTCCGCTCTATCGCCGCACTCACCGGCTTTGCCGCCGGCATGCTCGCGGCCGGCACCACCCAGGCAACCGATGCGGTGATCGACCCCAGGATTGCCGCCGACCAGCCGCAAGTCACCCGGATCGTTGGCGCCATTTCGCCGGCACGCATCGATGCCACTATCCGCAAGCTGGTCAGCTTCCATACCCGTCACACGCTATCCGACACCACATCGGACAGCACCGGTATCGGTGCTGCACGGCGCTGGATCAAGGCTGAGCTGGAACGCTGCGGCGCCGGCAAACTCGATGTGCAGTTCGACGGCTATGTGCAACCGGCCGGCGGCCGTCTGAGCCGCGACACCGAGATCGTCAACGTGGTCGCCACCCTGAAAGGCACACAGTCGCCGGATCGCATTTACGTGGTCAGTGGCCACTATGATTCGCGGGTCAGCGATGTGATGGATGCCACCTCGGCCGCGCCCGGCGCCGATGACGATGCCTCCGGCACCGCCGCAGTGATGGAACTGGCCTGCGTAATGGCGCAACACCGTTTCGACGCGACGCTGGTGTTCATGGCGGTCGCCGCCGAGGAACAGGGCCTGTTCGGTGCCACCCACTGGGCGCAGCAGGCGCAAGAAAAGAACCTCGACATCGCCGGCATGTTCACCAACGACATCATCGGCAGCTCGCGTGCCGAGGACGGCCGCATCGACAACAGCCACGTGCGCCTGTTCGCCGAGGGCATTCCGGCAGTCAAGGAAATGACCGACCCGCTGCGCACCCTGCTCGCCACCGGCGGCGAAAGCGACTCGCTCTCGCGCCAGCTCGCCCGCCACGTCAAGGAAATGGGCGAGCGCTATGTGCCGGGCTTCACCGTCAATATCATCCAGCGCCGCGATCGCTACCTGCGCGGCGGCGATCACATCCCGTTTCTGGAACGCGGCTATGCGGCGCTGCGCTTCACCGAGCCGAACGAGGATTACCGCCACCAGCACCAGGACCTGCGCACCGAGAACGGCGTGCAGATGGGCGATTTGCCTGAATTCACCGATCCCGAATACACCGCGCAAGTGGCCCGGGTAAATGCCGCCGCGCTGGCAACCCTGGCGTTGGCACCGGCGGCGCCGGCCAACGTGCGGGTCAAGGTTGCGCAACTGGAAAACGACACACAACTGGTCTGGGACGCCAACGCCGAGGCGGATCTGGCCGGCTACCGCATCGTCTGGCGCGACACCACCAGCCCGGTCTGGCAACACAGCCAATGGGCTGGCAACGTCACCGAATACCGGGTCAAGGGCGTGTCCAAGGACAACGTCTTCTTCGGCGTGCAGGCCGTTGATACCGATGGCAACGTCAGCGTGGCGAGTTATCCCCTACGCGATGCCTTCGTAGGTCGGCTCAAAGCCCGAAGGGCTGGAGCCGACATGTCCGAAGCGAGCATGACCGGAACGGACGATGTCGGATCCGCGCCGGTGGCGCTTGATCCAACCTGCGTTGGACGCGTTGCGACGGCAGGGATGCCTACTTTTGCGGCTCACACCATCGGCAACTGCAATCCCTTCTCGCGCGCGCACTCGATGGCGATGTCATAGCCGGCGTCGGCGTGGCGCATGACGCCGCTGCCGGGGTCGTTCCACAGCACACGGGCGAGGCGGGCGTCGGCGGCTTCGCTGCCGTCGCAAACGATCACCACGCCGGCATGCTGGCTGTAGCCCATGCCGACACCGCCGCCGTGATGGAAGCTGACCCAGGTGGCGCCGCTGGCGGTGTTCAAAAGCGCGTTGAGCAGGGGCCAGTCGGACACCGCATCGGAGCCGTCGCGCATGGCTTCGGTCTCGCGGTTGGGGCTGGCGACCGAGCCCGAATCGAGGTGATCGCGGCCGATCACGATCGGCGCCTTCAGTTCGCCGTTGCGCACCATGGCGTTGAACGCCAGGCCAAGGCGATGACGATCGCCGAGGCCGACCCAGCAGATCCGTGCCGGCAAGCCCTGCACAGCGATGCGCTGGCCGGCCATGTCGAGCCAGCGATGCAGCGCCGGGTTATCCGGGATCAGCTCCTTGACCTTGGCATCGGTTTTGGCGATGTCCTCGGGATCGCCGCTGAGCGCGACCCAGCGGAACGGGCCGATGCCGCGACAGAACAGCGGCCGCACGTAGGCCGGTACGAAACCGGGGAAGTCGAAGGCATCGGCACAGCCGACATCGAACGCCATCTGCCGGATGTTGTTGCCGTAATCGAAGGTCGGCACGCCCATGCGCTGAAACGCGAGCATCGCCTCGACGTGTACGCGCATCGATTGCTTGGCGGCATCGCGCACGCGCTCGGGCTCGGCGGTTTGCGCGGCCAGCCATTGCTCGACGCTCCAGCCCATCGGCAAATAGCCGTGCACGGGATCGTGCGCGGAGGTCTGATCGGTGACCGCATCCGGGCGCACGCCGCGGCGCACCAGTTCGGGCAGCACTTCGGCGGCATTGCCGAGCAGCGCGATCGAACGCGCTTCGCCGGCTGCGGTGTAGCGCGCGATGCGGCCGAGCGCATCGTCGAGATCGTTGGCCTGCTCATCGACGTATCGGGTGCGTAGACGCATGTCGATGCGACTCTGCTGGCATTCGACGTTGAGCGAACAGGCACCGGCAAGGCTGGCCGCGAGCGGCTGCGCGCCGCCCATGCCGCCGAGGCCGGCGGTGAGTATCCACTTGCCGCTGAGGTCGCCGGCGTAGTGTTGCCGGCCCATTTCGACGAACGTCTCGTAGGTGCCCTGCACGATGCCCTGCGAGCCGATGTAAATCCATGAGCCGGCCGTCATCTGGCCGTACATCATCAGCCCTTTCTGATCGAGCTCGTTGAAGTGCTCCCAGGTGGCCCAGTGCGGCACCAGGTTGGAATTCGCGATCAACACGCGCGGCGCATCGCTATGGGTACGGAATACGCCGACCGGCTTGCCCGATTGCACCAGCAGGGTCTGGTCGTCCTCGAGTTCGCGCAGGCTGGCGAGGATCGCATCGAAGCACGCCCAGTCGCGGGCAGCGCGGCCGATGCCGCCGTACACCACCAACTCGGCCGGATTCTCGGCGACTTCCGGATCCAGGTTGTTCTGGATCATCCGGTACACCGCTTCGGTCAGCCAGCTCTTGCAGCTCAACTCGGTGCCACGCGGGGCGCGGATCTGACGGGTCGGGTCGCGGCGGGATGTCTGGGTCATGTCGGGCTCCAGTGGATGCCGCGATTATAGGTGAGCGTGTGCGCCGGGGCAGTCAAAAGCGGGAAACACCCATGTCGGTCGCTTCGCGACAGCGCTCTCTCCGTTCGCTACGCCTTTGCTGCGCCACGTCGCGACTTGCGTAGTCCGAAAACGGCCAGTCATGCGCCGTGGACAGTGGCACACTGTTCCCACGATGAAGACCAAGTCCGCGAACGTCACTGTGGGAGCCCACCCCCGGATCACGTCCGGGACAGGCTCTGTTGACGACCTGCGTGTGCCCCGATTGAAAGCTTCCGGTCGCGCACAGGGTGCGCTCCTAGAGGGAGCGGGCGCATCGCGCAGCGACGCAGTTGCTCATTGCCATGGCAACACCCTGCCCGCATCGGAAATCTGCGACCGTGCCCGCGAAGCGCGCGACGCGCGTTTCGATGGGTTGTTCTTTACCGGCGTGACCAGCACCGGCATCTACTGCCGGCCGGTGTGTCCGGCGCCGGCGCCGAAGCGTCGCAACATCCGTTACTTCGCGACTGCGGCAGCGGCGGCGGCGGCGGGATTCCGGCCGTGCCTGCGCTGCCGCCCGGAACTGGCACCGGGATCGATGGCGCACCGGCTCGGCGATGCCTTGCTGGATCGGGCGCTGGCGATGATTGCCGATGGCGCCCTGCAGGATGGTTCGGTAGATGATCTGGCGGCGTGTCTGGGCGTGAGCGCGCGGCAACTGCGACGATTGTTCGTGGATTCGATGGGCGTGGCGCCGCTGGCACTGCACACCACCCGGCGTCTGCTGCTGGCGAAGCAATTGCTCAGCGAAACCGATCTGCCGGCAACCCAGATCGCGCTGGCATCGGGCTTTCACAGCGTGCGCCGTTTCAACGCCGCGTTTCAGCAGGGTTGTGGCCTGGCGCCAACGCAAATCCGCCGCGCCCGGCGCCAACCGGTGGGCAACGGCCTGACCTTGCGCCTGTGCTACCGACCGCCGTTCGACTTTGCGGCGATGCTGAACTTCCTCGGCAAACGCGCGATGCCGGGGCTGGAGCGGGTCGCTGCCGACAGCTATCAGCGCCTTGCTGGCACCGTGTACGCACCCGTGCGGCTGCGCGTGACGGCCGATCCACAGCAGCCCGAGTTGCATCTGCAAATCGATGGCGCCGACCCACGCGCGATACCCGATCTGGTGCGCCGCGTGCGTCGGCTGTTCGACCTCGACGCCGATCTGGCGCCGGTGCATCGGGCTTTCGCCGGCGAGCCGCTGCTGGCGCGCGGCATCGCGCAACGCCCCGGCCTGCGCGTACCCGGCGGCTGGGATGGTTTCGAGATCGCGGTGCGCGCGATTCTCGGCCAGCAGATCAGTGTGGCCGGCGCCACCACGCTGGCCGGGCGTTTGCTGCGCACGTTCGGTACGCCATGCACGTCGTCTGGCGAAGGCTTCGATCGCCTGTTCCCCGCACCCGAAGCACTGCGCGAGGCGCCGCTGGAAAGCATCGGCCTGCCACGCGCACGTGCCGCCAGCCTGCGCGCGTTGGCGGCGGCGGTGGCCGACGGCGTGGTGAATTTCTCCGCCGGACAACGCCTCGATGAATTCGTCGCGCGCCTGTGTGCCCTGCCCGGCATCGGCGCGTGGACGGCGCACTACGTGGCGATGCGTGCGCTCGGCCATCCCGATGCGTTCCCGTCCGGCGATCTGATTCTGCGCCAGGTGCTCGGCAACAGCAGCGCGATCAGCGAGCGCGACTGCGAAGCACGCTCGCAAGCATGGCGGCCGTGGCGCGCCTACGCGGTATTGCACCTCTGGCAATTATCGAACGACCTCGCGAAGGAGCGAACATCATGATTTACGAACAGTTCGACACCCCGGTGGGCGTGCTCACGCTCGCCGCCGAGGGCGATGCCTTGTGCCATGTCGAGTTCCCCAGCAACCGCCACCCGGTCGCTCGCACGGGCTGGTTGCCCGGCAGCAGCGATGTGTTGCACGAGGCACGCCAGCAATTGCGTGAATATTTCGCCGGCACACGCACCGCGTTTGATCTGCCATTGCGGCCCCGTGGTACCGCGTTCCAGATGAGGGTATGGCAGATGCTGGCCCAGATTCCGTTCGGCCAGACCTGGAGCTACAAGCAATTGGCTCAAGCGTGCGGCAATGCACGTGCGGTGCGCGCGGTCGGCGCGGCGAATGGCCGCAATCCGCTGCCGATCGTGCTGCCCTGCCACCGGGTGATTGGCGCCGACGGCAGCCTCACCGGTTTTGGCGGCGGCATCGAAACCAAGGCGGCGCTGCTGCGGCTGGAGGGCACGCTCCGCAAAAGCACGATGGGCTAACTCTGTAGGAGGCCACCCCCGGATCAAGTCCGGGGCAGGCTCTGTGGCCGACCTCAGACTCGTGATCGCGACATTGGATCGCGCGCAGGGCGTGCTCTACAAAAGCACGCTGGCCACCCGATACGGGTCATGCCGCTATACTCGCGGGCCAACTGTGTATTGCGCGCGAAACAGGAGTGCCCGGTGTCCCAAGCCCAAACCGCCCTACCCCGTTCGGATGAATTCCTCGGTCACCCGATCGGGGTGTACGTCTGTTTTTTCACCGAAATGTGGGAGCGCTTTTCGTTCTACGGGATGAAGGCGCTGTTGTTTCTGTATCTGACCAAGTACCACCTGTTCAGCGACAACGCCAGTTACGACGTGATCGGCGCCTATGGTGGCCTGGTCTACGCCATTCCGGTAATCGGCGGCCTGCTCGCTGATCGCTACCTGGGGTTTCGCAAAGCAGTGGTTTTCGGCGGGATATTGCTGTGCCTCGGCCATCTGGGCATGGCGGTGGAAGGCCATGCCGCAAGCAACGTGAGCGGCGAAGTGGTGCGCGATGGCGCCGCACTCGCCGTGTTCTACACCTCGCTGGCGCTGATCATCATGGGCGTCGGTTTTCTCAAGCCCAACATCTCCACGATTGTCGGCCGGCTGTACACGCAGGACGATCCGCGCCGCGATTCGGGCTTCAGCCTGTTCTATGCCGGCATCAACCTGGGCGCGCTGTTTGCCTCACTGGTCTGCGGGTACCTTGGTGAAACTTATGGCTGGCGCTACGGTTTTGGTGCCGCCGGCATCGGCATGATGCTTGGCCTTGGCATGTTCCTGTGGGGCCAGAAATACCTGCATGGCCACGCCGAACCCAGCAACCCGGCACTGCTGCGTGAACGTACCCGCATTGGCCTGTCGCGCGAGCACAGCATTTATCTCGGCGCCGTGTTCGGCATCCCCGCCGTGGCGTGGTTGATGTGGGCGGTAGCTAATGGCCGCTTTGCGCTCGGCGGTGACATTTCACTGGCACTGGCGTTGATGCTGGCGGTATTTGCTGCCGTAGTGATCTGGTTTTTGTGGTTTATCCTCAGGCAATGCAACAAGGTCGAACGCGACCAGATGCTGGTGTTGATGGCACTGATTTTTCTGGCGCTGATTTTTTTTACCCTTTACGAGCAGACCTACGGCTCGTGGGTGGCGTTTACCGATCGCTTGATGACCAAGGATTTTTTCCCGTCGTTCGTGGCACGCGAGGGCACCCCGATGCCGTGGTCGATCGCCTCGCTATTGCTGGCGCCGGGCGCTTTTTACCTGGCCACACGCATGGGCGAGCGCCATCGTGAATCGCATGCCCCGCGTACGCTGTTCGCCAGCGTTGCCGTGCTGGTGCTGGTGCTGCTGATCCGCGATGTGCTGGTGCTGCCACAGACCGCCGGCTCACTGACTTTCCTCGGCGCGATGTTCATCGTGCTGCTGGCGCCGGTGTTCACCGGCCTGTGGGGTTGGCTTGATCGTTTCGGTGCCAATCCCAGCAAGCCCGGGAAAAGCGCGTTCGGCTTGTTGTTCGCTGGCCTCGCCTTTGTACCGCTGGCGTTTGCCGCCGAGCAAGTCGGTGCAACCGGCGTAATGGCGTCGGTGTGGTGGCTGGTGCTGGCCTATTTCATTCTGGAGATCGGTGAAATGTGCCTGTCGCCGGTCGGCCTGTCAGCGGTGACTCAACTTTCGGTGGCGCGGGTGACCAGCCTGATGATGGGCACCTGGTTTCTGGCAACGGCATTTTCCGAAGTCCTGGCACAGCAGTTCGCCAAACTCGCTTCGATCGAGGTGCCCGATGGCGAATTGATCGATCTGACCGAAGCGGCCGCAAAGTATGCCGACCTGTTCTGGTTGATGACCAAAATTGGCCTCGGCTGCGGCGTACTGGCGCTGATCGCGGCACCGTTGCTGCGGCGGATGATGCATGGGGTGAAGTGAATGAGACGCGGCGGCAGCAATATTTCGCTGGCGCCGTTTCATGCGACGCATTACTGAGCGATTGTCGGCTCCGCTTTGGCTTGTCTGTTGGCACCGATGTGTCGGTCAAGAAACGCGAGGAGGCGGCTATAGCTATCGATCTGGTTGGCCTCGTCAAAAAAGGTGTGGCCCTCGCCCGGATAGATCTTTGCGTCGACCTCCTTGCCGGCCTTGATCAATGCGTCGCGCATGCGCTCGGTGTGCTTGGCGGGTGCGGTGACGTCTTCACGACCGGCGGTGAGCAACACCGGCACCTGGATACGTTCGGCCAGTAACGCGGGCGATACCGCATCGAGATTTTCCTCGCCCAGAACCGCCTTGAAATGGGTACGCACCGAGACACCCGCGTCGGGGTTGGACTGAATCATGCGCAGGTCGTAGACACCGACATGCCCCGCTGCACAGCGATAAAGCCCAGGCTCCTTCGCCGCACCCATCAGCGCCGCATAACCACCATAACTTGCGCCGTAGATGCAGATACGCGAGGGGTCGGCGATGCCTTGGCTAATCGCCCACTGCGTGGCGTCAGTCAGATCATCCTGCATCTTGCCGCCCCATTCGCGAAACCCCGCCTGCTCAAATGCACGGCCATAACCGCCCGAGCCGCGGTAATTTACCTGCAGCACCGCATAGCCATTTGAAGCCAACCACTGCACAACCGGGTCGAACACCCAATCGTCATAGATGCCAATCGGGCCACCGTGCGGATAAAGCAGCAGGGGCAATGCCTTGCCTTCGCCGGCGGGCAGGGTAAGCATGCCGGGTATGGTCAAGCCATCGCGCGCCGCGAATGTGATCGGCATCATCGGTCGCATCGCATCCGGATCTGCCCACGGGCTGCGAGCAAGCACAAACTGGGCTTTTTTGGCCTTGTAGTCGAACAAAAAGATGTCGCCAGCGATTCGGTCGCTTGCGGTCACAATCAACCCGGTATCGGCGCTGGATCGTGCGCCAAGATAGACCCGTTGCCCGGAAAAACTATTTTGCAAAGCCTCATATAGCCGGCTCGTTTCGTTATCCGGATCCAGCAAAAACGCTTTGCCGGTACTGCCGACAAAATGCACGCCAAACGGTGCCCGCGTCGCAGGATCCAACAACACTTCAGCAACATCGCTGCTCTGCTCACCAAGCACCTTGGTGAAGCTCGAATCCGCCGGATCGAACAAGTAAAGCCTGTCCGGCCCGGATGCTTCGGTAGCCAGCACATACGCTTTGGCATTGTCGGTCGCAAAGGCGATGGCTTGCATCGTGCGGCCGCTGACAGACTCATCATTCACCAATCGCCATGGCGCATCCTTGCCATCGCGATAATAGAGCTTATCGACATTATCGATGGCGGAACCCGATGCGAAACGCACTTCATGACTGTGGTCAACCAGATAGGTGGCACGCGGCACTGGTGCCAATGCCGTCGTCGTTCGACGCCCGGTCAGCACGTTCAAGCGCTCTACCCGGCTGTGACCGGCCTCGCTGCCATCAAGTTTGTAGACACTGACCAAGGCGAACTTCGGTTCGCTCGGCATCGGGTCAAGCAGTGCGGCATATACCATCTCCGGCTTGCGTTGTTTGATATTGCTGGCGCGGTTGATGTCGTTGCCTGCGCGAAAGCCGATCAACAACTCCTTTTTCTTGCCATCGGCGTTCATCGCGAACAATTCACCGGTGGATTGCGGTGCCCGCAATTCACCAAATCGCTCACCCACCCAATACACGACACGGTCCGACGCGACCCACTCGAACCCCAAAACATGCACGTTTTTCCCATGGTTGGCGGAGCCGATACGTTGCATGGTTCGCAAATCAACCACCACCAATGCGGTGCTGTCTCCCAGCGGCACACTCAGCGCAAGGTATTCGCCATCCGGCGATAGCCGGGCGATTTCAAATTCATCACGCTGCACCATGTCCTGTACGCGTAGAGAACTGGCAAGTACTGGCGCTACAACAAACGCCATCACCAGCAACAACGTTGCTTGCACGACTCTCATTATCCTGTCCCCGAATGGTTCATTCCGTGTTTGCCCCTGTGGCCTCTGGGCAAGCCCCGCCTACTGATTGCGAACGACGCCCCACCTCGCAGCGTAAAGACAACGCACCCAAACCTCCCAGGCTTAGTTGCCGGCGGTGTCCGCACTGGCTGCCGACGTTCTCATGCCCGCACCAATATTGCGATCAAAAAAGGCGAGCAGCCGTTGATAGCCATCCAGCCGGTTCTTGAGCAGGTACGAACCATGGCCTTCACCCTTGTAGATCACCGTTTCAACCGGCTTGTTCAGACGTTCCAGCGCGTCGCGCATCATTTCGGTATGTATCGGCGGCGCACGCTCGTCTTCGGCACCCGCAGCCAGCAGCACCGGCACCTTGATCCGATCTGCCAGACGCGTAGGTGATATCGCCTCCAGGTTTTCTTCACCCAAAGTTTCCTTCAGGAAGTTTTCACCAGCTCGGCGCGCTTGAACATCGCCCTTGCCGTACATGGTTGGCATGTCATACACACCCACATTACCCGCAGCGCAAGCATACAAGTCAGGCTCCTTGGCGACACCCATCAAGGCGGCATATGCGCCATAACTTGCGCCGTAGATGCAAATCCGCTTGGGATCAGCAATCCCCTGCTCGATTGCCCAATGCGTAGCGTCGGTCAAGTCATCCTGCATGGTGCCGCCCCACTGCTTGTAGCCGGCGCGTTGAAACGCACTCCCGTAGTTGCCCGATCCACGGAAATTGATCTTGAGCACTGCGTAGCCGCGCGAAGCCAATACCTGCGCATCCAGATCAAAACCCATAGCGTCGTAGGGGCCAAACGGCCCGCCGTGCGGGTTGACGATCAGCGGCAGTTTTTTACCATCACTGCCATTGGGTAGTGTCAGCAATCCATGCAAACTCAGGCCATCACGCGAACGCACCACCACGGGCTTGCTTGCTGCGAGCTCTTCGGGCTTGAACCAACCCACACGGCTGGCAAGGTAACGTGCGTTGCCCGCTTTGCGATCAAACAGGTAGAAATCCATAGGCACACGATCACTATAGGCGCGGAAAAGCCCAATCCGGCCATCTCGAGTGAAGCCGGTTGGCAAGACCATCTGCCCCGGTAAAGCTGCACTCAAGCTACGGTGAGCAGCCGCAAATGGGCTGTCCTGATCGATGTACTCTACCCGCGGTGCCGTGCCATTGAAGACCACACCCCATACCCCACCATCCACAGGGGATACCAGCGCACCGGCCGGGTCAACAACATCATCTCGCATTACCAACTTTCGTTGCCCGGATTTTGTGTCGAAAGCCTCAATGGCATCCGGCCCCTGCTCTTGCTCAACCTGTAGATACGCCGTTGTGGCGTCGGCATTGAAACCGATGATGCCGACAACGATCCCGGTAACGGCTTCATCGTTGATCAACTGCCATTCCCTACCTTCGCCATCGCGGTAGTAGGTTTTACTTTTCAAATCCGAGCCGGCGCCCAGTGCGAAGCGGACAATGCCCTTGGGGTCGGCGAGAAATTGTGCATTGCGCACCGGCGCCCGCGCTACCGCGAGTCGACGTCCCGTTTCCACGTTCAGACGCTCGACCGAGGTGAACTCACCTCCGAACTCAGCAACCGAAATCAATACAAACTTGGGATCGTCCGGCAACAAGTGAATGATATTGGCGCTGACGAACTTGGTTTTTTGCGCTGTAGCGTATTTTGCTGCCTTGGCGCGCGCACCAATCAAGGCCGCACCCTGACCGCTACCGTCGGCGTTTACGCCATACAGCTCTCCGGTGCCGCGTGGTTGTTCCAGGCTGCCCTGCTTTTCGCCAATGGAAAACAGAATGCGTTCATCGTTCACCCAATCAAAGCCGGCAATATGGGTGTTCTTCGGCAGCGTTACGTGCCCGGTTTTGCTCATGTCCGACAAACGCAAAATGATCAGACTGGTGCGATCCTCCATGGGCACGGTAGCTGCGAGATAGTCGCCATTTGGTGAAATCTCAATGGTGCCAAAGGCATCATCCTTGAGAAAATCTTCGAGTGGAATTTGCTTTTCTGCAGCCACAGTAAAGCTCAACAGCAATGCAAAGAGGAAGATGATCAAATAACGCATGGTGATGTGCTCCACGGGGCGGCAAATGTGTTGAAGGACTAGTTGCTGCAAATATTCGTCTGCTCGCAGTCAATCTTCGCCCAGCATATTAACGGAAAATTATTGCGCCGCCAGCTGTGCAATCACCTGCCGCAAGCCCTGCCGCCAGTCGGGTGGGCTCAGCGAAAAATCGATGCGCAAACGCTCAGTGTCCAGCACCGAATACGCCGGACGCACCGCTCTGGTCGGGTACTCGCTGCTGGCGATCCCGGTTACCGTGGATACACGCGCAATCAATCCGGCGGCCAGCGCGTCGGCGAAAATCGCTTCGGCAAAGGCGCTCCAACTGCATTGCCCGGCAGCGACCGCATGCCAGGTGCCGCTGCCCTGCGGCCTCGTGTGCAGGGCCAGCGTGCTGACATCAGCCAACCAGCGCGCGCTGGTCGGCGAGCCGATCTGGTCGTGGACGACGCGTAGCTCATCACGCTCGGCGGCGAGGCGCAACATCGTGCGCAGAAAATTGTGGCCGCGCGCGGCATACACCCAGGCGGTACGGAATATCAGATGTGGGCAACCACTGGCACGGATCGCGTCTTCACCAGCCAGCTTGGTATTACCGTACACGCTCAGCGGGCCGGTTGCGTCATCTTCACGCCACGGCCGATTGTTGTTGCCACTGAACACGTAGTCGGTGGAATAGTGCATCAGCGTGCTGCCGGTGTCCGCACAGGCAGCGGCGATTTCGGCTACCGCTTCGGCATTGATGCGTTGCGCCAGTTGTACTTCGTCCTCCGCCTTGTCCACGGCGGTATACGCCACCGCATTGACCACCGCGCGCGGCCGCAAGCGACGAATCACTGCGGCGGCCTGATCGGGCTCGGAAAAATCGGCGCGCTCACCGATAAAACCACCCGGCAACCGGCCCGAGCGCGTACAAGCATGCACCTCATCCAGGGCCGACAGGCTGCGATGCAGTTCGTAACCCAGTTGCCCATCCGCGCCAAACAGCACAATGCTCATGGTTTCAGCTCAGCCGGCAAACGTCGGCAGACGCGCGGCGGGCACATCCGCCAGAAACGGCGCGATGGCATCTTTCGGCGATAGCGACGGGCTACGGATCGGCCAGTCGATGGCGAGGCTGGCATCATCCCAGCGGAGGTTGGCATCGGCAGCGGCATCGTATTCGCGGGTACACAGGTAGGTGAATATCGCGCGTTCGCTCAGGGTGACAAAGCCGTGCGCGAAGCCTTCGGGAATCCAGAACTGACGCCGGTTTTCAGCACTCAGGATCACCGCCGCCCACTGCCCGAAGCGCGGCGAGCCACGGCGAATATCGACTGCGACATCGTATACCTCGCCTTCCAGCACGCTGACCAGTTTACCTTGCGGGTTCGGCCACTGGTAATGCAGGCCGCGCAGCACGCCCTGCTGCGACACCGACACGTTGGCCTGCGCCACCGGAAAATCCAGCCCGGCTTCGCTGAATTTCGTGTGGTTCCAGGTTTCGAAGAAACAGCCGCGGTCGTCAGCAAATACGCGCGGTTCGATCACCACGCATTCGGGCAGTCTGCTCGGCGTGTGCTTCATCGGATGGCACCACGGGTCAGCAGGCTGAGCAGATACAGCCCGTAACCATTTTTGGCGAGCGGCTTGGCCAGTGCTTCGAGCTGTGCGGCATCGATCCAACGATTCTGCCAGGCAATTTCTTCCGGGCAACATACGCGCAGACCCTGCCGTGCCTCGATGGTTTCTATGAAGGTGGAGGCTTCCAGCAGCGATTGGTGGGTGCCGGTATCGAGCCAGGCGAAACCACGCCCCAGCGGTTCAAGATGCAGGTCGTCGGCATCGAGATAGCAGCGATTGAGATCGGTGATTTCCAGCTCGCCACGCGGTGATGGCTTGAGCTGCGCAGCGTAATCGCACACCCTGCCATCGTAAAAATACAGGCCGGTCACCGCGTAATTGGACTTGGGCCTGGCCGGCTTTTCTTCCAGCCCGACCACCCGCCCGTCGGCGGCAAACTCGGCCACGCCATAGCGCTCGGGGTCGCTCACCCAGTAGCCGAACACGGTGGCACCCTGCGTGCGTGCATCAGCAGCGTGCAGCATTTCCGTCAAGCCGTGGCCGTAGAAAATGTTGTCGCCAAGGATCAGGCAACTCGGGCCACCGGCAAGGAAATCGAACGCCTGCGCCAAGCCGTCCGGGCTTGGCTGTACCGCGTATTCAATATGCATGCCCCACTGCGAGCCGTCACCGAGCAGGCGCTGGAACAGTGCCTGCTCGTGCGGGGTGTTGATGATCAGCACCTCACGGATACCGGCCAGCATCAGCACGCCGAGCGGATAGTAGATCATCGGCTTGTCGTACACCGGCAGCAGTTGCTTGCTCACCGATTGCGTGATCGGATACAGCCGGGTGCCGGAGCCGCCAGCGAGGATGATGCCTTTGCGTTGGGTCATGAGGTTTCCCGTTAATGATGCGGCTCACGCGCCCGCGCCGAGTCTTTGCAGGCGATAACTGCCGTCGAGCACGCGCCCGGTCCAATCGGCGTTGGCCAGATACCAGTCCACCGTGGCCGCCATCCCTTGTTCGAAACTGACTGCTGGCTGCCACTCTAGTTCGCGCTGGATCTTGCCGGCGTCGATGGCGTAACGGCGGTCGTGGCCGGGGCGATCGGCGACGTAGGTGATCTGCTGCTCGCGCGGTGCACCATCGCTGCGCGGCTGGCGCGCATCGAGCAATGCACACAGCGTGCGTACCACGTCGATGTTCTCGCGCTCGGCATCGCCACCGATATTGTAGGTCTCGCCGACCCGGCCACCCTCCAGCACCCGCCGGATCGCCGCACAATGGTCCTTCACATACAGCCAGTCACGCACGTTGCGGCCATCGCCATACACCGGCAACGGTTCGCCAGCGAGCGCGCGCTGGATGATCAGCGGAATGAGCTTTTCCGGAAACTGGTACGGCCCGTAGTTGTTCGAGCAATTGGTGGTCAGCGTTGGCAAGCCGTAGGTGTGATGGAACGCGCGCACCAGATGATCGGACGCAGCCTTGGATGCCGAATACGGCGAGTTGGGCGCGTACGGCGTGGTTTCACTGAACTTGCCACTATCGCCCAGCGAACCGTAGACCTCGTCGGTCGAGACATGCAGGAACCGGAATGCGGCGCGTTCGCTATCCGCCAGAGCGCGCCAGTAGTCGCGCACACATTCGAGCAGGCTGAGCGTGCCCACCACATTGGTTTGCACGAACGCTGCCGGGCCATCGATCGAGCGATCGACGTGGCTCTCGGCAGCAAAATGCACCACCGCCTGCGGCTGATGCTCAGCCAGCAGCGTTGCCACCAACGCGGCATCGCGGATGTCGCCGTGAACAAACCGGTGCGCCGGGTTGTCTGCCAGCGAGGACAAGGTATCGCGATTGCCGGCGTACGTCAGCGCATCGAGATTGATCACCCGCACCCCGGCTGCCACCGCGTCGAGCACAAAATTACCACCAATGAAGCCGGCACCGCCGGTTACCAACCATGTTTGCATGCGTCATTCCTTGCTACGGTGGATGCATCCCACTGCCCACGGCGCAATCGCCCGCAGTGAAGAGCGTTGATCTCAGAACGGGATATCGTCTTCGGGGAAACTGCTGTCATCGAATGGCGCGCTGGATGAGCTGCTTGAGCCGCTTGCCGCCGCATTGCGCTCACTGCCGCCCGAAGGACGACCGCCGCTGCGCTCAGCCCCTCGCTCGGCACTGCGCTCACCACCCGGCGTGCCGCCGAGCATCTGCATCTCGTTGGCAATGATGTCGGTGCTGTAGCGCTCGACCCCATCCTTGCCAGTGTATTTGTCGGTGCGCAGACTGCCCTCGATGTATACCTGCCGCCCCTTCTTGAGGTATTCGCCGGCAATCTCGGCCAGCCGGCCAAAAAACTTCACCCGGTGCCACTCGGTACGCTCCTGCTTCTGCCCTTGCTTGTCGGTCCACGATTCGCTGGTCGCCACGCTGATCGTGGTGATCGCCGCGCCGCCCTGGCTGTACTTCACGTCCGGGTCGTTGCCCAGGTTGCCAACCAGAATTACCTTGTTGATTCCACGTGCCATATTGAGCCTCTATCCGCATTTCGGAGATACCAACGTTAAGTATAAAGGGCGCGGCCGGCAATCAGCGAATTACCCGTTGTCGGGTAAGACAATGCCGACACGCGAGCAACGCCTTTGATCGGCCAAACCTTTCAGCGCGGCGGTGACGGGATTGCAAACCGGTGCAGGGTCGAGTTTGCCAATCAAAGCACAGTCTGGATGCTGCTCTTGCTGGCACTATTAGCGCGGGGAAACACTGCATCACAGCGCCACGACGCCAGTTTGTGGCAAAGTGAGTTTCCATGCTGGCAGTTCCGGGATGGCCCGGCCGGTAAAGTGAGCCATGGAGTTTTGGATATTTCCGGGAGAACTGACGTGTTCGTTTTAATCGTAGGCAACAATCCGGATGCCCGCACAGAGCTTGAAACAGCCATCGCCGATTTCGGCCTTGACTGGCAGATTGCGCTGGCGAATAACGACACTGAAGCGATGGAGCTTGCCGCACAACGCACCATTGATGTGGCGGTGGTGGATTTGCTCGCACCGGGTGTTGATGGCCCCACACTGCTCGCCGCGATCCGCCAGCGTTACCCCGAGGTGGTTCGGCTGTTGGTCATCGAGGATTCCCAGCAGGATGCTGCGTTGCGCGTGCTCGAATCCGCGCACCGTTTTCTGAACAAGCCGCTGCGCGCCGATGAGTTGATCGAAGCGGTCGATCGCCCCAGCTCAAAGCCCTGATCGGCGCCATCGGTGAGCTACCACCCGCGCCCAGCCTGTACTTGAAATTGACCAAGGCCCTGAGCGACCCCAACGCACCCGCTAGCGCTGCAGCAACCCTTGTGGCACAAGATCCGGTGATGGCATCGAAAGTGCTGCGGCTGTGCAACTCCGCATTTTTCTCCGGTGGTCGCGCGGTCGCCGATATCCGCACCGCCGTGGTCCGCCTGGGCCAGGAAAACCTGCGCCGACTGGTGCTGGCCAGCGAGGTATTCAGCGGCAGCCAAACCGATAACGGCATCGACCGCGAAGCGATGCAACTGCGCGCGCTACGCGCATCACAACTCGCTGGTCGTCTGCTCGGTGGCAGCAGCGCCGAACTGGCCGCAACTGCTGCCTTGTTGTCCGATGTCGGCATGTTGTTGCCCGGGATAGCGATTCCCAAGCCAGGCGAAACCGCTTCGAGTGACATGCCGCATTATGCCGAGGCTGGTGCCTATCTGCTCGGTCTGTGGGGCTTGCCGATGCCGATCGTGGAGGCCGTTGCCAACCACCATCAACCCGGCAAATCGCGCTCGCGCGGCTTCTGGGTTGGCGGCGCGGTGCATGTGGCGCGGGCGCTGGCCAGCGGCGAGGCGATCGACGAGAACTACCTCGACTCGGTTGGGCTGCGCGACCGCCTACCGGCGTGGCGCAAGCTGGCCGCCGACCTGGATGCGGCAACCTGAGCCGAAACCCAGCCTCAGGCGGCTTGCTGCAGTGCCTCGCCGCGGGCTTCGGAGCGTGCAATCACCACCGAACCGACCAAATCACCCGTCACATTGACCGTGGTCCGGCACATGTCGAGCAGTCGATCGACACCGAGATGCCGAACATCACCAGAATCATCGCGATCACCGGCAGCGAGCCGCCCGGCACGCCGGCGGCACCGATGCCGCCAAGAATGCAGATCATCAACACCATCACCTGCTGACTCAACGCCAGATCAACGCCGAACAACTGCGCCAGAAACAGCACTGTCACGCCTTCATACAAGGCGGTACCGTTCATGTTGGCAGTGGCGCCGAGGGTGCAGACAAAGCGCCCGACCCGGCGCGGCACATTCAACGACTCTTCCGCCACCTTCAAGGTGGTCGGCAATGAGGCACTGCTCGACGAGGTGGAGAATGCGGTCAGGATTGCCGGTTCGGCGCGCTTGAAAAACCACAGCGGCGACACCTTGCCGACAAAACGCAGCAGCAGCGGAAACACCACGAAAAAATGCAGGCCAAGTGCCAACAGCACCGTACCGACATAACGCGCCAATTGGGTCAACACGTCGTAACCCAGGCGCGCAGTGATGGTGAACAGCAATGCCGCCACCGCATACGGCGCCAGTTCGATCACCCAGCCGATCAGTTTGAGACTGATGTCATACACGCCCTGCACCGCCGCAACAAAGGCACGGGTGCCGTCGGTTTGCAGCACCGCCGCAGCGATGCCAAATACCAGTGCGAAAAACATCAGCGCAATCAGATCGCCATTGGCGGCGGCCGCGACCGGATTCTTCGGCACGATATTGAGCAGCATGCCCATCATCGAGATGTTTTCGCGTTTGCTGGCGATGTCGGCCGAGCGCTCGGCGGCCTGCGCGATCAGCGGCTGCACCACTTCTGGCGGCAGGCCTTCACCGGGCCGGATCACATTCACCACGATCAGACCGATGGTGACCGCGGCAGTGGTGACCACCACGATGTACAGCAAGGTTTTACCACCAATCCGGCCCAGTGCCGCCGGATCACCGATCTCGACCACGCCCAGTACCAGCGCCGAAAACACCAACGGCACCACCAGCATGAACAGAGAACGCAGAAAAAGATCGCCCACCGGCTGCGTGACATAGGTGATGAAGCCATCAAGCCATGGGCTATCGGTACCTAGCCAATAGGCGAGCAAACCACCAAGCACGCCAACAACAAATCCAATCAGCATACGGGTATGCAAGGGCATGGCTCAGCTCCGGATGGCGTCGATCAAATGGCCGCGATGCGAAGGCACCTTGCCTTGCGCCAGTTGGCTCTGGTAATCGTGCAGGGCGCGCCGGATCACCGGCAACAGCAGGTACACGCCGATCAGGTTGGGAATGGCCATGATGAACATCAGCGCATCGGCAATTCCGACGATGCTTTTCAGCGACATCGTACAACCAACGATCACCATCCCCAGGAAGAAGAACTTGAACACATACAACACCAGTCGCGAATCACCGAACAGGTAGGCGGTTGCCTTGGCGCCGTAATAGCCCCAAGTGATGATGGTCGAGTAGGCGAACAGGAAAACCACCAGGGTCAATACATAGGGAAACCACGAAATCACCGAGCCAAACGCATCGGAGGTGAGTTGCACGCCATCGGAATTGCCCACCGTGTACTGGTCGGTGATGATGATGACCAGTGCGGTCATGGTGCAGATCACCACGGTATCGATGAACGGCTCCCACAGCGCGACAAAGCCTTCGGTGATTGGATGCCGGGTTTTTACTGCCGCATGCGCAATCGGCGCTGAACCGATACCCGCCTCGTTGGAAAATGCGGCACGGCGAAAACCAACGATAAGCGCACCGATCACGCCCCCCTGCACGCCCTTGGCGCTGAAGGCACCGTCCCATATCTCCATGAATGCCGCCGGCACGTGGCTGATGTGGCTGAGGATGACAAACAACGCCGCCGTCACATAGATTGCTGCCATGAACGGCACCAGCTTTGCGGTTACCGCGCCGATCCGGGTGATGCCGCCGATGATGACGATACCGGCGAGCGTGGCGACGCCGACGCCAAACAGCCACGCGTATCCGGCCAGCGGGCCGGCGGCGCCACCGGTCATGTTCAATACCTGGGCATAAGCCTGATTGGACTGGAACAACGCGCCCGAGCCCACCGCGCCGAGCATTGCGCAGAACGCAAACAAGCCAGCCAGCGCCCGCCCGACATGCCGCAGACGCGGGTAGTTGGCGGCAATACCATGATTCAGGTAATACATCGGCCCACCGGAGACAGTGCCATCGGCATGCTGACGGCGGTACATCACGCCAAGCGAGCATTCGGCAAACTTGGTTGACATGCCCAGCACACCGGCAAGAATCATCCACAGCGTGGCGCCCGGCCCACCGATGGTGATCGCCACCGCTACACCGGCGATATTGCCCAACCCGACCGTGCCCGACACCGCCGAGGTGAGTGCCTGGAACTGACTGACTTCACCGGGGCTGCTCGGATCGGCGTAATCGCCGCGGATCAGGCGATAGCCGTGTGCGAAGCCGCGCACATTGATAAAGCGAAAATAGAATGTGCAAACAAGCGCGCCAAGGATCAGCCACAGCATGATCAGCGGCAGCTTGGTATCGCCGGGCAGGGTGATCTCGTAAAACACCGCGCTGGATATAGCATTAGCGACCGGCGCCACTACCGCATCAATGCGTTGATCAAGCGAGGACGGTTCAGCCGCGTAGCCGGTGAATGGCAAGGCGAGGGCGGTCAGGATGATCAGTTTGGCAAAACGCATTCCCAGGATTCCGATGACTGGACAAGAAACGCGAGCATACACCAAGCCGTTTTTGGCAATGTTTTATGTCGCCCACAGGGTGGGCTCCTACAGACAAGCGGTAGCGCTCACCCGTGGAGCAACGGTGTTGCACGCCGGTGCGAGCCAGTGCTTCTGTGGGAGCCGGCCTGCCGGCGAACGAACTGGCGAAAGCGCTTCGTGCGCAGAGCCTGCCCCAGACTTGATCTGGGGCGCGCTTCCCACGAAAGCGGTGAACGCTCCCAGTAGGAGCCCACCCTGTGGGCGACCGTTATCGCACACGGTCAAGCAGGATGAAGCGGTGAAGCAATCAAAAGACACCTCTGTCTGACCGAGCGAATTGAACTGGCAATCAACGCGGATACAGCGGCGGCAATGGCTCGTCACCCTGGCTTTCTGCAGCTGCTGCGCGCAAGCGTACGCCACCTGCAAACGCATTGCGCAACGCTGCACGGGCAGCAGCACGATCACCCTGTCCCCACAGTGCCGCATGCAGCATTGCCACCGCTTCGCGTTGTGCCGGATCATCGAGCAGCGCGTCGAGCAGTTGCCCGTCGGCGATCCGCCGCAATGCACTGTCCACACCCGCCAGATCGTCATTGGCCAACGCACGGCGCAACGCACGCTCACCATCCTCGCCGCTGGTACGCGCAGCATCGACGATTTTGCGTGGCGGCCCTCGCAGCGCACCGCGTCGCAAGGCCAGCGCCAATGTCGCCAACCACAGCAGCAACAGCATTGCGCTGAACAATTGCCAGCGCCACAACTGACTGGCATCGGCCACCGGCTCCCTCAGCGTCGGTGGCAGTGCGGCCACTGCATTGGTGCTGTCTGCAAGGGAGCTCTGCGAATCAATCGCTGCTGCCACTTGCAGCGTGAAGCCCGCTACTTTCGCAAGCTCAGGCTTGTTTTCGACCGTATTCCACCAGCCGACCTGCATCGCTGGCACCTGTATGGTGCCAGCGCGCGAGGCAACCAACGCAAAACGCCGACTGACCTCGGCATGCAACACACCGTCGATCAAGCGTTCGCTGACCTTGGCGACATCGGGAAACACGCGAAGCCCCGGCACTTCGGAAATGCTCAGTTCCGGTACCTGCGTCACCAGCGCGCCTTCAACCTGCATACGCAGCTCAACACTCACCGGTTCACCGACGTGGGTATCGGCATCGGGTTGGCTGCGTTCCATTTTGAGCGAATGTGCGGGAAACCACGGCGTCGCTGCCTGGGCCGGTTGCGGCCGCACGTCCAGCGTCAATGACTCGCCCATCGCGCTGATGGCACGCGCGCCACCGACGATGGAGTCACGCAAGCCGGCCAATGTGCGGCCACGGAATCGTGGTGCGCTGAGGATCAGCTCACCACTGCGCTCCGGGCTCATCACGAAATGCCGTTCCAGTGTTTGATATCGCCGCCCGGCGATCATCCGCTGGTAGCTGGCGTCATCACCGATGCGACGAAAATCCGCGCCGTCGATTTGCGGCGTATCCAGATCGCCATCAAGCAGCGTAATTGCATAATTCAGCCGCAAGGTATAAATCACTGCCTCACCGACGTAGGGCGCTTTGCTGTCCACCTGCACCTCAAGAAATACATCCTGACCTTGTGCTTGCAGGCCAACGGGTGCGGACGACACGGTTAGCGCCAATGGTGCGGTGGACTCGTTGCCAACCCTGATCGCGGGAATGCTCAGCACACCGGTCTTGCGCGGCTCCAGCGCCACCGCCCACAGCGTGCGTGTGCTGACGCTGCCATTACTGATGGTGGTTTGGGTCTGGCTGGACTGCCCGGTCAATGCAAAGTCTGCCTGCAACACCGTGAAGTCGGGGGCATCCTTGTTGTCGCTCTCGATGTTGAGGGTGACGGTATCGCCCTGATTGATCTGGTTACGATCCAGCCAGGCACGCGGTGCGGCGCTGATTTCAGCAGAAAATATCAGCAACAACAAAACGCCCACCATCTTTTGCAAACCATTCATCGTTCTTCACCCTCAGCTTCGCGGCGCTGATACTCAATGACAAACTTGCGCCGCAACAACCCACCCGGATCATCAGGCACCCGCCGCAGCGCCGCTTCCACTGCCTGAGCCTGTTCTTGTTGTTCGCGTTGTTCAGGCGACAGCGCTGCCGCGCCTGCCCGCTGCTCGCTCCCGGACGTGTCTTGTGCTGTATCGTCGTTTGCCGCGGCGTCCTGCAAAGCCTTTGCCATGGCATCACTCAAGGCTTCCTGCGCCTGTTGTTCGGCCTTGGCATCGGGCGTGCCTTGATTGCCAGATGACGGCTGCTCACTCTCAGCGTCACCCGTCTGGTCATCGCCAGCCTGCGGCGATGCGGGTTGATCGCCGGTGTCATCGGTCTGTTCGGATGGCGCGGAATCTCCCGGTTTGCCAGCATCACCGGGTTCACCCTTGTCGGCTGATTCACCAGTGCCATCACCCTCGCTGGCTTCACCAGATGCTTTATCGTTCTGCGCCTGTTGATCTGAATCACGCTCGCCATCTTGTTGCGCATTTGCTGCATCGCGTTGTTGCTTGAGCTGTTCGACCACAGCGCGATTTTCACTTGCATCACGCAGTTTCGGGTTCAACTCCAAGGCACGATCATATGCGGCAAGCGCTTCGTCATAACGCTTCGCCTGCGCCAGTGCATTACCGCGGTTGTAATTCGCCACGGCGTCATCGCCTTTGGCAAACGCTTCGATAGCGGCGTCCCACGCTTCGGCACGATAGGCCGCTGCCCCGATTCGCTGCGGATCGCTCGCCAGTCGCCGCGCGCTTTCGTTATCACCTGCGTGCAATGCAGCATCGGCGCGCTGCTCCCGGTTGTGCCAGAGCGCATCCCAATCCACAGCGCGTGCTGGTGTGGCCGGCAACAGCAATACTGCGAACACAGTCATCAAACCACCGCGCCGGAAGCCCGGCAATGCGACAAGCAGCAGTAGCGGCAATAACCAGATACCCTCATCACGCCAACGCTGTGCATGCGCGGAATCTTCATTCAGCGACGCATCACTCCGGCTTTCCGGATTCAGTAATCCGAGCTGCTGCAGATCACCGCCGTCCGCCTGCAAACGCGCGTATCGGCCACCGCCAGCGCTTGCCAACAGGCGCAATCCGGGCTCGTCAAGTTGCGCCAGTTGCGGCACACCAGCGCGGTCGTAGACCAAGGCGCCGTTGCCATCGCGCAGCGCTGCGCCTTGCTCGGTACCCACACCAAGCACCGACACCCGGATTCCGTTATCGAGCAGTGTTTGTGCAGCCGTGCGCGCGGCCGAATCAACTGAGTCGGTAACCAACAAGACATCGCCACCGTTGAATCCGGCACCCGCAATCAGCGCGGCGGCACGGCGCAGGGCACGATCGGCACGCTGTCCATCTACCGGCATCAGTGCTGGTGACAATGAATCGATCAGGGCAATCACGGTTGCCGCATCATCGGTCATCGGCGCAACGGTGAACGCATCGCCGGCGTAAGCAATCAATGCCACCTGGCCGCCGGCACGCTCTTTGAGCAAGGTCATCAGCTTGTAACGCGCGCGGGTGATGCGATCGGGTGCAATATCATCGGCCGCCATGTGCGAGGACAAATCCAGCACCACTACCAGCGGCGCCTGCACTTGGTACAACGCGACGGATTGTTGCCGCCACGCCGGCCCCGCCAGAGCGATGACGGCAATGGTCCACAGGCTTGCAAGCCAGAACGGTGCCAGCAATCGTTTACTTCTACTTCCAGTTCCGGCAATGAGCACCTGTTCGCGCAGTGGCGCATCGATCCACTGTCTGATTGCGCGGTCGCCACCATTGCCTCGCAAGCCGCGCCAAACCACGACTGGCAGTAGCAGCAACGCAAGCAGCCACAGCGGGCGCAAAAAGTGAAAACTCTGGATCACTTCATTCATCGCCGTAACCCGCGTTGTGGCCACAGCAGGGCAATCAACATGAGTAACACCGCCGCAGCGAGTGGCAACCGGTAACGCTCGCTGCGTGGCCTATCCATGCGTCCTACGAGCGCCGCTGGCTCGATCTGATCGAGCTGCGCATAGATGCCGGCGAGCTCGCTGGTATCGCGCGCACGAAAATAAGCTCCACCTGTTTGCTCGGCAATCGTGCGCAAGCCGGCCTCATCAATGCTGGCATTGGCTTGCGATCGAAAAATACCGAATATGCCTTCACCGCCATCACCTCCGAAAGCAATGGTATGAATACGTATCGACTCTTTGACCGCTAGTTCAGCAGCGCGCAAAGGGCTGAGGCTACCGGCATTGCTGACGCCATCGGTCAACAAGATAATGACGCGCTCGCCGCCGGATTGTTCACTTTCCTGCTGTTGTCGCAGTCGCTTTGTTGCGATTGCGATAGCATCGCCGATCGCAGTTTCGCGCCCGGCCAATGCCACCACCGTGTCGGCCAGTTGCTCGCGCACGGCGTTGCGATCAAACGTCAACGGGGTGATCGCATAGGCTCGATCACCAAAAACCACCAGCCCGACGCGATCACCAACACGCCGCTGCAAGAAATCACCAACCACCGCCTTGACCGCAGTGAGCCGATCAACGATTCGGCCACCCAAGCGCATGTCGGCCTGGCCCATGCTGCCTGACAGATCGACCACCAACATCAAGTTGCGGCCGGTTCGCGGTGGCGGCACGGCTTCGCCAATCTGTTGCGGGCGTGCCGCCGCAGCGCACAATAGTGCCCAGATCAGCAGCGCCCACCAATGCGGTTTGATTGCACGCCGTGTGGCACCATCGTTTTGCCACAGCGCCTGCAAACCCGGATGTGGCAAGCGCAAACGACTGCCACTGTACAACTGCGCCGGCAACAACCACGCAACCAGCCACGGCAATGGCAGCGCCAGAAATATCCATGGCCAGACAAACTCAATCATCTGTGCGCTCCAACCCCACAGCCGTGCCGTTGTCTGGTGACTTGCGTTGGTGTCGATCATGCGCCATCAGCGCCAACTGCATGAAACGCCTGCGCACAATGGCCTCCACTGCATCGATCTCTGACGCCGATGCCGCGAGGGTCGCAAACGGCCCTGTCAGCAATAACCGCCCTGGGCCCTGTGTAAACGGTTTCCCGGGGTCCGCTCCGTCGAGAAACTGCAGCCATTGTTCGCCCAGCAATTGGCTCGCTGCAGCACCCGAAGCAACACGAGAGGCACGACGCAGCAATTGCGACAGGGTAGCCAAGCGTGACGCTGGATCGTTGCTGTTCATCAACTCCTGATCCAACAGCGACTCCAACTGGCGGCTGTAGGCACGGCGTCGATAGTGTTGCCACAGCCAGCGCATGATGACAGCAGCCAGCGCACACGCAAGCACCAACACCAGCCACCAACCCGGCGCCAACGGCCAGATGCCCGGTGCTGGCGGCAAATGAATGTCATTGAGCGGTAGTGCAGGTGCGGCCGGCGCTAACATCAACTTACATCTCTCATCAGCAGTGGCAACAACGACTCAGCGCTGTCGATTGTCGCCAATGTATGGCTGCGTATTCCGAATCGAGTCAATCGCGTACGCGCCGCACTCAAGGTACCGGTAAAGCTTCGCTGCCAACGTGCCAGATCTGCATGAGTGGCCAAGTTCAATCGCACGCTCTGGTTGCCCACCTGCACCGGCAAGCTGATCTGTGGCGGCGCCGTTTCAATCGGGTCGGTCAGCAGTATCAGCAATACCTCGTGGTGCGCAGCAAGACCGGCCAGCTGGACATCGGTCACTGCCTGTAGCGCATGTACGTCAACCAATGCAATAACCCGCGCGCCAGGTCGCAGCAGCCGTGCCGCTGCCACAAACGCATCGGCCAGCCCGGTATCGTCGGCTGGCGGCTGGGCATACCAGCGTGCAGCCGCGTCGAGCACTCGAAGCACCCCGCGAACGCCAGCTGTTGGAACCAACGGCGGTTCGGAAGTACAGCCGCGCAGAATACCGATGCGATCGCCACTGCGCTGCGCTGCCCACGCCACGATGGCGGCAGCACGCGCCGCCTGCACCGACTTGTAACAAACACGAGTGCCAAAAAAAAGGCCCGCGCTGGTATCGGCAATCAACAATGCCACCCGCTCACGCTCGGCGTGAAAGACCTTGGTGTGCAGCTTGCCGGTTCGCGCCGTAACCCGCCAATCGACATGGCGCACATCATCACCGCGTGTGTACATGCGCGTTTCGGCAAACTCCATGCCGCGACCACGGAATGGCGAACTGGCCAAACCGCTAAGACCAGCACGAGCGCGCAGCGGCGGCGGCCATGCATGCACCCGCGAGCGCAACGCAATCAGCTCGCTCAACTGGGGGCATATCGCCGGATTGAACTTGCCAGCTTGCATAGGAGTTTCTCTTGGCAGCCCATGGACAAGGCGCACAGCGCGCTGAACAAGGGGTTTAATTCGCACACATCAACATTCAGCTTGGCGCGCAACGTCGTAATCAATCACTTTGCGACAGCGATTACCACGCTGCCTGCACCGTCTCAGCGCCACTGCGCGGCGCGCTCAATTGGGTCACGCAGCAGATTGCAAGAATACCGATCAGGGCAACGGCACCCGCTGCAATAGTGCTGCAACGATACGCTCGCCGTTCCAGCCCTCCGCGGTAGCCTCGTAGCTTGGCAATACCCGATGCCGCAATACATCGGGGGCAACCGCCTGCACATCCTCTGGCATCACGTAATCGCGACCCGACAACCAGGCTCGCGCACGGGCACAACGCTCCAGTGCAATCGAGCCACGCGGACTTGCGCCCCAGGCAATACGCTTTGCAAGTTGCGAATCGTATGCCGAGGCATCGCGACTGGCGAGCACCAATTCGACAATATAGCGCTCGACCGGCTCGGCAAGATGCAGTTCCAACACCGCGCGCCGTGCCGCAAAGATGCTCGCCTGACTGATCCGCTCGCTGCCGATACCGGATGGCACGGTGCGCGCGGCAAGCTCTTGCGCGCGAACCAGCCGCATGATCTGCATTTCTGCATCGCCGCTGGGATAACCCACCTGTACATGCATCAAAAATCGATCGAGTTGGGCCTCCGGCAAGGGGTAGGTACCTTCCTGCTCAATGGGATTTTGCGTTGCCATCACCAAAAACAATTCCGGCAGCGGGTAGGTAACACGGCCCACCGTGACCTGACGCTCACCCATCGCTTCGAGCAAGGCAGACTGCACTTTGGCAGGGGCACGATTGATCTCATCGGCCAGCAGCAGATTGTGAAAGACCGGCCCCGGCTGGAACGCAAACTGCGCTTCGGCCTGTTGCCAGATTTCGGTGCCGGTCAAATCGGCAGGAAGCAAGTCGGGAGTGAACTGGATGCGTTGAAAATCTGCATCGATACGACTCGCCAGCGCCTTCACCGCTGTTGTCTTGGCCAAACCTGGAGCACCTTCCACCAGCAAGTGACCATCGGCGAGCAGCGCGATCAACAAGCGCTCAACCAGGCGTTCCTGGCCGAGAACGGCAGCCGACAAGGCACTTGCCAGGGTGACGAAATCATTGTGAAGCTGGCTGCCGGCCGGACCGGTCACAGAGCTGTCATCAGGCATCATTGGTATTCCAGAGCTGTCGAAGTTTGCGCAATAGTGCGCCGTTGCAAATCATCACGGCGAGCGGCGTGTTGCGTACTCAACCATGCTGCCACACGCCACATCAACACAGGCAAAACATGAACGGCAATTGTGAGTGATCGCATTGCGCATGCGCAACGGCAATTGGTCATGCCGATCAATGCGGGATGCTGGCAGAGGCCACCCTTACGCAGCATTGCGCACCGAATCGTCGATCACACAACGCGCAAGGGCCGCTTGCGCGGCCCTTGCATGCACCACAATGCCGAGCGGACGGTTTAGCCCGCCGCACCCGCAGAGCGCAAGATTTGCGGGGTGACGAAGATCAACAGCTCGGCTTTGTTGGCGGAGCGGCCTTTTTTACGGAACAGCGCGCCAAGCCCCGGTATATCGCCAAGGAACGGTACTTTGCTCAGGTCTTCGCGTGATTTGAACTCATAAACACCGCCGACAACCACGGTTTGCCCGTTATCGACCAGCACTGCGGTCGTTACCTCGCGCTTCTGGATCTGCGGAACCTGTCCGATAGAGGTATCAATGAAGCCGGACACCTCGTCCTTCTTGATCGCCATCGCGAGAAACACTCGGCCATCCTGAGTAATGGTCGGTGTCACCTTGAGTTCCAGCAGCACGTCCTTGAACTGTACGTTCGGGATCGGCACCGAAGTACCACCCTGCTGCGGCGCAATGGTGACAAAGCCAACCTCATCACCCTGACGGATGATCGCCTCACGCTGGTTGGAGGTAATTACGCGCGGATTGGAAATCACCTCGCCACGGCCCTCGGATTGCAGTGCCGAAAGTTCCAGATCAATCTCAAGACCCAGCGCCAGTATCGACAACCCCAAAGACGGCGCACCATTTACCGGCAAGTTGACGTTAAGCGCTTGATCGATCGTGCCGAAGGTTACGGCAGTCAGGTCGCTGGGGCTGATCGAGGGCTGATTGCCATTGAGCACGTCAAGCGCGTTGGTGGCCAACTCATTGTTACGCGCAATGGTGGTGTTCCTGAAGTTAGCCAAGCTTTCCAGGCTGCCACTGGTAGTGAGGGTGTTCACCTTGTTGTTGGTGCCACGCAAACCGAAGCGTGAGCCGATTTCACGTGCGAAATCATCCGAAGCGACGACGATACGGGCTTCGATCATCACCTGATCCACCGCGCGATCAAGCAACGTAACCAGGCGCTTGATCTCGGATACGCGCTTGGGGATATCGATCACCAGCAAGGTGTTGGTGCGCCGGTCAAAGCTGATACTGCCGCGCTCCGACAGAAAGCCCTGGCTGCCGCTCGACGATCCACCGCCGCCGCCACCGCCGCCGCTACTGGTTTTGCTCTCATCGGTGAGCAGCTTGGCGATATCTTCGGCGATGCCATAGTTGATCGGAATGAACTCGGTGATGGTTTCCGAGCGCTCCTCAAGGGCAATGCGGGCATCTTCCTTCTGCTGCTCGAAGTCAGCCAATTCTTTTTGCGGGCCGATCCAGACCACATCACCATCGCGACGTTTATCCAGCTGCTTGGCGCGCAGCATGATATCCAATGCCTGATCCCACGGCACATTCTGCAGACGCAGGGTGATGTTGCCCTGCACGGTGTCGGCGGCGACGATGTTCAGGTTTGACTCGTCGGCAATCAACTGCAATACCGTGCGAACCGGAATATCCTGGAAGTTGAAGGTGACCGGCTTGCCGGTGTACTTCGGCGGCGCTGCACCGCTGGCTAATGCCGCAGCCACCGGATCTGCGGCTGCCTTGATCGGCACCACTTCAACGACGTACTCGTTACCGGTCTGGTAAGCCAACGCCTCAAACGCAGCGCCGGTATCGACAACGATGCGCGAGCCGCCCGCATTGGGCCGCGATTCGATACTACGCACCGGCGTGGCGAAGTCACTGACATCCAGGCGTTTGCGCAGCGAATCGGGCAAGCTGGCATTAGCGACATCGATAACCACCTGCGACTTTTCCGTGCGCATATCGGCCAGCACACCCTCGCCATCAAAGCTCAGCACCAAACGCCCAGCGCCATCGTCACCGCGACGGAAATCGATATTGCTTAACGCCAAGCCACTGTTGACACGCTTGCTGGGGTCATCGGGGTTGGCCGCAATCGCTGCGGTTCCAGCCATTGCGCCGCCGGCTACCGAGACAATCAGGCGGTTGCCCTCGGTGCGGGTTTCAAACGACGTGGTGCGGAACAGATCGATTACCACCCGTGTGCGGCCCTGCCCTTCTACCGCCGAAATCGCGCTGGTCGCGCCGCTGCCCACCGCGATGCGACGCTGATTCAGCCCGTTGCGCGTATCAGGCACATCAATGGCAATCCGGGGCGGATTGTCGGTAGTGAACGTTTGCACCCCGGCTACCGGCTCGGCAAACTCCAGCACCACATCTACTGCTCCGCCACTACCTGTCTGGTAGCTGGCGTTTCGCAATACGTTCTCGGCCAGCGCCAAGGCGGGCACCAAGGCCAGGCACAGACTCAGTGAGGCCAAAGCGGCCCAGCGGGGACGGGCCACGCCCGAAACAAGGTTCATTGCGGTCATCATGTTTCCCTCAATTCACTGATTATCCAGAGCGACTGCCACCGAGCGCTCAAGCCAGCCACCCGCACCATCAGGTACCAATTCCACCAGTTCAATGCGCGAGTCGGTAACACTGGCAACCCGCCCCTCGTTTTGCCCCATGTGATTCCCCGGACGCACCCTGTGTACGACTTTGTCCGGGGCCATGACCAAAGCGACGCTCTTGTCGCCGACACCCAACGTGCCAACCATATCCAGCGAATCGAGTGGGAACGTTTCCAGCGGTTCTTTGCGTCGGTTCGGGTCGGGCCGCGGCCCACTGCTGTTCGCGCGACGGTCATTACTTGGCGCGCTGAACGGGTCACGCATGCTCTGCACGGTGTATTGAAACGTTTCAAACTGCTGCATCACCGGCAATGGGTCAAGCGGCGGCGCCGGTCGGTTTTTTACTTCGGCGACCCATGCTTGCAGATCCTGGGTGCCGCGCGAGCACGCCGCGAGCAGCAGGGCGCCCAGCAGCAGCAGCACCCAGCGCGTCATTTGTGTGCGCTGCATTGAATCTCCTCGCATATCAGCGCCCTCTCGCTTTGGTGTTCGCAACCTTGGCCGCCTCTTCCACTTCTTCTTCGTCAAGGTAGCGATAGGTCTTCACGGTGCCGGCCAGCACCAGCGTGTCGCTCGCTGCACCCGACTTGTCCTGCAGCGGTTTGAGCGAAATATCGTGCATCGTCATGATGACCACCCGTGGTAACGAGGCCACACCACTGACAAAGGCACCAAACTGGTGATAACTGCCGGTCATGCGCAAAGCGATAGGTTTTTCTGCGTAAAACTCACGCGCCACCTCGGCGCCCGGCTGGAACAGATCATTGCTGATGCCACTGGCCAGCGCAGTTTGCGAAATATCGACAATCAGGTCAGGCATCTCGGTGCGGCTGGGCAACTGTCGCAGCATCTGCTGCAGCATCGTCTCCATCTGCGCCAATTGTTCCTTCAGCGGTTCGAGGTTGGATGCGCGTGCCTGCTTGACCTCGTAGTCGCTGCGCAACCCGGTTTCTTTCGTCTTGAGGCTTGCCAACTCATCGCTCTTGTCGCTGATGACCAATTGCCAGGCCAACAACAGCACCAGCAAGGCGATAATGGCGGCTGCCGCAGCCTTTATTGGCGTCGGCCAGTTGCCGGCGTCGTTGAAATCCAGGCTCTTGAGATCGATCGACTTGCTCATGGTTTGACCCCCGCCACTGCCTGCTCGGACTCACTGCCCTCTTTTTGCTCAGGGCTGGCAAGGCGAACCCGCAACTTGAACTCGAACGGCAATGCCTTGTTGTCGCCCTTCGCTTCGATGATCGTCAAGTCGGGAGTCCCCATCCAGTCGGATGCATCGAGATTGCGCATGTACGAACTGACCCGGGCGTTGGATTGACTCAACCCCTCCAGCGTGAGCTGGTCGCCGGTTTGCTGAATCAGCATCAACTTGATGCCATCGGGCACCGTGCGCACCAACTCATCGAACAAATGCACCATCTGCGAGCGACTGGCCTGCAATTCTTCGATTACCTGCTTGCGCGCCAGCAAACGGCTCTTGCTGCGGTCCAGTTCCTCGATCTCGAGTATCTGCTTTTGCACCTCGGCAATGCGCTCTTCAAGGTACTTGTTACGCGCGGTCTGCGACTCGATCTGGCCAGAGTAAAAACCGTTGATCAGCACCGCCACCAGCGCGGCGACCAACGCCCCCGCGCCGAGCATGGCAAAGAACTCTTGCTGACGCCGCTTGCGGCGCTCAGCGCGCCAGGGAAGTAGATTGATTCTGGCCATTAGTCAAAGCTCCTGAGCGCGAGGCCACAGGCAATCATCAATGCCGGCGCATCGTGTTGCAAAGCCTGCGCCTTGACGCGCGGGCTCAATGACATGTTCGCGAGCGGGTTGGCAATTACCGTAGGCACACCGAGCTGTTCTTCGATCATGTCGGCAATCCCGGTAATCGCAGCACAGCCACCGGCAAGTACCAGCTGATCGACGCGATTGAACTCGCTGCCGGCATAAAAGAATTGCAGCAGACGGCTGATCTGCTGAGTCATGGCTTCCTTGAAGGGCTCAAGTACCTCCACGTCATAGCTTTCCGGCAGACCACCTTGCCGTTTGGCCTGGCCTGCCTCTTCGTAACTCATACCGTAGCGGCGCATCACTTCGTCTGTCAGCTGCTTGCCGCCGAAAACCTGCTCGCGGGTATAGATGCTGCGCTGATCACGCAAGACATTAAGCGTGGTCATGGTGGCGCCGACATCCACCAATGCCACTAGATTGCCTTTGGGCACACTGAGCTGTTCGGCGATCAAGCGGAACGCGTTTTCCATCGCGAACGCCTCGACATCGACAATCTTCGCGGTCAGCCCACCCATTTCCAGCGCCGAAACCCGCAACTCGACATTTTCCGAGCGCGAGGCAGCGAGCATGATGCTGACCATTTCATCATTGCCGGGCACCGGGCCGAGGACCTCAAAATCGAGGCTGACCTCTTCAATCGGGTAGGGAATGTACTGCCCTGCCTCGAGCTGGACCTGATCTTCGAGCTCGTTTTCATCGAGATTCGCCGGCATGGTGATCTGCTTGATGATCACAGCCGAACCGGCAACCGCGACTGCGGCGTCTTTGCATTTGACGCCGGCCTGGTTGAGCGCACGTTTGATCGCCTCGCCCACCGCCTCGGTTTCGACGATGTTCTTTTCGGCGACCGCATTGGCTGGCAGCGGCTCTACCGCGTAATGTTCCACACGGTAGCGGCCGGCGCTCTGACTGAGCAACAGCAGCTTTACTGCAGTGGAACTGATGTCAATGCCGACGAGCGGCGTCTTGCGTTGTCCGAGAAGACCCACGGATTCTCCCCTTGCCACGGGCGCTTACGCGCGTTTACTACGTAAGCACATTAAATACCGGTTTTAACCTGTTTGGCAACTATGGCGTTTCGAGCACCATCGTCAATGACCGGAATTTGACCCGACCAACCCCATCAATTGACCCGAACGCCATTGCACCAGCCAACCGATCACAGGCGGCAAACGCACCCCACGCGCGGGTAGCGTTACCCCGGCGCTTCGTTCGCCACAATCAAGCTGTCGGTTGGAACTGGCCATATCTATGCCGGCAAAACGGGGCGTACGTAAACAGGTAAAATGTTATGCCTGCTGCAATCGACCACCTGCCGGCACTTTGCGCCGCGCGCGGTTACGACCTGAGCCAAGCGCCCCCTGCACCTGACGGAATCGGCAATATCATCAATTCCGTATGCGATCTATACTATGTCGCCTGCGATCATGCAAACTTGGCGTCGGGATTACCCGGTACTGAAGTGACATTTCGTGCTTGCCGTCACAGTTTTGAAATCCTGATGCCATCCATAAGCAAGCGGCTCGCGCCGCGAAGACTGTTCCTCGGCGGGCACGGGCGCCAAGACGGATGATTGCAGGTAGGATGGGTTTCGCCACGCTCTACCCATCCTTCTACGCGCGCTCCCCACCCCTTTTTTATCATGCAAGTGCTGAAAACCATGCCTAAAGTTCGCCGCCTGCTTCGACTGGCGCTGGTAGTGGGCCTGATCGGACTGGCGTTTGGCCTGGTTACGATCGGCGCCCTGTACTGGCTGATTGCACCACGCTTGCCCGATGTGCAGGTCCTGCGCAATACCGAGTTGCAAGTGCCGCTGACGGTATATTCGCGCGAGGGTAGCCTGATCGCCCAGTTTGGTGAGACGCGCCGCTATCCGGCGCGGATAGACGACATTCCAGAACAAATCAAGCAAGCCTTCATCGCTACGGAAGATGCCCGATTCTATGAGCATCCAGGCATCGATGTGCGCGGAATTGCTCGCGCCGTATGGCTGCTCGCAACCACCAGTGGCCGCCGCATACCCGGCGGCAGCACCATCACCCAGCAAGTTGCCAGGCAGTTCTTCCTGAGCTCGGAATATTCCTATTCACGTAAGCTCACCGAGATTTTTCTGGCGCTGAAAATGGAGCGCGAACTGAGCAAGGACGAGATCCTTGAGTTGTATCTGAACAAGAGTTTTTTTGGTAACCGTGCTTATGGCGTCGCCGCTGCTGCGGAGTTTTATTACGGTAAACCGCTCGATCAACTCTCGCTTGCACAAGCGGCAACACTGGCCTCGATCCCGAAATTTCCGTCCAGTGGCAATCCGATATCCAACCCCGAGCGTGCGCTGATCCGGCGCAATTACGTGCTCGCCCGGATGTATGAAAACGGCTTCATCGACAACGACCAGATGCAACAAGCACAGGCCGAAATGCAGGACGCAAGCCCGCATGAGCCTCCGATCGAAGTGGATGCGCCATATGTGGCCGAGATGGTGCGCGAGGCCGTTGTTGAGCGCTACGGCCCGGATGCACTGACGAGCGGGCTCAAGGTGTACACCAGCATCGTCACAAGCGAGCAACTTGCCGGCAATCAGGCGGTTTACGATGCCTTGGCCGCCTATGACCGCCGCCATGGCTGGCGCGGTGCCGAGGCGCATTGGGAAATCGATGCAACGCCCGATCACGCGGCGCTGGCCAGACGCCTGATTAATCTGGGTACCGTGGCGAATCTGCTACCGGCACTGGTGCTGCACTCGGACGCGGACACTGCCTCGTTATTGCTGGGCAGCGGTGAGCGGGTTTCGTTGAACCTCAAATCGATCTCCTGGGCCGCAAAATACCTCAGTGAACACAGCCACGGCGCGGCACCCAAGCGGGTTGATCAGGTATTGGCAAAGGGCGACGTGGTGCGTGTTATTGCGCAATCCGACAACTATGCATTGGCGCAAATACCCAAGGCGCAAGCAGCCTTGATTGCACTTGATCCTGAGGATGGCGGCATCCGCAGCCTGATCGGCGGCTTCAGTTTTTCCCGAAGCAAGTTCAATCGGGTAACGCAATCGCAGCGGCAACCCGGCTCCAGCTTCAAACCCTTCATCTACGCAGCCGCCTTTGAGCGCGGCTTCACGCCGGCCAGCGTGGTGCTCGATGCACCGGTTGTTTTCCGCCAGCAAGGCCTTGATGCCGATGGCGAAGAGAAAGTCTGGCAGCCGCAGAATGACAATGAAAACTTTGCTGGCCCGATGCGTTTGCGCGAGGCGATGGTCACCTCTCGCAACCTGGTCTCGGTGCGTTTGCTCGATGCGATTGGCGTCAACTATGCCCGCCGCTTTATCCAGAACTTCGGCTTTCCGGCACAAAGCCTGCCCGAAAACCTGTCACTGGCACTGGGCACCAGCTCAGTGCCACCGCTGCAACTGGCACGCGGTTATGCAGTGTTTGCCAATGGCGGTTTCCTGATCGATCCCTGGTTCATCGAGCGGATCGAAGATCGCGATGGCGTCGTGATCTACAAAACCCACCCCGCCACCGCCTGCGGCGACTGCCCGCAGCGTCTGGCGCAGGAAAATACGGCAAATGCACAAGCAGGCGGCTTTGACCTCGGCGGCAACACACACAGTGCAACCGAAACCATCGGGCCTCCGAGCCAGATACTGGCGCCACGCGTCATCGAGGCGCGCACTATCTACTTGGTCGGCTCACTGATGCGCGATGTCGTGCGCCGTGGTACCGGCTCGGGTGCGATGGTGATTGGCCGCAATGATCTGGCTGGCAAGACTGGCACCACCAACGATCATCGCGATGCCTGGTTTTCCGGCTTTGGCGGCGGCATCGTCACCACCGCTTGGGTCGGCATGGATGATTTCAGCAGCCTGGGCCGCGGCGAGTTCGGCTCGCGGGCCGCAATGCCCGCCTGGATTGGCTACATGAGCAAAGCGCTGGCTGGCCGGCCCGAAGTCGTGCCGTCGCTGCCGGCCGGTGTCGTTACTGCCTGGATCAACCGCGATAGTGGCTTGTTGGCACAACCAGGAAGCCCGGACGCCATCGCCGAGTTTTTCAAGCTGGAAGATATTGCGCGGCTGGAAGCGAACACCGCCAATGCCCAGCCAAAAACCAGTGACCGCGAGGCATTTGATATCTTCTGAGCGTGTCCCTTTCTGAAAGCAGCCTCAGCCAATGGATCGCCGCGAGCGAATTGCATCGTCTGACACCGCCCGACAGCGCCAGCGAATTACCGCCGACGCCGTTCGCTTGATGCGTGATTCGGGCATTGCTGATGTTGCAAGCGCGCGGCAACGGGCCGCCAAACGTCTGGGAATCCGCGATCCTCGCGCAATGCCCGAACTGGATGAAATCGTTGCGGCGCTACGCACTGAGCAACGCCTCTACGCAGGCATGCAGCACGCCTGCCATCAGCGACATCTGCGTGAAGCGGCCCTGGAGGCAATGGCGTTTTTCAGCCACTTCGCGCCCCGCTTGGTGGGCTCCGTGCTGGATGGTTGCGCCGAACCACACAGCGCAGTGTGTTTGCACCTTTACACGGACGATTGCGAAGCGGTTAGCCTCTTTCTTGATGAACAAGGCATCACCCACACACGTTCCACACGCACGATGCGGCTTGATCGCGAGTACACGACCCAAGCCGACGCACTGGAGTTCATTGCCGGCGATGTGCCGTTTGCGCTGATCGTATTGCCACGCAGCGCGCTTCGGCAGGCACCGCTGGCACCCGGCAGCGACGCCCCTATGGCGCGCGCATCACTGGTGCAACTCAGGGCACTGCTGCAACAGGGAGGCCCGGAAACGGGCCAGCCCTGATTCGCCACAAACGGCTCAGCGCTTGTCGAGCGCGACGTAATCGCGCGCTGCCGCACCGGTGTATATCTGCCGCGGACGGCCGATCTTGGCCTCCGGGTCGATCTGCTGTTCCAGCCAGTGCGCAACCCAACCAGCGGTGCGCGCAATCGCAAACATCACCGTGAACATCTCGGTAGGGATGTTGAGCGCCTTGTAAATCAGCCCGGAATAGAAATCGACGTTTGGGTACAACTTGCGCGACACGAAGTACTCATCTTTGAGCGCAGCCTCTTCCAGGCGCATCGCCACTTCCAGCATCGGGTCGTTGACCCCGAGCTCGGCCAGCACCTTGTGCGTCATCTCGCGGATGATCGCGGCGCGCGGGTCGTAGTTCTTGTAGACACGGTGGCCAAAGCCCATCAGCCGGAAACCGGAGTTCTTGTCCTTGGCGCGATCAATTGCACTGGCGACATCCTCGGGCCGGCCAATTTCTTCCAGCATCTTCAGCACCGCTTCGTTGGCGCCGCCATGCGCGGGCCCCCACAGCGCGGCAACACCGGCCGCCACGCAGGCATAGGGATTGGCACCGGTGGAACCGACCAGACGCACGGTCGAGGTGGAGGCATTCTGCTCGTGATCGGCGTGCAGGATGAACAGCAGATCCAGCGCCTTGGCCGCTACCGGATTGAGTTCCAGTGGCTCGGACGGCACTTCGAACATCATGTGCAGGAAACGATTGACGTAATTGAGGTTGTTGCGTGGATAACGCCCCGGCCAACCGATCGAATGACGATAACAGGCCGCAGCGATGGTTGGCACTTTCGCCAACAGGCGGATCGCAGCCATGCGCCGCTGCTCGGGATCATCCAGATTCAGATCATCGTGATAAAACGCCGCCAGCGAACCCAGCATGCCGCACAGCATCGCCATCGGGTGAGCATCATGGCGAAAGCCCTGCAGGAAGCTTTTGAACGCCTCATGCATCATGGTGTGGTGGGTAACAGTGTGGTCGAATGCATCGAGCTCGGCGGTAGTCGGCAGCTCACCGTTAATCAGCAGATACGCCACCTCGGTGAAATTGGAGTGCTTGGCCAATTGCTCGATCGGATAACCACGATACAAAAGTATGCCGGCATCGCCATCGATGTACGCCACTGCACTCTTGCAACTGGCAGTTGCAGTGAAGCCGGAGTCATAAGTGAAATAACCCAGATCTTTCGGCACCTTGCTGATATCCAGGCACGGTGAGCCCAGCGTGCCGCGCAAGATCGGCAGCTCTGTGGTTTTGCCAGCAACAGTATCGGTCAGGGTAAGGCTCTTGTTATCGGACACAACGATCTCCTCGATCAACGATTACAGGGCGTGGCCATAACAGACCTGCACCTGCGGCAGGGGTTCCAGCGCGCACTCATGACAGGGCACGGCGCGAACCACGATGCGGCCATTATCGCATGTCGTGTCATCGGTTCGGTCGGCGCAGATCGCATGGCCGCGAACGCGGCACGATGCGGCCGGTCGGCGCTTGGGTGGGAGCCGGCCTGCCGGCGAACGTGTTGCGGAAGCGATTCGCGCGCAGAGCCTGCCCCAGACTTGATCTGGGGCGCGCTCCCACAGGTGCGCGGCACGGTGGTTTTGTGGGAGCCCACCTTCGGTGGCACAACAGGTTTCGAGCGGCTCCCAGCCGGCTTACTTCAACTTGCCAAGCGCAGCCAGGCCGTTGTCACGGGCGCGCTGCACCACGATCTTCTGCGCCGCCGCGAAATTGCCAGCCATATCCTTGGCCCACAACTGCAATGCCGCCGATTGCATGGCGCGGCCATACGAAAAACTCAGCGGCCATGGCTGCACACCAATCTGGTTGATTGCGTTAAGGTGGGCGGTGGCGTCAGCGTCGGACTGACCGCCGGAAAGGAACACGATACCAGTCAGCGATGCCGGTACTGCCGAACGCAGGCAACGCACGGTTGCCTGCGCAACATCGTCAACGCCGACCTGCTCCGCGCAATCCTTGCCCGGCACAACCATCGAGGCCTTGAGGATGGTGCCTTCCAGTTGCACATTGAAATCGTAGAGCGCGCCAAACAGCGAGCGCAGCACCACTTCGGTGACTTCATAGCAGGTTTCGATGTCGTGCTCGCCGTCCATCAGCACTTCCGGCTCAACCATCGGCACCAGGCCCTGCTCCTGGCACAGCGCGGCATAGCGCGCCAGCGCGTGGCTGTTGGCTTCAATGCAGGTCCCTGTCGGGATGTCCTCGCCGATGGTGATGACCGCACGCCATTTGGCAAAGCGTGCGCCCAGCGCGTAATACTCTTTGAGCCGCTCGCGCAAGCCATCAAGGCCCTCGGTGACCAACTCGCCGGGATTGCCCGCCAGCGCATGCGTGCCCTTGTCGACCTTGATCCCGGGGATGATGCCGGCATCGCGCATCACCTTGGTAAACGGCACCCCGGCCTTGGTTTTCTGGCGGATGGTTTCATCGTACAAAATCGCGCCCGAAATGTGCTCGCCCAGGCCCGGCGCTGTCAGCAGCATCTCGCGGTAGGCGCGGCGATGCTCCTCGGTATCGATGATACCCACCGCATCAAAACGCTTTTTGATCGTGGCGTTGGATTCGTCGATGGCAATAATGCCCTTGCCCGGGGCGACCATCGCCTGCGCGATGTCTTCAAGCTGTTCGATGCTCATGGTTGATCCTCGTGTGGTGTTTCGGGCGAGCGGCGCGTTCAGCGAGTGTTCCTGAACGGCTCGCTGGGTAGCCTTGCATTATAGCCGCGCCGACCGACCCGTGGCGGACAGGGAACCCGTTGAAACCGTCGCGATCAGAACCTTGTCGCCCACAGGGTGGGCTCACAAATGCGCCTTGAAGCAACCCTGTGGAGCCCAGCCTGTGGGCGACCGAGCAAGGCGAAACCAGTGTTGCGAAGCAGCCGACAACTAACGCACCACCGCGACACGATGGGCAGCGCAACCGTTTTCAGGAGATTACCTACAGCGAACCCAGCCCCTCGGCTGTACCATCCGCCCCCACCCCGAGCAGGCGCAGGGTATTGGTGGCGCCACGTGCTTCCATGCTGTCGCCACTGGTGAAGATCACCCGATCGCCGGCTACCAGCAAGCCATGCTGGAACAGCTCGCGGATCGATTCGCGGGCAGCCACGTTGGCGGCCTGGCCCCGGCTGTCGAAGTCGATCGGGAACACCTCGCGCATCAGCGCCATCTGCCGCCTCGCACTGGCGTGCCGCGACAGGCCGTAGATCGGAACCGAAGAGCGGAAACGCGACAGATAGCGCGCCGAACCACCGGATTCGGTGAGTGCGATGATCGCCTGTACCCCGATATGCTCGGTCAGAAACATGGTCGCCATCGCCACTGCCTGATCCACCCGTTGCAGGTTGCGCGGCGCTTTCTCGAAGTCGGTTTCGTGGTCGAACTGACGCTCGGCGCCCAGGCAAATGCGCACCATCGCCTCCACCGCCTTCACCGGATACTGGCCCGAAGCGCTCTCGGCCGACAGCATCACCGCATCGGTGCCGTCGATCACCGCATTGGCCACATCCAGCACCTCAGCGCGGGTCGGGATCGGATTATCGACCATCGATTGCAGCATCTGGGTGGCGGTGATCACCACCCGGTTGTGCAACAAGGCTTCGCGGATGATCTTTTTCTGCAGACCGGGCAGCTCGGCATCGCCGATTTCCACGCCCAGATCGCCGCGCGCCACCATCACCACGTCGCTGGCGATGATGATTTCCTCCAGATTGGTGATCGCCTCGGCGCGCTCGATCTTGGCGACCAGATGCGGCGACCAGCCTACGGCCTTGGCCAGTGCGCGGGTTTCATCCATGTCAGCGGCACTGCGGCAAAACGACACCGCCAGAAAGTCGGCGTTGATCGCGGCGGCATGGCCGATATCAGCACGATCCTTGTCGGTGAGCGCACCCAGCGACAGGCCGCCACCCAGCCGGTTCAGCCCCTTGCGGTTCGACAGCACGCCGTCGGTCAGCACCCGGGTGTGGATGCGATCGCCATCGAGCGATTCCACCTGCAATGCCATCAGGCCGTCATCGAGCAACAGGGTGTCACCGGGGCCGACATCGTTGATCAGGCCCAGATAACTGACCCCGACGTGGCTCTCGTCGCCGGCAGTGACGCCCTCGCGGCAGATCAGGGTAAACGCGGCGCCGGCGCGCAGCTCCACCTTGCCGGCAGTGAACGTTTCAATGCGAATCTTCGGGCCTTGCAGATCGGCCAGGATGCCCACCTCGGTGCCCAAACGCTGCGCTGCAGCACGCACTTCGGCGGCGCGGCGGGCATGATCCTCGGGCTTGCCGTGCGAGAAGTTCATACGCACCACATCCACGCCCGCCGCAATCAGCGCTTCGATACCCCCGGGCTTGTCGGTAGCGGGGCCGAGGGTGGCCAGGATCTTGGTGCGGCGGCGTTGAGTGGTCATCGGCAGGCTCAGGCAAAACGCTACACTAGCAAAGGCAGCGGCTGCTGCCCATGACCCAGTGCGCTTGCATACGTATGTTTTGCCGAATGACCGATCAGGCTGCCAGCGCATGCACCGCCAGCCATTGCCGGTGCGCTAACGCAAACGCACGATATCGCCCGCCTTGATGTCGGCAAGCGCGCTGGTGTATGCGAACCGGTCGAATACGCGCTCCACCGTCACTACGCCGAGCGGCGACTGCTCAAAGCCCAGCAGTTCGTCGGTCAGCGGATCACGCAAGGCTTCGCCCACCGACATGACCGCAAACTGCACGCCGGATGCAAGCCCGCTCAAGGCCCCGCACGAAATGATGGCCCGGCCCTGGTCATCCACTTTCACCACCCGCGCCGCGTACGGCACTTTGAGCGCCTCTGCGGCGATAAAGCGCACCGCCTCGTCGATGGCGATCTGCCCGGCTTGCCCCAGCGGGGTTTCCTTGAAGTTATCGCCCTCGTAGTTGTAGCCCTCGATATCCAGACCCAACTGCACGCCCTTGCCCGTTACTTTGCCTTCCACCCGGCGCGAGGCCAGCACTTGCTGGGTGGCGGTATCGATCAGGCGCACGATCAAGCCCACCTGCACCACCGACTTGCTGGCGCCCAGCCGCACACCGGCAAGATTCAACCCATTGTTGCTGCCGCCCGCCTGCACACTGAAGTCGGTCACCGTGCCGCGGATCAGTAACTGTGCCGTGATCGCCTGCGCCGGGCGCGCCACCGGAGCGGGCATCGCGCCGCCGGCATAGGTTGGGTCGGTGCCGTACGGGTCAGCGTACGGATTGACCTCGGCCTGCTTGTGCTCACGCTCCAGCACCACGAATGCACCAGACTGCATCAAGGCATCGGCGAGTTGATCCGCCAATCGTTCGGCAATCTGCACATCGCCGGCACCGTTGCCGCTGCTGCGATTGTCGAAGCCATCAACCGCGATCGATTTTTTCAGCGCCGGCGTAGCGGGCAGCATCGCCGTTTGCGCAGCGGCGATGCTATAGGCGAGCAGCAGCGCCGCGGCGAGTGCCATTCGAAACCCTTTCATTGCTCAACCCCCTGTATGGTCCGACGGCAAACAACGCCGGCAACCGCGAAGCCCAAACCTGCGATACACCGTGGCGGGCAACGGTAAACCCATTGCCGCCACGGCATCGTTGCGGCTCACTCGAAGAAGTAGACCTTGCCGACGGTGGGCATTTGTGGGATCAGGGGCGGACCCGGGATGGCCGGAACGATCTTCTGGTACGAGCCGATCAACACTGCCGGTGCGTTGGTACCGCCGGTCACCGTCACCCCAACCCGATAACCAAACACTTGATGGTAAGAGCGATCACTGGCAACCAGCTTCTGCAAAAACGTGGCGTTCCATTGCGGCGGCGAGCTTCCTCCCCCGGCGAGCTTGTAGACGTACGCCGAGCCGGTAAAGGTAATCGGATTGCTGACCTCGTCGACATCATGCGGTTCGGCGGCGGCGCCAACGACCAGATACCGCAGATTCTTGTCGAGCGCCACCGATGCGCCGAACTGATCGCCCGCTGCGCGATAGGGCGCGGGAATCACCAGCTTCTGGGTCTGCATCCAACTCATGGAGCCGGGCGCTGTCGGGTTGAACACGTAGGCGGCGCCAGCGGTGGCCAATACCGGGCCGTTGCCGTTGGCGTCACGATCATTGCCAACCGAACCGACCACCAACAGTTCACCGTTGAAGGCCAGTGCGCGCCCGAACCAGTCGTCCGGATAGCGGTCGGACGCGAGTATTTTCTGCACCGGCGCCCAGGTCGGGCCGGTCTTGACGAAGTGATAGACGGCGCCTGCTTTCGCAACCGCTACACCCGCGTTGTCGATGCTTTCATCCGGCGCGCCGATCATGATGTGATTGTCACGGATCGCCACGGCTTTACCAAAGTGCCCAAGCAACTCGGGATTTGGCGGCACCAGCCGTTGCATCAGTTGCCACGAGGTAGGGCTTTGCCGCAGGTAGACGTAAGCCGCGCCCGATTGCTTGATCGGCCCGCCCGCCGGCTCGCGCCATGCACCGATCACAGCGATATCGCCACCCAAATCCAGCGCCACCGCCCAGCCAAAGTTCGCACCCACTTCCGGTGTCGGCGCACTCACCTTTTGCGCCTGTTGCCAGACGCCGTTCCCATTTTTCACGAAGAAATAGGCGGCACCGGCATTCGCCACGCCATTGGTGGTGCCACTGAACGCGCCGATCAACGCGGTATTACCGCCGCTGATCGCCACGAAGCGGCCAAAGCGCTGCTGGGCATGGCGATCATTGGGCACCAGCTTTTGCACCAATGTCCAGGCACCGCCGCTGCGTTGGTAGATGTAAGCCGCACCAGCATTGGTCAATGGCTGGGCGTTGGCAGCATTGGTGCTTTCATTCAACGCCCCGACAATGGCCAGATCGCCATCGATGGCGACATCGACCCCGAACCCGTCGGCGGTATCCGGCGTCGGGTTGAGGATCGCCGCCACTTCGGTCAGCGCCGCGTGGGCGGGTAATGCGCATAATGTCAGTGCCAGCAGCACACCCAGCGCATTGGCACCCAACATGGTGATATTTCGAATACTCGGAGCATTCATCACAATTCCTTTGTCTGGTTACGATTCGGACTCACTGCACGACGCGACCATTCTTCGCAGGATGGGTAGAGCAGAGCGTAGCGAAACCCATCATCCGGTCACGTTACTTGTGGCTAAAGTGAATCAAGCCCTTGCGCGACAGATCCGCGAGCAAGCCATCCATGGCTTGCGGAAACGTTGACTCGCTCAGAGCCTCCCTGATGCAACGTGAGTTGATGGAAGCGACAAAAATGATCCTTCCGCCGACAGACGCTCACGCCGTCACTTGCACTCGCTACCTGCTTCGCACGCTTGCGGATCGTCAGCAGTGCCGTTGCGCTTGACGGTGTCGGCCAAGGCCTTACCAGCCTTGAACTTTGCGACCTTGGCATCAGCATCTCCAACTTCATCCCG
>PGZE01000009.1:46545-116547 GCA_002840015.1 Gammaproteobacteria bacterium HGW-Gammaproteobacteria-2 | reverse complement strand
TGATCGCTTTATTTCTCATTGCGCAACTCCTTATGTATTCGTGGTGACGACAGTGGTAGGCAATCAGGAAACAGCGCGCTGGTACCGGATGCAAGCAAAGCCATCCGCCACGCTGTCTCGTTATTACAAGTGCCACCACCAGGCAAAACCTCTCAGTGCAGCGAAGGCTATCGTTCAGAAACTGTTGTCATTGGCAGTCACTTTGCGAAGCGCACAAGCTCATGCGGCGCGCTACTCGCCCACAGCCACCCGCTGCCAATGCACCCAGCCGGCCCAATGAAACGGATGGCGGAAGGCGCGGCTGGCGCGCAGGGCGCGGCGGGCTTCGGCCAGGGCCTGCGCCGGGTCGGGGCGGTCGCCTCCGGCCGCCAGGGCGCGGTAGAACGCCGGCACCCACACCGCGCTGGCGGTGTCGCTGACCGGCCATTGGGCGGCGATGGTGTCGTGCGCACCGGCGCGGCTGACGGCGGCGGCAAAATCCAGCGCCGCATGGGCGGCAGCGCCGTCGCTTTGCGCAAGCTGGCAGGCATTGAGCACCACCAGATCGGCGGCGACACCGTGCTCGAACAAATCCGCCCAACTCAAGAACTGCGGATCGTTGCTGCCGTCTTGCGGATTGAGCCACAGGCCCGATGCCAGCAGACGATCACTCTGGGTTCTGCCATGCGCCGACACATGCAACCACGCGCCCGGTTCGGCCAGCAGCGACAAGGTCTGCTCGCGGCTGGCGACGGCCAGTGCCTGTATCTGGCGATTTGGCGAGTCGCGTTGAATCAAGGCCGGTTCGAAGGCGGCAGCGCTGAGCGTGGGCAGCCCATTGGCTGCGACATCGCCCTGCGCGGCAAGCAACACCGCAATGCGTTCGGCTGCGGCGCGGCGCGGCTCGGACTCAGCGGCAAGGCGCAGCAATACCACCTCACTCGCCTCCGCCAGCGGCGCCGCCGCTGGTTGCCAGTACAACACCGGCCACGGGATGGCAGCGACCAGACGGCCACCGATCAACTGCAAGCGTTGTGGCGGCGCCTGCCCACCCAAGCCGCTGAACACCAACTCCGACAACGCACGCGCCTGCGCGTCGATCTTTGCCAGATCACCATCCGGACGTGCCAGCAAGTCTCGCAGTAGCGCCAATTGCTGGCGCAAGGCCTGCGCATCGAGGCTGTCCAGACGCGGCGCGGCATCGGCATCGATCCACAGCCGCAGCAGGCGCTGGCGGCCACGCAGCAAGGCCAGCAACGGCTGGCCGGGCCGGGCGATGGCGCGCAATGCCGCCGCGCTCAACTCGCGTTCGGCCATTGCCGTGTCGCGGCCATCGCCGGCGCGGGCGAGGCTGTCGAGCAGTGCGAAATGGATGGCGTTCGCGCCGGGCTTGCGGCCTGTGTCAACGGCATTGTCGGCCAACAGCAGCGCGGAGAGGGCCGCATCCAGCGCGGGGCTGGCGGCGCTGGCGGGCGCGCCAGTGGCAAGCGCAGCGTCGGAATCGAGCAACCAGGGCGTGAGCCATGGCAGCCATTGCTCGCTGCCGGTGTTGCCGGCATCGCGTTCCCGCGCCAGCAGATCGATAGCCGTCTGCCGCAACGGGGTGATGGCCGCGCGCAGTGTGTGCGCGAGCACGGCATTGCCGGTTCGCCGCGACAGCGCCAGCAACGCGCGCGCATGGGTACGCAACGCGGCATGTGCCTGGCCGCGTCGGCCCGCGCGCCAATCGGCCTCGGCCAGCAAGCGCGTGCGCTCAAGCTGCTCGCTCAAGCTCAGGTTCGTACGCATGCCGCGCAGCAGGTTCGCCGTACGCTCGAACTGCCCGGCGTGCAGGGCGAGTTCGGCGCCAATCAGCCGGCGCGCGTTGCCATCGGCATCGTTGCGCGATGTGGCCACGGATGCAGCGGCCAGCGCATTGCCGGCAGCGTCAACGCGACCCGCTTGCAACAACAAACGGGCCTTGAGCAACTGCGCGGTTGCCACCTCCTCTGGCATGCCCAGTTCTTGAAACGCGGCCAGTGATGGCTCGATGCGCGCCAGACCGGCATCGGCGTCACCGTCGCTCAGTTCGATTCGCGCCAACAACAGTTGTGCCGCGGCCACCCGCGCCGGTGCGTGACGCGCATCGAGCAGGGTCAACGCCCGCTCGACCGCCGCCCTGGCATCGCCCGGCGCGTGCAATTCAATGAGCAGGGCCGCCAGCCGCAGCAACGTGTTCGCTTGCCAGCGCGGTTCGGACGCAGCGGAGAACCGTTCCTGCGCCTGTTGCAAGCGGTGCATCGCTTCGCCGACATCGCCCTGATCGCGCGCCAGTCCGGCCAGCGCGAAGTGCGCGCGACCCTGCACGGTCAACGCCTGCGCGCCCTGCGCCAAGGCCAGGCTGTCGAGCAACAGCTTGCGTGCTCCATCGGCGTTGCCGCGCGCAACCTCGACTGCCGCGAAGTCGATACCAACCGAAGCCAGCTCCAGGGTTTCGTTCAGTGCATCGAGCCTGGCACTGGTCCATGCGTAACAGGCGGTGGCGGCATCGAGATGGTGCAGATAATGCAGCGCCAAGCAACGGGCGTTTTCCAGCCGCACACCGAAATAGTGGCTGCCATCCGGCGTATCAGCCGCGGTGCGGGCAATGCCGGGCACACGCGCGTACTGCGCGCTGCGATTGAGGTCCTCGGCCACGCCAACGCGGGCGGCGCTGGCGCGCTCGGCGTCGCCGCTGTCCTGCCAGGCCTGCGCGGCGCGTTCAAACGCGGCACTGGCGTCGGCGGCACGGCCGGCCAGCAGCAGGCTCTGGGCGGCCAGATGTTCGGCCAATGCCCGGCTGCGCGAATCGAAAGCGTCATCCTTGACGGCGGCCAGCAAGGCATCGGGAAAATCATCGCGCAGACTGCCGACCCCACCGGTAAGACGCGCGGCGAGTGCGCTGGCGCGCTCGAACCAGCGCCACAGGCGCTCGCCGGTTTGCGGGTTGCAATGCCAATGCCATTCGAGCGCACCGGCGCCACCGCCGGGGCGCAGGCGACTGATGTCGATCGCCATCGGATGCTGCACCCGCAACAGCGTTACGCCATAACGCGGCGGAGTCTGCACCGTGCGCTGCGGCGCATCGCTATGCACGGTCAGATCCTGGCCGGCCTCGCGCAATTCCAGCAGCGCACCGGCGGGAATGCTCGCTGGCAGCACGAGATGCAGGGTATCGGATGCCATCGGCAACGGCACACGTTGCGCCGGTGCAGCGATGCAATCCGGCGGCATGGTCAAAGCCACTTGCGCTGCCGGCGCACTCAACGACGCCGCCAAACCGAGCACCAACAGCCATTGCCGTACGCTGAACTGGATCGCGGCGATACGCCGCGCCATCAGCCCAGCCGGCGAGGCATCGTCAGCATCATCGCGCAACCGGTGTGGTGCAGCTGGCAGGGTGGCGAGGGGTTGCAACATCGGCGCATGGCCGCGTCAGCGCTCGACCGGCTCATGGCCGCCACCGGTGTCGGTTTGCAACCCCGGCCCCTCGCTTCCTGCGGTGGGCGCGACGCGGCTTGCCGCTGCGCCGGGCAGGGGTGATGCCGACGTGCGCGCACGCAGACAGCTCGCATCGGTGTCGGGGTTCATGCACAGGGTGTTCGGCCCCGGCAGGTGCGCGGCAAGACAGGTGGTATCGCTCTTGTCGAACACCTCGACCAGATAGGATTTGTAGCCGTTCACGGCTTGCAGATAGACATAAAAATCGTGCGAATCCAGCGCGCGACCGTTGGCGGTCACGTTGCTGCTCTTGAGCCAGACCGTTTCGCGTGCGCCATGCGGGTTGCGGATGGCGGTGAGCCGACCCTTGATCTTGCCAAGGCTGGTGTTCTCGATCTTGAACACTAAGTCAGCGCCGGTTTTGGCGATCCGCAAGCGGCTGCCGTTGCCATCGTGATCGACGATCGCAACCGGCCGGCAGATGGCGCCCTGGTCCACCACATGCTGCGATTTCAGGATCACCGGGCAGCGGGTGATCCAGAACTCGCTACCCGGTTTGAGCGCCTGGATGCGCGTCGTCGTGGCGCCGCCACTGGCGGCCGGCTCGCTGCGCAGCAATTTGCGCGGCGCACTGACCTGCGCGGCGTCCATGCGGACGAATGGCGTGCCGGCATCGTAAAAGCAACGTGGTGTCGGCTGCTCCAGCGGATCGGATAGCTGCGCGAGTTTTTGCGGCAGCGCTTGCACCTGTGGCCCGCGCACCTGGCCGACCGCGAATTGCGCGGTAGTTGCCAACAGCAACGCGGTTGTCAGCGTGCATAGCGATGATGTCTTGCTCATGTTGTGCCCCTCAGTGATCAGCGGGTATATCCAGCGTGCGCGAAGTGACCGCGCCGCCACGGCGGTATTCGATGCGCGGCGCGGGCGACTTGCCCACCGCCGCACGCGGCAACAGGAAACTGGCAAAGCCGTCGGGCGACACCTTCAGTGCCAGCGGTGCCTGCCCGGCCAGATACAGGGTGACGTGCTCGGCATCCGGCGGCAGCCCCACGTCCACCAGAACATGGCTGCTTGCGGCCGCGCCAGGGTAGACCAGCGGCGGGCTGTCCACGCCGCGCAGGGTGTCGAACACCACCCGCTCCGGACTGGCGATGATCTGTGCCCGCTGCCCACCAGCACCGATCGAGAGCGGGCCGGCCAGCAGCAAACCCAGCCCGCAGGCCGCGACCACGCTGGCTGCCCAGGCCATGGCTGGCCCGCGCGGCTTTTTGCTTGCGCCGCCACCGAAGCCTGACCGGAACGGCGATACACCGCCGTGCCCGGATGGCGCCGCTGCCGCCAACGCCAGTCCGTCGCGCAGGTCGTTGTCGGCCTCGAGCACGGCAATCAGATGCGGCTTGTCGAGTAGGTACATCTCGAACCACTCCGCTTCGGATTCGGACAGCTTGCGCTCCAGATAGCGTTGCAGCCAGGCGCGCTCCAGCCAGTCCGATAGGGGATGATTATTCGGCAAGCGATTCACCGTTGATTCCTCAAAATAAAGCTGTGACCGGCACCCCTGTACAGGGATACCAGTGCCGTGACTGGGCGGTTTGTCCCACTACGCGTTGGCAATTCCACGCTCGAGCAGCAATTCCTTCATCCGCGTGCGGGCACGGTGCAGCACGCGGTGAAAGTGGTCGGGATCGATCGCCAAGGCAGTACAAACCGTGTCGCGATCCTCTTCCTTGAGGTAATAGCGCCGCAATACCTCACGGTCGCGCTCCACGCTGAGTTCGGCCAACACGCGGTGTACGCTGCCGCGCAACTGCTCGCGGCGGGCGTGGCGGTCGGGTTGATCGGGATCGGGCAAATCGTCGGGAGACGGCGGATTGCTGTCGTTCTCGCCGCGTCGGCCGCGCTTGCGATACTCGGCGGTGACCACGAACACCACGGTGCTGCGCACGTAGGCCGGCAACGTGGCGGCATCGTGCAATGCGTTGTCACGCAAGCGCGTGATGAGCGTATGCAATACGTCCTGAACCAGGTCATCGATGATCGGATCGGCCGGGCGGGCGTGGCGGCGAACCAAGGCGCGCACACCCGCCTGAAACGCCAACACAAACTCGGTTTCGGCGGACGGGTCGCCGGCAGCAATGCGCGCGACCAAGGCGACATGATCGACGGAGACTTGGCCGATGGCCTGTGCGTTTAGCTGCATGCATCCCCCTTGCTGCGCGCGCCGATCCAGCAGAACCGATCAACGTGCCGGATGATAACCGTCATTTGTGCAGGGAACCTGATAAATCGGATCAAACGCTGTGTACAAACGCCAATTCGATCAATACAGCATCTCGCCCAGGTCCATGCTCGAAAGATGTTTCAACCGCGAATTGCCATAGCCGCCAGCCATTGCCGCAGCGGCGCGATGCGCCCACCAAGGCCCAGCAGCGGGCCGCGCAGCAGCGTCGGCAACAGCGCGTCGTTGGAGAACGCGCGATTGATCGCTTCGAAGCTGTAGGCGGCCAGCGTGTTCTCGCTGCGCCGCTGGCGCTGGTACTGCGCCAGACGATGTGCCGCGCCAATATCGCGGTTGCCGGCTTTCGCCAGCAACCCACGCAGTGCCGCCACATCACGCAGCCCGAGATTCACGCCCTGCCCGGCCAGCGGATGCACCGCATGCGCGGCGTCACCGGCGAGCAGCACGCGGCCGACGACATATTCGCGCGCCAGTTGCCGACGCAGCGGGAAGCTTGCCCGCGTCGAAACCGCCTGCACCTCGCCGAGGCGCGCGTCGAAGCTGCGGGTGAGTTCACGACAAAAATCCGCCGGATCGAGCGCCGCAAGGCGTTGCGCCGCGTGCTCGGGCAGCGTCCACACGATCGAGCTGACATGACCGGGCGCCGACTCGGGCAGGGCGTCGTGCCGGCACGGCAGGAACGCCAGCGGGCCGCTCGGCAAAAAGCGTTGCCATGCGGTGTCCTGATGCGGCAATGCGGTGCGCACGTAGGCCACCAGCGCACGCTGCTGGTAATCATGCACAGCGCAAGCGATGCCGAGTTGCTCGCGCACCCGCGATGCCGCACCATCGGCGGCTACCGCCAAGGGCGCCGACAACTGCACACCGCTGCTCAGGCTTACGCTCACCCGGTCCGCGTCGTTTTGCAATGCGGCCAGTCGATCCGGGCAATGGCGGCGCACGTTCGCTTCGTGGCCAAGTGCCTGCCACAAGCGATCCACCAGCAGCGCATTTTCCACGATCCAGCCCAGGCAATCGCGACCCAACTCGTCGGCATCGAACGCCAGTTCGCCGCCCGCTGCGGCATCCCACACCCGCATCCGGCGGTAGACCTGTGCGCGTGCCGACAGCACCTTGGGCCAGACAGCCAGCGATTGCAGCAGTGCGGCGTTGTCCGGTGCGAAGGCGAACACCCGCAGGTCTGCTGAACCCGGCTGCCACGGCGCCGGCTCATGCGCTTCGACCAATGCCACCCGGCGACCATCGCGGGCCAAGGCCAACGCCGCGCTGGCGCCGACCACGCCGGCACCAATCACGATCACATCGAAGGATTCGGCGCGGCTCATGCCGGCCGCGCCAGTGCCGGCACCCAACCACGGTAGCCCATCGCACCACTGACCAGCGGCGCCTTGAGCCCGGGCAGATGCTCCAGCGCCAGAAACCCGAGCGAGCGCAGCAGGTGCATCGAAAAACCGGGATTGGCGGTAATCCGCGCCAGACCATCGCTGAATGCCAGCGTGCGCTCGCGATCTTCGCGGCGGCGCTCGCGGTAAAGCGCCAAGCGCTGCGCCTCGCCCGGATCACCGCCATCGGTCAGCAATTCAGCCAGACACAGCGCATCGCGCAGGCCAAGATTGAAACCCTGCGCACCGACCGGATGGATGGTTTGCGCGGCATTGCCAATCAGCAGCGCACGTGGCGCCACACACTGTTTCGCCAGCACCCGCCGGATCGGATAAGCGACGCGCTTGCCGACACGGGTAAAACGCCCAGCACGGCTACCGAAGCGCTGTTGCAGCAAGGCCAGATACTCAGCGTCCGACAGTGCCGCCACCGCATCGGCCTGTTCGCGCGCCACCCCCATTACGCTGCCGTACAAGCCATCCGGGCGCGGCAGCAGCGCCAGCGGGCCGCTGTCGGTAAAGCGCTCGAATGCCTGGCCATCGGTGGCGCGGTTGGTCGCCACCGCCGACACCATCAGCGTTTGCTGGTAATCGGTAACATCCTCGCCAATCCCGAGCGCCGAGCGCACGAAACTCTGGCTGCCATCGGCACCCACCAGCAACCGCGCGCTGAGCGTGCACTCGCTACCGTCGCGCTGCACCCGCAAGCGCCAGTGATCCTCGTCGTAATCCAGCGCCTGCACCTGCGCCGGGCAGTAACGGGTCAATGCCGGAAGCGCGCACACCGCCGCTTCCAGCGCCTGGCCGAGGTCGCGCGCCACCACCACGCCGCCAAAACGCTCGCGGCCGTAATCACTGGCGTTGAGCCGTACCGCACCAAAATCGCCGGCGCGCGTGACATGAATGCGCTGCACCGGCGCCGGCGGCTGCCGCAAGTGGGCGAGCACGGCCAAGCGGGTAAGCGCATTGAGGCTGGCATCGGCAAGCACCAGATTGCGCTCATCGAAGCTTGGTCGCGCCTGCGCGCCATCATCGGCCGCCACCGCCTCGACTAGCGCCACATTAAAACCGCTGCCATCCAGGGCGCAAGCCAGCCCGGCTCCGACCAGACCTCCGCCGATGATCACGATGTCGTGTTGCATGCTTGCCCACCTCGGAGATCGCGCTGCTCGGCCCAATTACCAGCGCCACTGTCGGCCGCGTTGCTGCGGGTTACGGCTTTTGCCACTGCCCTGCGGTATGCTAACCAGCGATGACAGCCATTCGCCATGGATCGTAACAACGATGATAGAGCATAAGCCCACATCCCCGAACCGCAGTCCGCTGAAGCTTGGCACCGCAGTGCTGGCAGGCATCATTTTGCTTGCCGCACTGAGCCGCCTTTTGCCGCATCCGCCGAACTTTTCTCCGATACAGGCAATGGCGTTGTTCGGTGGTGCGTGGTTTGCCAGGCGCCAACTTGCGCTGCTGGTGCCGTTACTGGCGATGCTGCTGTCGGATGTGCTGCTCGGCCTGATTAACGGCGGCATCTATTTTGATTATTTTGCCAGCGCCGGTTTCTGGCTGGTGTACGTGGCGATGGCGGCATGCACGGTGCTTGGCTTTGCCCTGCGTGGCCGCGCCAATGCACCACGGGTGTTGGGTTATGCGCTCGGCAGCTCGCTGGTGTTTTTCGTGATCACCAACTTCGGCGCGTGGCTGGCCGACATCGCCAGCGCAACACCGTTGTACGCGCCAACGCTGAACGGGTTACTGGCCGCTTACGTTGCCGGTATTCCGTTCCTGCAAAACACCATTGCCGGCGCGCTGGCGTTCAGCGCCCTGCTGTTTGGGGGCTTTGCCTTGTTGCGCCGGCGCCTGCCGGCACTTCGCGCACAAACCGCCTGACCGGGTTTTGTGGGCAACCGCCTTTCAAAAATCTACACCCGCACCGGTGACGATGGCACGACCGGCCTCGGCGATGGCTCGCGCGTGGCCAAGGATTGCGCACGGGTCGATGCTTACGGCACTGTCGATGAGCTCAATTCGCTGATCGGTGTGGTGCTGGCCTGCAACCTGCCCGAACTGGTACGCACGTTGCTGGTCGGGGTGCAGCACCAGTTGTTCGATCTGGGTGGAGAGTTGTGTATCCCTGGCCACGCGGCCATCCACGATGCCGACATCGACCACCTTGAACAGCGACTCGATGCGTTCAATGCCGATTTGCCGGCGCTCAAGGATTTCATCCTGCCGGGCGGCGGCATGGCAGCCGCGCAATGCCATGTGGCGCGCACCGTGTGCCGCCGCGCCGAACGCCTGCTGGTAAGTCTGGCGCGGCTGGAACCGGTACGGCCGCAAGCGATCCGTTTTCTCAACCGGCTTTCCGATCTGCTGTTCGTGATCGCCCGCGTGCTGGCACGCGACAGCGGCGCAGGCGAAGTGCTGTGGCAGCACGACCGGCGACCGGGGCGATGAACGGCGTCCGCCAAGCGCCAGTCAGTAATCACGCCATCGTTGCCTGAACCCGTGCTGCGCATTTTCAGCCATCCGTCCTGCCTCGCCCACGACCCCGGTCCCGGTCATCCCGAATGCCCGGAGCGATTGATTGCAGTCGCCGAAGCGCTGCGCGCCGGGCTGCCGCAGCTGGCCTGGCTCGAGGCACCACAAGCGTTGCGTAGCCAGCTCGCGCGCGTACACGATGCCGAGCTGATTGCGCTGGTGCTCGACCAGCACAGCGCCGGCCTGCGCCGGCTGGATGCCGATACCGTGATGGGTGAGTATTCCGCCGATGCCGCGCTGCGTGCTTGCGGTGCCAGTATCTGCGCGGTCGATGCAATTATGGCCGGCGACATCGAACGCGCCTTTTGTGCGGTGCGGCCACCCGGCCACCATGCCACTGCCAACATCGCGATGGGCTTTTGCCTGTTCAACGCGATGGCGGTGGCCGCCGCGCATGCGTTGGATGCACACGGACTGAGCCGGGTTGCGATCATCGATTTTGATGTGCATCACGGCAATGGCACCCAGGACATCTTCGCCGCGGAAGAACGCGTGATGTATTTGTCATCACATCAGGCGACAGCGTATCCGGGTACCGGCCACGTCTACGAGCGCGGCGTCGGCAACCTGGTCAACGCGCCACTGCCTGCGGGCTGCGACGGCGAGCTGTTTCGGAAAACCTGGCGCGAGCGCCTGTTGCCCGCACTGGCGCAATTTCGGCCGCAGCTGCTGTTGATTTCAGCGGGCTTTGATGCGCATCGCCTGGACCCGCTGGCTGATCTGAACCTGGAGGCCGCTGACTTCGCCTGGCTTACTACCGAGCTGGTAGCCATTGCCCAGCGCAGCGCCAAGGGGCGGATCGTGTCATCGCTGGAAGGCGGCTACAGCCTGGCCGCATTGCGCGAGTGCGTGGTGGCGCATGTCGGTGCGCTGGCTAATCCTTGAAATCCAGCGCCGCCGAGTTCACGCAATATCGCAGCCCGGTTGGCGGCGGGCCATCGGCAAACACATGCCCCAGGTGGGCATCGCATTGCGCACAGCGCACCTCGATTCGTGCCATGCCCAGCGACTCGTCGCGGTGCTGGCTGATCGCCTGCGCCGCAATCGGCGCACTGAAACTCGGCCAACCGCTGCCTGAGTCGTATTTGCTGACAGACGCGAACAGCGGCTGGCCGCAACACACGCAGTGATAAATACCGTCGGCATGATGATCCCAGTAGCGGCCGCTGAACGGCGGTTCGGTAGCCGAACAGCGGCAAACCGCATATTGTTCAGGCGTCAGTTTCCGGTCCCAATCAGCGTCTGCTGAATCGCGCTCGCCCATGCGGGCTGTCTCCGGGTTTTGTCTGGTATTGCCCAATCGGCACCCCGCTTAGGGCACAATTGGAACCGTTGGGGAGTTGCACACACAAGTGTATCCGCAAAAACGCCCATGTTTTGATTGCGACCACGCCGCCGTGTCGGTGCGATCACGCAACAAGCCGGGCGATGCGCATCAACTTGTCTCGTTTTCGCCCCGCTTGATTGCCGATCACCCCTTTCGGAGTTGTGCGTGCGTACCGCCCTGCTTGCCACCAGCCTGATCCTCGCCCTTGCCGCACCCGGCGCCGCAAGCGCCCTGTCTGCCACCAACTGGGCGCAGTGCGTGCCCGCCGAGGTGATTCCACCATTCCCTGATGCCTCGCCACCACTGCCTGCGGGTGATGAAAGCACGATAGTAGCTGCGGAACGCGCGCAGTACCTCGACCGCAGCCGCACCGTGTTTGAAGGCAATGTCACCCTCAATCGCGGCAACCAATGGCTCAGCACTCCGCGACTGGTCTACGATCAGGCGAAAGATACCTATGTGGCTGACGGGGAGGTGCATTTTCAGGATCCCTCGATCCGTTTTCGCGCCGCCCATATGGAAGGCGAACCTGGCAATGACCTGACCCGACTCGATGATGTCACCTTCCAGATCATCGATCTGGAGGGCAATGGCCACGCCAGCAAGGTGGTCATGCGCGGACAAAAAGGCACGATGCGCGACGCCCTGTATTCTTCGTGCCCGCCGGAACATCGGCAATGGTCGTTCCGTGGCAACACCATCCGCATCAACCGCGATACCGGTGTTGGCACCGTCACCAACGGCGCCCTATACCTGGGCAAGGTGCCGGTGTTCTACCTGCCGTGGGCAACCTTCCCCATTGACGAGCGCCGTCGCAGCGGGTTTCTGGCACCCACGCTGGCGGTATCGGGTGCCAATGGCATCGACGTGATGGTGCCGTATTACCTGAATCTGGCACCCAATTACGATGCCACGCTGTCCGCACGTTATCTCGGCGATCGCGGTGCGATGTATGGCGGCGAGTTTCGTTACCTGACTGAACGCAGTAACGGCATTTTCGAAGGCACCTGGCTGCCCAACGATGATCGCCTGGGCCGCGACCGTGGCCTTGTGTCGCTCAACCACATCACCCGTTTCAGCCCCTACTGGCAGGGGCGTGCCAACCTGAACAACGTCAGCGATGATCGTTATTTTGAAGATTTCGGCAGCTCGCTAACGGCCGCATCAACCCGCTTGCTGGCCAGCAGTGCCGGCATATACGGCCGCGGCAAATACTGGAACGCCTCGCTCAGCGCGGAGATATGGGATCTCACCGACCCGGTGCTCGACAGCACGTTCGAGCCATTTCGCAAACTGCCGCGCGTGCAGTTCAGCTGGGAGCAACCGATACTTGGCAACTGGCTGGTTGCGGGGCTGAAGTCCGAGGCGGTTGCCTTTGATCATCAGGTCAAGGCCGATGCGCGCCGCGTTGATCTGCGTCCGTACGTACAATTGCCGTTCGAGGGCGCCTCCTGGTACGTGCGCCCCGAACTTGCTTATCGCTTTACTGCCTATTCGCTTGACGACAGCCTCAACGTCAATGGCGACAAGACTCCCATTCGCTCGCTACCCATCGCCAGTATTGATGCAGGCATGTTTTTCGAGCGCCCACTGAATCTTGGCGGCACTGATCTGATTCATACCCTGGAACCGCGCTTGTTCTACCTGCGTGTGCCAGGCAACAATCAGAACGATCTGCCCATACTCGACACACAGGAGCTGACCTTTGGCTACGGCCAGTTATTCCGCACCAATCGCTTCACTGGCGCTGACCGGCAATCAGAAGCGAACCAGCTGACGTTTGCTGTCACATCACGGCTGATGCAAACCCACACCGGCCGTGAGCTGGTCACCGCGACGGTCGGCCAGTCGTTCCTGTTTTCGCCCTCGCGCACCGTGCTGCCCGGTCAGGTTGCTGGCGAACGCGACCTCTCGCCGCTGGTAATTGAAGTCGGCGTCAACCTGAGTGATCGCTGGACCTTCACCTCGGCTCAACATATCGACGTAGATCAAGGCTTCACCGAGTTATCGGCATTTCGCCTGCAATACCGCTTTCTGGAAACTGGCCTGGCCAATCTCAGCTATCGTTTCCGCGCCAATGAACTGGAACAGCTCGACGGCTCGGTGCTGTATCCGCTATCACCCTCATGGCGCCTTGTCGGGCGCTGGAATTACTCGCTGCGCGACAACTCCACACTGGAAGCGCTTGGCGGTTTTGAATGGCAAAGCTGCTGTATGGCATTGCGCCTGATGGGCCGCCACTTCGTGCGTACTCGTGAGGGCCAGGCCAGCAATGAAATCTTGCTGGAGCTTGAATTGCGGGGTCTCGGCGCCTTCGGTCAACGCACCGGATCGCTGTTGGAGCGTGCTATCCTCGGCTATGATCGATAGCCGTGAACTGCCGCATTTGGGCCGGGCCGCATCTACGCCACAGCGGCCCACTGGCGGCTATCAGCCACCCCCTGAACGAGCCTGCACCACCACTGTTTGGTGCTACGGAGTTTGAATTCGATGCGTAACGCACTTTCCTGCGTCTTGTTTTCCGCGCTATGTGCCATCGGTTTTGATGCGCGAGCGCAAGCCCTGCCGCTTGAACCGATCGAAGGCATCGCCGCTGTTGTCGATGAAGAGGTCATCCTCAGCAGTGAGTTGCAACGTGCAACCAATAACTTTCTGGCGCAGTTTGCCGGTAGTCAGCAGCAATTGCCGCCGCGCAATGTACTGGAGCGTCAGATTCTGGATCGCCTGGTGCTGTCGCGTCTGCAAATTGAACGCGCAAACGCCATGGGCATCCGCATCAGTGATGCCGAACTGGATCAGGCCGTGCAATCGGTCGCGGCCAATAATCGCATCACCATTGATCAGTTACGCAGCCAGTTGGCTGCCGAAGGCCTCAATTTCGACCAATTCCGCCGCGATCTGCGCAACGAAATTCTGATCCAGCGCCTGCGCCAACGCATCGTGCAAGGCCGCGTCGCCGTCAGCGACACTGAAATTGAACTGGCACTGGCGGCGCAGGGCAACAACCGAGAGTTGCATCTGGCGCATATTCTGGTTGCCTTGCCCGATGGCGCAACTCCCGAACAGGTAACAACCGCCAAGAGCAAGATCGAAGGCGTCAAGGCGCTGATCGATAAAGGCGAGATGGATTTCACCGCTGCTGCCATTCGCTATTCCGACGCCCCCAATGCCTTGCAGGGTGGCGATCTGGAATGGCGCGGCCAGAATGAGATCCCGAATCTATTCACCAATGTAGTCGCGGCCATGCAACCGGGTGATATCAGCGATCCGATCCGCGGGCCAACCGGCTTCCAGCTCATCCAGCTGATCGAGACCCGCGAGGCCGGCCGCCAGAAGATCACCGAATACAAATCGCGGCACCTGATGATTCGGCAATCCGAGGTGGTTTCCTTCAGCCAGGCCAAGGCCAAGCTGGACACCTTGCGTGAACGCGCTCTGAAGGGCGAATCGTTCGAAGCGCTGGCGCGCGAGTACTCCGAAGACACCGCCACCCGCGATGCCGGCGGCGAGATGGACTGGTACGAAAAGGACGCCTGGGGTGCCGGTGTCGCCGCCCAGATCGTCAAGCTCAAGGATGGCGAGATTTCGCAACCCTTCCAGAGCGATGTTGGCTGGCACATGATCCAGCGTATTGGCGAGCGCGAAACCGATGTCACCGACGCCTTGCGCCGCAACCAGGTGCGCGAGTTGATTGCACGGCGCAAGGGCGAGGAAGAGTTCGAGCGGTTTATCCGGCAATTGCGCTCCGAGGCGTTCGTCGACATGCGCATCAGTTCCTGATCGTGCAACCGAACCTGGCCCTGGTGCCCGGGGAGCCGGCGGGCATAGGGCCGGAGATTTGCGTGCGCATGATGCAACGCGAGCTCGACGCCAATGTCGTGGCCTTCGCTGACCCGGACACGCTGCTTGCAGCCGCCCGCGCAATCAACCTGCCGTTGCGCATCGTCGATGCCGATGCTGGCTCTGCGCCAGGTGTGCTGCCGGTACATCCCATCCCACAGGCGCGGCCGACCCGATTCGGCGTTGCCGATACGGCCAATGCAGCATCGGTGTTTGCCGCGCTGAAGTCCGCTGCTGATGCGTGCAGCAGCGGCGCGCTTGATGGGCTGGTTACCGCTCCGATCCACAAAGCGACCCTGAACGATGCCGGCATTGCCTACACCGGCACCACCGAGCTACTGGCGCAATGGGCCGGCTGCGATGTAGTGATGATGTTAGCCCGCCCCGACCTACGCGTTGCGCTGGTTACCACCCACCTGCCGCTGCGTGCGGTGCCCGACGCCATCACCGCAGCGCGCTTGACGCGAGTGATCGAAGTGCTGCAACACGACTTGGTGCATCGCTTTGCCGTCGCAGCGCCGCGAATTGCCGTGCTCGGCCTCAACCCGCATGCTGGCGAAAGCGGTCACCTTGGCCGCGAGGAAATCGACATTATCATCCCGGTACTGAACCGCTTGCGCGAACGCGGTTTCAACTTGATCGGGCCGTTACCGGCGGACACCGCTTTTTTGCCGCAGCACCTGGCGCAATGCGATGTGGTGCTGGCGATGTACCACGATCAGGGCCTGCCGGTGCTCAAACACGCCGGCATCGAGCAAGGCATCAACATTACGCTGGGCCTGCCCTACCCGCGCGTTGCGGTGGATCACGGCACCGCGCTGGAATTGGCAGGGCGCGGCGTGGCCGATGCATCAAGCCTGTGCGCGGCATTCGCACAATGCAGTGCACTGGCACGCGGTGCATCGCGATGAGTGGATTCACTGCGCCTGCCAAAAAACGATTTGGCCAGCACTTTCTGACCGATTACAGCGTCATCGAACGCATCATCATGGCACTGGCGCCGGCGCCCACGGATCGTCTGGTCGAGATTGGGCCTGGGCGCGGCGCGTTGACCCTGCCGCTGCTGCGCCGCCACGGCAGCCTGTGCGCGATCGAGTTCGACCGCGATTTGATCGAGCCGTTGCGCGCTGCCGCGCAACCCGTGGGCACCCTGGAAATTATCAGCGCCGACGTATTGCGCGTGGACTTCACTGCGCTGGCCGCTGGCGGCACCATCCGTCTGGTCGGCAATTTGCCGTACAACATTTCCTCGCCGATTTTGTTTCATGCGCTCGATCACGCCGCCGCCATCCACGACATGCATTTCATGCTGCAAAAAGAAGTGGTCGAGCGCATGGCCGCAGCACCCGGCAGCAAAGTCTATGGCCGGCTTTCAGTGATGCTGCAAGCCTTGTGTGAAGTGATACCGCTGTTTGAAATCGGACCGCAGTCATTCCACCCGCCACCGAAGGTCGATTCGGCAGTGGTACGCCTACTGCCCAGGCCCGCACAGCAGATCGGCATTGATGATCGCGCACTGTTTGCGCGCGTCGTCCACGATGCCTTCGGGCAACGCCGCAAAACCTTGCGCAACGCGCTGGCCAACGTGTGCAGCGCCGATGCCATGCTGCGTGCCGGCATTCGCGCCGATCTGCGTGCCGAGCAATTGCCGGTCGCATCGTTCATTGCCCTGAGCAACAGCCTGCACCGCGAGGGCATGGCGTCATGACCGCAGGCGCTTGCCCGGCTTGACTATGGCAACATGCTTTGCAACAACGGCCATACGTTGTTGAGGACAATCGGCTGCGCTGCAGCGGTGGGATGCAGTCCATCGTCCTGCATCAACCCCGGCTGCAATGCCACACCATCGAGCAAAAACGGCAGCATCGCCAGCGCATGGCGCTGAGCGAGATCGGCATACACGGCGCGAAATCGATCCCGGTAGCTGCGGCCGTAATTGGGTGGCAATTCGGTGCCAATCAGCAGCACGTTCGCACCGGCTTCACGGCTCATGCGGATCATGGCATCGAGGTTTGCCGACAACTCAGCCGGCGGCAGGCCGCGCAGCCCATCGTTGCCACCCAGTTCGATCACAACGATTGCGGGCTGATGCCGTGCCAGCAAATCCGGCAAGCGCGCGAGTGCTCCGGCAGAGGTTTCACCGCTGATGCTGGCGTTGATGACCTCTGGCGCTGGCACGGCGCGCGCTTTCAGGCGATCCTGAAGCAACGCCACCCAGCCCTCGTCTTGTGCAATATTGTGTGCCGCACTCAGGCTGTCACCCACCACCAGCAGCGACCCGGCAGCAGGCACCGAGAAGCTGTACAACGTCAGCACCAACAGGAGGAATAACCGCAGATACCGCGCCACCCCGCCCATATCCTTTTGCGCAGCGGGTTTTCGCACGGCTCTGTGTTTCGTCATGGAAAAGTCAACGGTCATCAACGCATCCAGCCTCGGTAAATCGGTGATTGGCCCCGACGGAGAAATCAGAATACTCGACGCCGTTGAAATGACGGTGAATGCCGGCGAATCGGTCGCCATTGTCGGTGCATCGGGTTCCGGCAAGACCACCTTGCTGGGTTTGCTGGCCGGGCTTGATCTGCCCAGTCGCGGCGATATTCACATTGCCGGCGAGCATCTCAATGCACTCGATGAGGAAGCCCGCGCGGCATTGCGTGCCCGCGAGGTCGGTTTCGTGTTCCAGAGTTTTCATCTACTGCCGGCACTAACGGCTGAAGAAAACGTCGCACTGCCGCTGGAACTGGCGGGCCGCAATGAACCAGGCCGAGCACGTGAAGTGCTCGAATCGGTTGGCCTTGGCGCACGCTGTCATCACTACCCAAGACAGTTGTCCGGCGGCGAACAACAACGCGTTGCGCTTGCCCGCGCCTTTGTCACCCGGCCACGTATCCTGTTTGCCGATGAACCAACGGGCAACCTCGACCAGAATACCGGCGCCCAGATCAGCGAACTATTGTTTACGCTCAATCACCAATATGGCACCACGCTGGTTTTGGTAACCCATGACATGACACTGGCCCGCCGCTGCACCCGGGTTTTCCGGCTCGATAACGGGCGCCTGTTCGAGCGCGCGGCATGAATATGGCTCCTCAGCAGGTGCGATTGCAGCGAAGGCCGACTCTCGCCAAGGAGCCAAGCACGCCAAGAAGTCCATCTGCCTCTTGGTGGAAACAATCTACTGCTCAGGTAATCCCGCGCTTCATGAGTGCCTCTGCAAACTGCTGCAAGCCCTCAAACCGCGTCGTAACCGCGCATGTCGATTTCATCTGCGCTCTTCCTAATGCTTCCCTTGGCGCTCTTGGCGTCTTGGCGAGAAGATCTTTTTGCGTGTGGCGAAAAAAAACGCACGGGAATGGGTCTTCATCGTCGTCGGCGATCCATCGACGTCATGCAATTGGCGCTCCCTTTGCGCAAACGTCAACCCACACGGCTGCGGAGGAGCCATGAACGTTTTGGCTTATGCCAGCCGCGCCCTGCGCCGCGAGTTGCGTGGCGGCGATCTGTTGACCCTGGCCGCTGCGCTGGTACTGGCGGTAGCAGTAATGACCGCAGTCGGCACTTTGGTCAATCGGGTGACGGCGGCAGTCAGTGCCAATGCCGCGCAGATCATCGGCGGCGATTACGGCTTCACCTCGCGGCAACCCATCGATACTGCCATCGCGGAGACGGCGCATGCGCAGCAGCTCGCAGTAGCGCGCACGATCACCTTCCCGTCGGTGGTGTTCCATGGCGATGCCAGCCAATTGGCCGACATCAAGGCGGTGGATGCCAATTACCCGCTGCGCGGCGAGCTGAGTACCACCACCGACATGGCAGGGCTGACACCACAGGTCACTGCCGCCCCGCAACCGGGCGAAGCGTATGCCGATGCCCGGCTGCTCGATGCGCTGGGCATCGCGCCCGGCGCGCAGATCGAGTTTGGCAATGGCAGCCTGCGGGTAAGCCACCGTCTGCACGCCGAGCCCGACAGCGGTGGCGAGCTGTTCCAGTTGGCGCCGCGCCTGCTGGTCAATCTTGCCGACGTGCAGGACACCGGCCTGCTCGGGCCGGGCAGCCGTGCCCAGCACCGCTTGATGGTGGCAGGCAGCCCGGCGCAGATTGAGCGGTTCCGCGACAGCGTGCGCGAGCAAGGGCTGGCGAAGGGTCTGCGCCCGGTCAGCGTACAAAACACCCAACAAGCCGTGCGTTCGGCATTCGAGCGCGCGCAGCGCTTCCTGTCATTGGCCGCATTGCTGGCGGTGCTGTTGGCCGGCGTTGCCACCGCCTTGGCCGCCAATCGCTTCGCCCTGCAACGGGTCGATACGGTAGCAATCCTGCGTTGTCTGGGCGCCTCGCAACCACGCATCCTGCTGGCCTTGTGCCTGCAACTGCTGTTATTGGCGATTCCCGCCTGCCTGCTCGGCGTCGGTTTGGGCCTGCTGGCACAAGCGGGCCTGGTGGAAGCACTGGGCAGCCTGATCCCCGGCCGGCTACCGTTGCCTCAGGCACAACCGGCGTTGGCCGGGGTCGCGATTGGCATCGTGCTGTTGCTTGGCTTCGGCCTGCCACCACTGCTGCGCCTGCGCGGGGTGCCACCCATGCGCGTGCTCAATCGCAGTTTCGCTGCTCTGCCGCCAATTTCGGCACTGGTGTATCTTGCCGGCCTCGCCGCTGCGGCGTTGCTGGTATTTTTGGCAACACAGGATTTCGAACTCAGCACCATCGTGCTTGGTGGCCTCGGCGCATTGGCCGTGGTAGCCGTGTTGATCGGCCTGTTGTTGTTGCGCGTGTTGCGCACACTGCAACCACACCTGCGCGGGCCGTGGCGTTTGGGGCTGGCGGCTTTGGCACGGCGCCGCGCGCTGAGCGTGGCGCAACTGGTAGGCCTGGCGTTGTCGCTGTGCGCGCTGTTGCTGCTCGCCGCGATTGGCCCGGAGCTGCTGGCACAATGGCGGGCAAAAATGCCGCACAACACACCGAACTATTTTCTGCTCAATGTGCAGGAGCCACAACGCGACGCCGTGCTCGCCACTTTGCATGAACTGGGTGTCGCCAATCCGTCGTTGGAACCTTTCGCCAGCGGCCGGCTGGTGGCGATCAATGGCCAGCCGCCCGCGCGCCGTGATGGCTGGCGTGACAATGAACAACGCGAGGATACCGCCAGTGGTGAGCAAGGCAATGCTGATCGGCCATTGAACATGAGCTGGCGCCACGATTTCCCGCCGGCCAACACCCTCGTCAGTGGCCAGTTTTGGGCAGCAGACAGTACCTCAGCCGAGGTATCCATTGAAGACGGTTGGGCGCAACGCTTCGGTTTGGTGCTGGGTGATCGCATCACTGTGCGCATTGGCGAGCGCGAGATGGAGGTGACCGTCAGCAATATCCGCGCTGCGGATTGGGATTCGTTTCGGGTCAATTTCTTCGTGATGCTCAATGCCGGCGCCATGGCCGATGCGCCGCACAGCCTGATTTCCAGCTTTTACTTGCCACCCGGCCAGAGCGCAGCATTGGCCCAGATCAGCCGTCGCTTTCCGAATATCTCGATGCTTGATGTCGATGCCATCCTGGCGCGCGTGCGCGAAGTCATCGACCGCGTCAGTCAAGCGGTGCAACTGGTCCTTGGTTTCAGCCTCGCCGCCGGGGTACTGGTGTTGCTGGCGGCATTGCAGGCCACCGCTAGTGAGCGCCGCTTTGAAAGCGCGGTGCTGCGCACGCTCGGTGCTGGCCGTAGCCAATTGCGCGCGGCGGTGCTGATCGAGTTTGCGACACTCGGCACCATGGCGGCATTGATGGCGATCACCGCCGCCGCGATCACCGGCAGTGTGCTGGCCGAGCGCAGTTTCGGCATGAGCCTGAACCTGCCATGGGGCACGTTGATTGCTGGCGGAGCCATCGGCGTGATACTGGCGATGAGCGCTGGCTGGCTGGGCACGCGGCGCATCCTGAGCACGCCGCCGGGTGATGCCTTGCGTGCCGGTTAGGGCTGTGAAGCCGGGACTCGGGAAAAGCGTAAAGCGCCAATCCGCAAAGTTCGCAAAAGACGCATATAACAGCATTTGTTTGGGCGACAGTCGGATTACGCCGCGCCCTACCCATCTACAGGCCCTGCTTCACGTTTTCCTTTGCGCACTTGGCGTTTTTTGCGGACTCCTGCCTATCCATATTCAGGACTCAAGGCGACGAGCTCGCCAGGTTTTGCTTTGCGCTTTCGCTGCCGATTTTTCGAGTCCCCAGCTCGGCCTTTTGGCTTTCCCGAGCCCCGAGTTCCGAGCCCCGCTTGTGTGTCCGCATCGCACATGGGACATTCACCCCTCCGCCGCACACAGCACGAACGCCATGCCCACTCCGCAAAATCTCGATCTGCCCGTCGAATCATTGGCGACGTATCTGCAAGCCCATGTCGCCGGCTTCAAAGGGCCGCTGCGCGCCAGCAAGTTCAAGGGCGGACAATCCAACCCCACCTATCGGATCGAAGCTGCCAGCGGCCTGTATGTTTTGCGCCGCAAGCCGCCCGGCGCACTGCTGGCTTCAGCCCATGCGGTGGATCGCGAGTTCCGCGTGCTGCAGGCGTTGCATGGCAGTGCGGTTCCGGTTGCACAACCGCTGCACCTGTGCACCGACGAATCGGTGATCGGCTCGATGTTTTATCTGATGGCGCATGTCGAGGGTCGGGTGATCTGGGACCCGGCGCTTGCGGATGTCGCGATCGAACAGCGTGAAGCCTATTACCGCGAGGTGCTGCGCGTACTGGCTGCCATTCACAGCGTCGATGTCGATGCCGTCGGGCTGTCCGATTTCGGTAAACCGGGCAATTATTTTTCGCGTCAGATCGCGCGCTGGACCGAGCAATATCGGGCCGCACAAACCGCTGATGTCGCCGCCATGGAAACCCTGATTGCGCAGTTGCCGCAGGCAGCCTTGCCCGATGATGGCAGCGCTGCGCTGGTGCATGGCGATTTTCGCATTGACAACCTGATCTGGCACCCGAGCGAACCGCAGGTGCTGGCGGTGGTGGATTGGGAGCTATCGACTCTGGGTCACCCGCTGGCCGACCTCGGCTACTTGTGCATGGCGCTGCGCTTGCCGCGCAACCCGGTAATCCCCGGCCTCGCCGGGATGGATCGTGCAGCACTGGGCATTCCCGATGAAGCCGCATTGCTGGCGCACTATGCGCAGCATCGCGGACAGCAGGAAATCGCGAACTGGCCTGCGGTGCTTGCGTTCAGTTTTTTCCGCCTCGCCGCCATTGCTCAAGGGGTGGCGAAACGTGCGCAACAGGGCAACGCATCGAGCGCCCAGGCCGAGCAAACCGGGCAGATGGTGTCGTTGCTGGCCAATCTCGGTGCGCAGGCATTGGCCGCCGCCTGAGCCGGCGCGTGGATGCACGCATTCGGCTCACAATTCGCCAACAAGGCTCTGGAGGTCTGATTGATGATGTATCTGGCAATCGATGTCTACGGCACCCTGGTCGACACCGCCGGGGTGACCGACCAGCTCGCCGGTCTGGTCGGCGATCGCGCACCGGAGTTCGCCACTGCATGGCGCGCCAAACAGCTTGAATACACCTTCCGCCGCGCGCTGATGCACGATTATGCCGACCTGCCCACCTGCACCCGGCAGGCGCTGGATCACACCTGTCTCACTTTCGGTACCGACATGGCCGCAACAGACCGCGACGCATTGATGGCGCTGTATCGGCGCCTGCCCGCATTCGCAGACGCCGAGCCGGGCCTGCGTGCGCTGCGCGATTTGCCACTGCGCCCGTTCGCGTTTTCCAACGGCAACCGCGATGATCTTGACCACGCGCTGGAAGCGGCGGCGCTTGCACCGTTGCTTGCGGGTGTGGTCAGTCTCAATGAGGCGCGCACCTTCAAACCCCATCCGGCCGCCTATGCCTATTTCCATCGTGCGGCGCAAACCGGCGGTGCGGAAACCTGGCTGGTTTCGGGCAACCCGTTCGATGTGATCGGCGCGGTCACTTCAGGCATGCATGCGGTGTGGATCAAACGCTCGCCCACGATGGTGTTCGACCCGATCGGGGTCGCGCCGACTGCCGTGGTATCAAGCCTGATCGAACTGACCGCGATGTTCCGCGAACGCATGCGTGTGGCAAAGTAGCGGGCCGACTTCACCAAGGAACACGCCGTGCCCTGGCTGCTCAGCAAATACCTGATTACCGCCGCGATGGTGGTGCTGGTTTCCGAAGTTGCCAAACGCAGCGACCGGCTCGGCGCATTGATCGCCGCGCTGCCGCTGGTCACCGTATTGACCCTGATCTGGTTACATCTGGAACACCAGCCCAGCGAGAAAATCGCGAATCATGCCTGGTACACGTTCTGGTATGTGCTGCCGACCTTGCCGATGTTCCTGCTGTTTCCGCTGCTGCAGGCACGCATCGGGTTCTGGCTGGCGCTGCTTGCCAGCGCAGTGATTACCGCGGCGTGCTTTGCCGGTTTCGCACTGGCGCTGCGTCGCTTTGGCATTGTGCTGATGTAGCGCGCACGGGTGATGTGAGGCAGACTCAGCCGCGTGGGTGATGTGCCTGATGCAGGCGCTTGAGCCCCTCACGGGCGACCAATGTGTAGATCTGGGTGGTCGACAAACTGGCATGACCCAGCAGCATTTGCAGCGCCCGCAAGTCGGCGCCGTGGTTGAGCAGATGGGTGGCAAAGCTGTGGCGCAGGCCATGCGGGGTGACGCGCGAGGTATCGATGCCAGCTCGCACGGCAAGCCGCTTTACCGTCAACCAGAAATGCTGCCGACTCAGCGTCTGCCCGCGCTTGCCCAGAAACAGGCTCTGCGGATTACGGCGCCCGGCCAATCCTGGCCGTGCGTCGCGCAGATAGCGTTCCAACCAGTGCTGCGCTTCATCGCCGATCGGCACCAGCCGCTCTTTATCGCCTTTGCCGTGAACCCGCAATACGCCCTGACGCAGGTTCACACTCAGCGCAGGCAATCCAACCAGCTCACTTACCCGCAAGCCGGTGGCATACATCAGCTCAATCATGGCGCGCACGCACAACCCGGCAGGGTCATCGTCATTCGCAGCGGCGAGCAGCGCCTCGACCTCGCTTTCCGACAACGCCTTGGGCAGTGAGCGACCAATCGATGGCGGAGCCAGATCGGCACTTGGGTCAACCGTGATCGCGCCACGTCGAATCAACTGCCCGTAGAACGCGCGCAGGGACGATAATAAACGTGCGTTGCTTCGTGCGCTGTAGCCGGCTCCCGTACGTTGCGCAAGATAGGCAAACAAGCACTGTCGATCAAGCTGGCTCAATGACTTGGCATGCAGTTCAGGCCAGCGAGCCAACCCTTCGAGATCCCGTCGATATGCCGACAACGTGTGCCGCGAAGCACCGGACTCCGCCCAGAGCCGCTCCAGAAAAGCCTCGATCAGCGCCAGATTTTCCGGCGATGGCGGCGGCAAAGCCCGTGCGGCAAGCCGGCGCGTGGTCACTGCGTGGTCGGTCATGTCTTCGTTTTTCGTGCGCTATGGCGGGTGCTCATGATGTTCCGCGGCCTGCAAGCATTGAATCCAGCTTAGCCGGAAAATTTCATCACTGCCCGCCACGTCGTATGCTATCCACCATGAACCAATCCCCGGCAATTCCCGCCAACCTGGGCTGGCGTCTTGTTGCCCTGATTTACGACCTGCTGCCGCTGTTGGCATTGTGGTTGCTCACCAGTGGCCTGCTGCTATTGGCACGCGGTGGCACACCGGTAACGCCCGGTAGCGCCACCGCTATTGTCGTGTTCGCCTTGCTGTGGCTGGTGAGCGGTGCTTATGCCACGCTTTCGTGGCGTCGCGGCGGTCAGACTATCGGGATGCGGCCCTGGCGATTGCGCGTAGTCGATGCGCAAGGCAATGATCCGTCGTGGCGTGCAGTATGGCTGCGTTATCTGGTAGCTACGTTGTCGCTGGCCGCATTTGGCCTCGGCTTTTTCTGGGCGCTGTTCGACCCACAACGACGCACTTGGCACGATCTTGCCGCCGGCACCTTGTTAGTACGGCTGAGCCGACGCGCTTGAAGGCGTGTTAACGCCGACGTGCAATCAGCCAGGCGATGATCAGCAGCAGGCTTGGCGGAACGGTGCGCACCAACGCCATATCGATGGTGTAGGCATTGGCCACGTTGACCGCGAAACGATCGAGCATGAAATAACCCAGGCCAAATACGATGCCGGCAAAAACCCGCTTGCCCGCACCGCCTGAACGCAACTGCCCGAAAGCAAACGGTAGCGCGGCAAGACACAGGGCCAGCACATTCAGCGGATAAAACACGCGCGCCCAGAACGCTTCCTCGAATGGCCGCGCGTTCAGGCCATTGCGGCGCATGTATTTGATGCTGCTCAGCATCTCTTTGGCTGGCAGATAGCGGGGGCGGGCCACGCTGGCCGCCAATGAACTGCCATCAAGATCGGATGCCCAGCGCTCGCGTTCATGCAGTTCGGCGACCGCCGCATTTTTGCTGAACCTGGTGCGGCGCACATCCAGCAAAGTCCACATACTGCCTTCGTAAATTGCCGTACGTGCCTTGGCCAGCGACAGCAACCGCCCCTCGGGGGAAAACTCGAACAGGCGCACATCGCCCAGTTCAACCTGCGCAATCGGGCCAACATCACGCAAAGTGCCTTGTTTGGCGTTGATGAAGACATCGCCTTCACGTGCCCAGATTCCGGTCCATTGCGCTGCAATGAGATTGCGTGAAATGGCACGCGTGCTCAGTGCCCTTGCCTCGCGCTCGGCGCCAGGCGCCAGGGTTTCGGCATTGATCGCCATCAACGCCGTGAGCACCGCCAGCACTGCCATCGCCGAGCCGCCTATGCGTTGCCGTGACAAACCCGCAGCGCGCAGCGCGGTCAGCTCCGAGTGCGCTGCCAATGCGCCCAGACCCAACAGCGAGCCGATCACCGCAGCATAAGGGAACAAGTCATAAAGCCGGCGCGGCAATGTCAACACCAGCACCAGCAGCGCCGTGCCGGCACCGTAGTCACCCTGGCCGACGCTGCCCAGCTCGTCCATCAACGCAAATATCAGGTCGATGGAGAGAATTACCACCCACACGGCAAGGATCGCGCCCAGCACGGCGCGACCCACCAGTCGATCATGCAAACGCCACGGCATCAGCGACGCCGCCGCGGTTTGCGGCCAAGGCTGCCGTCACGCGCCAGCAGTAAAAACGCAATCAACGCGGCGGGCGCATGCAACCACCACAAACCCAGCGGCGCAGCGGTTTGCCCGTTGCCAAGCCACGATTGACCAAGGATCAGCAAATTCATGTAAAACAAATAGCCCAGCAACGCGAGCAGCACCAACCCATAACGCGGAGCCCTGGGCGAACTGCGCGCCAGCGGGATTGCCAATACGGCCAACACCGCAGCCAGCAATGGAGGCCCCAGCCGCCAATGCAACTCGGCCCAGGCAAACGGCCCCGGCATTGCCAGCAGCACCTGCGTGGGCAACAGCGCTTCGGGTCGGCGGCCATCATTGGCACTGCGTGGTGGCACCCGGATGTCATTGCGTTCAAAGCGCATCAGCCGAAAATCCAGTGTGTCGGGCGAACCTTCAACGCGAAATCCGTCAAGCAATCGCAGGTAGCGTTCTTCCAGCCCATCAAAAAACAATTCGCCGCTGCTGGCGGTAATGACATCGAGCCGGCCCTCGTTTTCACGATGTAAAAACAGGCGTTGAAAATGACTGCCATCGGCATTCATGTCGGTGACGTACAACACGCCCTGTTTGCCGGGCAGTTCGACAAAACGACCTGGCTCCAGCCCTGCTACCAACAATGAGCGATTGGCGGTTTCTACCATCGCACGCGAGGCGCGCAATGCGGTTGGCACCGCCCACAATGAACACAGGCCAATCACCAGTACTACCGGCAAAGTAATCAAGGCAACCGGCCGCAACAACTGGCGCGGACCAAAACCGACCGCGTTGAGCACGGCCATTTCGGAATCACGGTACAAGCGCGAAATGGCCAACATCAGGCCAATGAACAACGAAAGCGGTAACAAAATCGGCTGATAGTGGACGATGCGCAGACCCAGTTGCGACAACAACAAGGCTGCCGGCGTACGCCCACGGGCGATTTCAGCCAGCAAATCGGCGGCAATGCCACCAAGGCCAACAAGCGTCAGCACCAACGTCGCAGCGGCGAAGGACAGGGCAAACTCGCGGATGAGGTAACGCTCGATTCGTGGCATGCGGCCGCTTGCTTTAGACTTGTGGATTCCATGCCGGCCCGACGGGCTGCCCGATCAAGGGTAGCCCGGCGCCCCGGTCATCCCCTGATTGTACGGAAACTTCTGATTATGGCCCTGCATTTTGATATCACCGCTGCCGCCGAAGGCCAGCGCCTGCCCTCCCACAGCGATGCCAGCACAGTACCAGACGTGATTATCGCTGGTCTGTACGTTGACGGAAGCCTGACGCCAGAAACCGCAGAGCTGGACAGCCAGTGCCACGGGCGCATTGCGGCGCTGGTCAAGCGTGGCGACCTCAGTGGCAAAGCAGGTCGCAGCACACTGCTGCATGACCTGCCCAGCCTTGGTATCACCCGCGTATTGATAGTGGGCCTTGGTGAAAGCGCAAAGTTCACTCCTGCTGCCTATCTCAAGGCGGTGACGGAATCGGTGAAAGCACTGGCACGCGGACCGGCCAAGCACGCGCTGTTTACCCTGAGCGCACTGGCGGTACCCGGACGCGACGGCAACTGGGCAATCCAGCAGGCGGTTGTGGCGGCAGATGCTGCTGCCTATCGCTACAGCGCCACCCGCAAAACCGAAAGCGAAGGCGGGCTTGAGCGTCTCAGCCTGCTCGGCGCTACCGCTCTGAGCCATCTGGTTGCCCATGGCGCGGCGATTGCCTCGGGCGTGGAGTTTGCGCGCGAACTGGGTAATCTGCCGCCCAATATCTGCAATCCCGAGTATCTGGCGCAGCAGGCACGGCAATTGGCGGAACAGCACGAACAGGTCAGCTGTGAAGTGCTCGGTGTGGCGGAAATGGACGCGCTTGGCATGGGCGCACTGCTGGCGGTAGCGCGCGGCTCGGCCAACGCGCCACGACTGATCGTACTGCGCTGGCACGGCGGTGGTGACGCCAAGCCCTACGCACTGATCGGCAAGGGCATCACCTTTGATTCGGGCGGCATCAACCTCAAGGTGCAAGGCGGCATCGAGGAAATGAAGTTCGACATGTGCGGCGCTGCTACCGTACTCGGTGCGTTCGTGGCTGCGGTCAATCTCGCCCTGCCGATCAATCTGGTGTGCGTGGTGGCCGCAGTCGAGAACATGGCCGATGGCAATGCCTACCGCCCCAGCGATGTACTCACCACCATGAGCGGCAAGACCGTGGAGGTGCTCAACACCGATGCCGAGGGCCGCCTGATTTTGTGCGATGCGCTGACCTACGCACGCCAGTTCGAACCGCAGGCAATGATCGATGTCGCCACCCTCACCGGTGCGTGCGTGATCGCGCTGGGCAAACACGCCAGCGGCTTGATGAGCCGTGACGATGAGCTGGCCGCCGAATTGCTGCAAGCCGGTGAGCTGGTTCACGACCGCGCCTGGCGGCTGCCGATCTGGGACGATTATCAGCCAATGCTGGATTCTGCATTTGCCGATGTTGCCAATATCGGCGGCAAGTGGGCTGGTGCGATCACGGCCGGTTGTTTCCTGTCGCGATTCACCGAAGGCCAGCGTTGGGCGCATCTGGATATCGCTGGCAGCGCCTGGGACGAAGGTCGCAAAGGCATGGCCACCGGCCGCCCGGTGGGCCTGTTGACGCAGTGGTTGATTGATCGGTGTTGAGGGTGTGATCGCCTGAAGCTGTCCCGGGTTCGGCCCTGCGGGCCTTTAACGGGCTACAACGGTCGCCCACAAGGTGGGCCTACAGGGTGGCCTTCGCCGACGATCTCTGCCTTTTGTGGGAGCGCGCCTGCGCGCGAAGCTCCTCGCCGGATCGTTCGCGGGCAAGGCCCGCTCCCACAACAGCACAGATTGGCACCAGCGAGTAACACAGCTGCTCCAGGTGCGCGCTATCGCTTGTTTGTAGGAGATCACCCTATGAGCGAGCTGCTTACTCACCGCCGCAGCAACTCGCGCGGGTCGCTGCCGACCCGGCAGGGAACCGGTTCAACGACGATGTGATGCGCGCCAAGCAGTGCCTCGAACTGCCGCTGGCGCGCACAAAACGCCTCGTAGTTGCCGGCCAGATGCTCGGGTGTGGTGTGTTCCGGCGCCAGCCCGGCGTCGGCCCAGGCATCGATATCCAGCATCGCCATGCGCACTGTGCCACCGGACATGCGCAGCAACGGCTCGGGAGGAGCATCGATCACCCGCTCGGCATCAGGCTCGAACAGCGACGCCTCGATCACCGGCCACAATTCGGCCAGATTGGCGTGCTCGTATTGCAGCGCCATCATTGCCACCAGATCGTGCAAGGTAAGGTAACGGGCATGCTCAACCTTGGCGCCGAATCGTTGCTGCGCATACAACGCGGTGGCGGCGCCAGCCATGCCGGTTTCCAGCAATTCGTTTTCGAGTTGTTCGGCCAGCGGCGCGATCAGCTCGCGCGGGCCTCTGAGCAACCACGGCAGCAGGCGCAACGGGCCGCCGACAAGGTCGGCGTCCGGGGTCAATGGCGCGGGCAGTTTGCGTTCATGGCAGCCAAACGCAATCATGCGCGCGCCTTCATGTTCGCCGGGGGCTCGCGCAGCCAACTCGGCCAAGGTGTTGTGCAGCGGCCAGCCCGGGCGCAGCAACTCCACCGGGTCGACATGCGCACCCAGCAGCGCCAGCTGCAATGGCGCCTGAGCTGGCACAAACCGGCTCAGATCAGCCGCCACCAGCACCACCAGTTCGGCGGCATGCGCCTGATCCATGGCCAGATTGCTGGCCAGCGTGCCGGGCGCCAGCTCTAGTGCCAGCGCGCCGAAGCAACACTCGATGTCGGTTTTCATAGATTCGCCCATGCATGAGATACGGATAACGCGTGTCACGGCTGCGCGGCCATGTCGCGGTATGATTATCACCCTGCCCGGCCATGCGTTGCTGCGAGACTTCGTTAATTCCATGCAATCGATCGACTACAAAAGCTGTTGGAATGCCCGCGCCACCACCACCGCGCAGGCGCTGATGGCGGTCGACGGCAGCCGCGATGAACGCACCGCGCAATTGACCGGCGCCTATTCCGCGAGCCAGTTGCGCGCAGCGCTGCAACTACAGCGTGGCGATCGCGTGTTTGAACTGGGCTGCGGCGCCGCCCGCATCGGCCGCGAACTGGCGCCCGGTGTGGCGCTATGGCATGGCCTGGATATCGCCGAGAACATGCTCGCTGCCGCACGCGACCGATTGCGCGACCAAGCCAATACCGCCCTCGATGCGCTGACCCGCTCGCAGCTTGATCCGCTGGCCGATGCCAGCATGGACAAGGGCTATTGCATCGCCGTGTTCATCCACATGGACAAGGAAGACATGGTGCTTTACCTGCGCGATGTGGCGCGAGTGCTGCGACCGGGCGGGCTGTTTTATTTTGACACCTGGAATCTGGCGCACCCGGTGGGTTGGCGTCGTTTCGATTTCGAGGTCAATCAGGCCGCACAACAGCCGCCGGAGCAGCGCAAGGATGTCGCCCGCAACCAGTTTTGCACGCCGCAGGAAGTGGAGCTGTATGCCCGCGCCGCCGGGCTGGAGCCGGTGCTGATGCTCACCGATTCGCCCTGGGTGCAGATGGTGGCGCGCAAACCCGATGGCGGCAGCGATGCCGTCCTGCGTGCCGCCCTTGGCGCCGCTGCCGCACAAATCCAGTACCCAGCGCTGTGGACGAGCCTGTTCAACTGCATACTGGATGCTGAATTCCGTGGCGAGCCGCCACATTCGGCGCTCGACACCTTGCGCCACTGCGCCCTCGATGATCCACTGGCACGCATGTTCCGCGCCTGGATTCATGGGGCATGGATGCAACGCGCCGCTGATTGGGGCGCGCCACCTGATGAACTCGAACAAGGAGTGAACGCATGAGGGCCAGTCGTCCGGTCGCGGTACTTGGGGGCGTACGCATCCCGTTTTGTCGCAACAACACCGCCTACGCTGATGTAGGCAACCTCGGCATGTCGATCCGCACCCTCGGCGCATTGGTCGAGAAGTTCGGCCTGCACGGCGAGGTGCTGGGCGAAGTGGCCATGGGCGCGGTACTCAAACACAGCTCGGACTGGAACATCGGCCGCGAGGCCACGCTGTCTTCTGGGCTGTCGCCGCATACCCCTGGCATCACCCTGCAACGCGCCTGCGGCACCAGCCTGGACAGCGTCATCACCATCGCCAACAAGATCGCCCTGGGCCAGATCGATGCCGGGATTGGCGGCGGCTCGGACACCACCTCGGATGTGCCGATCGTGGTCAGTCGCGCCTTGCGCCGACGCCTGCTGGAAGCCGCGCGCGCGCGCACCTTCGGCGCTCGCCTGGCTGCGTTCAAGGGCTTCTCTCTGAGTGAAATCAAACCCGAGTTCCCCGGCGTGGCAGAACCACGCACCGGCAAGAGCATGGGCCAGCATTGTGAGTTGATGGCACGCGAATGGCAGATCAGCCGCGCCGCACAGGACGAACTCGCCGCGCAATCCCATCACAAGGCTGCCGCCGCCTACGAGCGCGGTTTTTACAACGATCTGGTGGTGCCATTTCGCGGTGTCGAGCGCGACAACAATCTGCGCCCGGATACCAGCATCGAAAAACTGGCCGCGCTCAAGCCTGCATTCGATCGCGTATCAGGCAATGGCACGTTGACTGCCGGTAATTCCACCCCGCTCACCGACGGCGCTGCGGCAACGCTGCTGGCCTCCGAAGACTGGGCGCGCGCGCACGGACACGAGCCACTTGCGTACCTGCGTGACGCGCAAGTGGCTGCGGTGGATTTTGTCCACGGCGAAGGCCTGTTGATGGCGCCAGCGTGGGCGGTGGCGCAGTTGCTTGCGCGCAACAACCTCAGCTTGCAGGATTTCGATTTCTATGAAATCCACGAGGCCTTTGCCGCGCAAGTGCTGTGTACGTTGGCAGCCTGGGAATCAGAAAGCTTCTGTCGCGACAAGCTCGGCCTTGGCAAGCCATTGGGCAGCGTGGATCGCAGCAAGCTCAATGTCGTGGGTTCTTCGCTGGCGGTTGGCCATCCATTCGCCGCCACCGGTGCGCGCATCATCGCCACCGCCGCCAAACTGCTGAAGGAAAAGGGCAAGGGTCGGGCGCTGATCTCAGTGTGTACCGCAGGCGGTATGGGCGTGGTCGCGATTGTGGAGCGCTGAACTCCCGTCGCAACTCGTTTCAGCGATGCGGCTGCTGCACCGGGCATTTCAGCCTGCTACCGCGTTGACGATGAGGGGCCATCAGCACTCGGCGGAGCAACGCAAACCCGGTTTCGTCCAGCCTCTTTGGCTGCGTACAGTGCCTTGTCAGCTCGCACCAGCCACGACTGCCAATCCTCACCCGCGCGCAGTGCCGCCGCACCGATCGACAACGTGACCTTCTGCTCGGCGTGACTTAGCGACTGCGCAATCACTTCACGCAGCTTGTCGCAGACCGTGAACAACGACGCCTCGTCTACCCCCGGCAGCAGCAACACAAACTCCTCGCCGCCAAAGCGAAACAACCGGTCTTCTTGCCGTGAGTGGCTGCGTAACAGCTCGGCGAGATCGACCAGCACCTGATCGCCCGCTTCATGCCCGTATCGGTCGTTGACGGCCTTGAAATGGTCCAGATCGAGCATCGCCAGACCAAATGGTGCGCGTGTGCGCGCGTTGGTGTTTACCGCAATCAGCAATTCACGATCCATCGCGCGCCGGTTGCTGCAACCGGTCAGCGGATCGAGCGTGGCCAGCAACTCCAACTGCCGGTGCTGGGCATCGGCACGCCAACGAAACACGAAGGCGAAAAGGCTCACCAACGCGGTGGCGACGACAAACGTCCACATCTGCGTGGCCGAGGTGAACGCGCCGCCATGGACGACCAGAGCGGTTACCGCGGCGATGATCAGAACGCTCGCCTCACCCACCCCCATCAACAGATAACTGGCCATCAATGCCGCATAGAACCAGTGCAGGCCCACCGCACCCGGCAACATTGCGGTAGCGGTAGCCGACGCCACCGACACGATCGAGAGAAACACCCCCGGCCAGCGGCAATTTCCGGTGCGCCATGCGTACGACATGGCGCCGAGAATCGCCAGCACTACCAGCAGGTTCAGCGCGCCATGTACCATGGCACCGGTCGCAAAACGGTAAATCACAAAAGGCCCGAGCACGAATACCGCCATCCCGCTGATCAGGGTGATCACGGCCAGCGGAAAATCATTGCGCAGGCGATGCGGTAGCATCATCACCGAGCCCAAACCGTTTTCATTTTTGGCGGCATGCTGCACTACCTTTGCCCCTGAGGTGCCGACGCTAACCGGAATTTACAAGCCACACAAGGTCGCAGGTTACAGACAATCCAACGGCCTTCGGGAAATCAACTTACACCATGCATCCACACGGCGCGCTAGAGATACTGCTGATCTTCCTGATTGCCGCCGTCGTCGCGGTGCCGCTTTTCCGTTATCTCGGGCTAAGCGCAGTACTCGGCTATCTGGTTGCCGGCATCATCATCGGCCCCGATGGCTTGCACCTGATCGCCGATACCAGTAAAACCCTCGCCCTGTCGGAGTTCGGTGTGGTGATGTTGCTGTTCATCATCGGCCTGGAACTCTCGCCGGCGCGGCTATGGTTGATGCGCCGGCAGGTATTCGGCATTGGTGCTTTGCAGGTGGCGTTGAGTGCCATGGTCATCAGCGCGGGGCTGTTGCTACTCGGCATTGGCTGGAAAGCGATCACCGTGCTCGCCATTGGCCTGGCACTGTCGTCCACCGCCATTGGCCTGCAATTGCTGGCCGAACGTAAAGAGTTGGCCAGTTCGCACGGTCGGCTGACGTTTGCCGTGCTGTTGTTTCAGGACATCATCGCCATACCGCTGCTGGCCTCGATACCGCTGCTCGGCGCAGCCAAAACCGCCAACCTGGCCGCACCGAGCTGGTCAGCCATCGGCAACGCCGTGCTGGTGATCGCGCTGGTGGTGGTGGGCGGCCGCTTCGCTTTGCGTTACCTGTTCCGCATCATCGCGCGGGCACGGATGGTGGAAGTTTTCACTGCGGCCAGCCTGGCCGTAGTGGCCGGTACCGCCTGGCTGATGGAATCGGTGGGCCTGAGCATGGGCCTTGGTGCCTTCCTGGCCGGCATGCTGCTGGCCGACAGCGAGTTTCGGCATGAGCTCGAATCGCATATCGAACCGTTCAAGGGGCTGTTGCTCGGCCTGTTTTTCATTGCCGTCGGCATGAGCATCGACCTTGATGTGGTGACTGCGCAGCCCGTTACCATCGCTATCGGCGTGTTGGCGTTGCTCAGCAGCAAGGGCCTGATCATGTTTGCACTTGGCCGCGCCAGCGGGCTGGATAACCGCGCAGCACTGACGCTTGCAGCGATGCTGGGGATGGGCGGTGAGTTCGCATTCGTGGTGTTTGCTGAGGCGATGAAAGCGCAATTGATCGACGCGCCATTGCGCGACCTGCTGGTGGTGATCGTCGGCAGCTCCATGGCGCTGACGCCGCTGCTGTTGATCGCGGTCAGCCGCTGGCTGGCAGCACACCCGGCGCCGACACCTGAGCGTGCCTTCGACACCATTGAGGATCGGAATCCCCGCGTCATCATTGCCGGGTTCGGACGCATGGGGCAGATTGTCGGTCGCATGCTGACCTCACGAAAAATCGCCTTCACCGCGCTGGAAAACAGTGCCGAACAAGTCGATTTCTCGCGTCGCTTCGGCAGCACGATTTACTTCGGCGATCCGGCCCGGCCCGACCTGCTGCGCGCCGCCAACGCCGCAAATGCCGAAGTGTTTGTGCTGACCACCGATGACCCCGCTGCCAACCTACGTACCGCGCGCATCGTCAAGCGTCATTTCCCGCACCTGCGCATCATCGCGCGTGCGCGCAACCGCCAGCATGCGTTCCGGCTGATGGACATGGACGTGGGCGTGGTGCGCGAAACCTTTCATTCCAGCCTGGAAATTGGCCGCCGGGTAATGGAATCGTTGGGCGTGCCGCCCGAGCAGGCTGCCGAGCATACTGCGCGATTCAAGGCACGCGACGAACGCCTGCTTCAGGAACAACACCTGGTTTACGACGATGATGCGGCACTGGTCGCCTCCAGCCGCGAAGCGCTGCATGAGCTGGAGAACTTGTTTGCCGCCGACCGTAGCCCGGACGCACAGGACGAGGTGAAGTAGGCGCCGGCAGACCGACTCGGGACTCGGGAGAACCGTAAAGCATACTGGGTCCGCAAAGGACGCCAAGTGCGCAAAGGAAAGCACGAAGCCGAGCCAGTAGAAGGATGAGTAGAGCGTGGCGAAACCCGACAGTCGCCAACCCATCGCTGTTATTTGCGTCTTTTGCGTTCTTTGCGGACCCCCGCCTTTTCAATACCCGGGACTCGGAACTCGTGCTTGGTCAATACCGTGCTTTCAATCGCCGCGCACTGCACTAAACTGGTGCAATGGATACCACCGCAACCAATGGCTTGGCTACGCCGATGCTCTGGACCGACAGCACCCACTTGGTGCGCGGCTGCAACGCCGCTTTTGCGGCCTGGCTGGGCACCAGTGCGCGCCGCCTGATCGACCTGCAACTGAGCGTGCTCGATGCCGAGGAAGTGCGACTGGCACAAGTACTTGAACGCCAGCGCGAGCGCAGCGATACCGTGCGGGTGCGCCGTGCGCGACTGCGCGCGCCGTCGGGAGCAGAGCACTTCGCCGACCTGCTGCTGACCCGCGAGCGCGATGGCTCGCTGTTGCTCGAAGCCCACCCGACCGACGAGTTTCCCGGCGAAGACCCCGCCACCGCATTGCCGGCGGCGTTGTCGGCGGCGCTGCGCGGGCTGGCGCACGAACTGCGCAACCCGCTGGCTGGGCTGAAAGGTGCCGCGCAATTGCTCGGCCGCCGCGTCGAGGGCGAGCAATCGCTGGAGCTGGTCGCCTTGATTGGCTCGGAAGTGGATCGCCTGAGCACCCTGCTCGACCGCCTGATTACCCCGATTCCGGCGCAACCGCTGCGCCCGACCAATATCCACGCCGTACTCGAACGGGTGCGGCAACTGGCCGAGGCCGAAGCCGGTTGGGCGATCCGCATCGAGCGCGATTACGATCCCAGCCTGCCCGAGTTCGCCGCCGACCCCGACCGTCTCACCCAGGCACTGTGGAATCTAGTGCGCAATGCGCTCGAATCCGGTGCTGGCACGGTGAGCCTGCGTACCCGTGCCGAGCGTAATGTGCTGATTGGCGAGCACGGCCATCGCCTCGCCCTGCGGGTGGAAATCACTGACGACGGGCGCGGTGTACCCAACGATCTGGCCGAACGCATCTTCCTGCCGCTGGTCAGTGGCCGCGCACAGGGCAGCGGCCTCGGCCTGCCACTGGCACAACAAGTGGCGCGCGAACATGGCGGTAGCCTGGGTTACCGCTCGCGCCCGGGGCACACCGTATTCACCTTGCTGCTGCCGGCGCAGGAACCGGTGGAGAACACTGATGCCGACGCCTGATCGCAACTCGCGTTCGACAGCGCCGAAGCCGCGCTGGCCGCACTCGATAGCGAGCCGTTGCCGGCACTGGTGTTCACCGACATCCGCATGCCCGGCATGGACGGCCTCGCATTTCTCGAAGCGCTCAAGACCCGCGCACCAACGCTGCCGGTGGTGGTGATGAGCGCCTACACCGACATCGCCTCGACCGCTGGCGCGTTTCGCGGCGGTGCGCTGGAATACCTGTCCAAACCCTTCGATCTCGACGACGCAATCGCCCTCGCCGAGCGCCTGCTGCAACGTCCGCACGCAACGGCACAATCCGGGCCCGGGCCGGGCGATGCCGAGCCCGACCTGATCGGCGAAACCCCGGCCATGCGCGATCTGTATCGCGCGATCGGCCGCCTGTCGCAAGTGTCACTGGCGGTGCTGATCACCGGCGAAACCGGCACCGGCAAGGAACTGGTCGCACGCGCGCTGCACCGCGAATCGCCACGTGCCGGCAAACCCTTCATCGCGCTCAACACCGCGGCCATTCCCGCCGAATTGCTGGAAAGCGAGCTGTTCGGCCACGAAGCCGGCGCGTTCACCGGCGCCAGCAAACGCCACGTCGGCCGTTTTGAACAAGCCCACGGCGGCACCCTGTTTCTCGATGAAATCGGCGACATGCCGGCATCGCTGCAAACGCGGCTGCTGCGGGTACTGGCCGAAGGCGAGTTTTTCCGCGTCGGTGGCCGCGAGCTGATCCAGGTCGATGTGCGGGTCATCGCCGCCACCCACCAGGACCTTGAGCAGCGCGTGCGCGACAGCCAGTTTCGTGCCGACCTGTTGCACCGGTTGAACGTGGTGCGCCTGCACCTGCCGCCGCTGCGCGAGCGCCGCACCGACATTACCGCACTGGCGGAGCGGTTTCTCGCGCAGGCGGTTGCCCACCTCGGCGGCAATCCGCGCCGGCTCACCGCCGAGGCTCTGCGCGTGCTGCAACAGCAACCATGGCCGGGCAACGTGCGCGAGCTGGAAAACTGCCTGTGGCGATTGGCGGTGCTGGCGCCGGGCGACACCATCACCGCCGAGGATGTGGCGCAGGCGCAGCCGGCAACCTCGGCATCTCTATCCGCCAACAGCAGCGACTGGAGTGATGCGCTCAAACACTGGGCCGACAGCGCACTGGCCGCCGGCGAATCGGGCCTGCACGCCCGTGCCAGTGCTGTGCTCGACCGCGTGTTGCTGGAGGCGGCACTCGCCCACTGCAACGGTCACCGCCAACACGCCGCGCAGCGTCTTGGGTTGGGGCGCAATACCGTTACCCGTAAACTACGGGCTCCATCCGGAAGAACGCGCCGATGAACGACATCCATATCCGCCCCGCGCACCGTGACGATACCCCTCTGCTGGTGCAGTGGGCCTGCGCGATGGCAATGGAGACTGAGCACAAGCAGCTCGACCCGGACACCGTACAACGCGGCATCGCCACCGCGCTCGCACAGCCGCAACGTGGCCGCTACTGGCTAGCCGAGCGCAACGGCGAACCCGCCGGCACGCTGATGGTGACCTATGAATGGAGCGACTGGCGCGCCGCCGACTGGTGGTGGATCCAAAGCGTGTACGTTGCCCCTGCCCATCGCCGCTGCGGGGTCTACGCCGCACTGTATCAACACGTACGCGACGAAGCAGCGCAAACGCCCGCAGTGTGCGGCTTGCGCCTGTATGTGGAAAAGGAAAACAGTACCGCTCAACGCACCTACCAAAGCCTTGGCATGCACGATGCCGGTTATCACATGTACGAGGCCACGCTGCCGCGTATGGGTGATGGCTGACGCCGGCACCAGCGCTGCACGTAAACTTCAGTCACCGTCTTTGCTATAGCTCACGAGCCCATGCGCGCCGATTTCTACCTGATTGCCAAACCCCGTTTCCTCGAACAGCCGCTGTTGCTGGTGTGCGAACTGGCCAAGCGTGCGCTTGCCGCCGGGCAGCACACCCTGATCCTGGCGCGCGACGCTGCGCAGGCCGAGGCGCTCGATGCGCTGCTGTGGGAGTTCGACGAGGACGCCTACCTGCCGCACCAGATTGCCGGCAGCGACGAGGACGATGCGATCACCCCGATCCTGATCGTGGCGCCTGACACCGACACCGCGGACCGGCCGCTGGTGATCAATCTGCGCGATGCGATCGCACCCGGCCAATACCAGCGTGTGCTGGAAGTAGTACCCGCCGACCCCGCCGCGCGCGAACCGCTGCGCGCGCGTTGGCGCGCATACCAAGAGCGCGGCTTCACCCTCAACAAGCACGATATGTAGAGAGAACTCGGGACTCGGGACCTCGGTCGCTCACAGGGTGTCTACAAAAAACCGCGTGTTGCCCCTGTGGAGCAACCGTGTTGCACGCCGGTGCGAGCCAGTGCCTCTGTGGGAGCCGGCCTGCCGGCGAACGAACTGGCGAAAGCGCTTCGTGCGCAGAGCCTGCCCCAGACTTGATCTGGGGCGCGCTCCCACAGACAAGCGGTACCGCTCCCTGTAGCCACCCTGTGGGCGACCGTTATCACAATGGTGCAGTGGGATGAAACGGCAAAGCTGCACTGTAGCGCAGGGCGACGGCATGGATGCCGGACGACTGCATGGATGCCGGACGACTGCATGGATGCAGGACGACTGCATGGATGCAGGAGGTAGAGCAACGCAGGAGCAGTTGCCGAGGTAGAGCAACGCAGGAGCGGTTGCCGAGGTAGAGCCGCGTCTGGAACTGCGGACGAGAGCAACGCAGGAGCAGTTGCCGAATGCGCGGCCCGAGCCGCACCGATGTGCGCCCGGCGCAAGGCGTCGGGTCCTCTCCGCCGCGTGAGGTCCTCGCCGGCCGCAGGCTTGAAAGCTTTGCTTTGAAGTTACACAAGCCGCAGGCTTGCAAGCCCGGCTTCAAGTCGCGTGTACAACGCGATCAACTACCAGCACAAACTCCGCCGCCGTAGTCATACATTGCGGTTTGCGGCGATAATGAGCGATTGTGCGCCGCGCAGCCTGCGCCTCCCGCCAACCACCGAATCCGATTCCGCCATGAGCACCGAACTGTCCAAGAGCTTCGAACCCCGCGACTTCGAGACGCGCTGGTATGCGCACTGGGAGGCCAGCGGCTGCTTCCAGCCGTCCGGCGAAGGCGAGCCCTACACCATCATGCTGCCGCCGCCGAACGTCACCGGCACCCTGCACATGGGCCATGCGTTCCAGCACACGCTGATGGACACCCTGATCCGCTACCACCGCATGAAGGGTTTCGACACCCTGTGGCAGGTCGGCACCGATCACGCCGGTATCGCCACCGAGATGGTGGTGAGCCGCAATCTGGCGCGCGACAACCTCACCCGCGACGGCCTCGGCCGCGATGCCTTCATCGAGAAAGTCTGGGAGTGGAAACAGGAATCGGGCGATACCATTACCCGGCAAATGCGTCGCATGGGCGCATCCGGCGACTGGTCGCGCGAGCGCTTCACCATGGACGATGGCCTGTCGAAAGCGGTGACCGAAACCTTTGTGCGTCTGCATGAAGAAGGCCTGATCTATCGCGGCCAGCGCTTGGTGAATTGGGACCCGGTGCTGAAGACCGCGATCTCCGATCTGGAAGTGGTGAGCGAGGAAGAAGACGGCTCGCTGTGGTCGATCTTTTACCCGTTCGCCGATCCATCCCTGCGCGGCCCGGACGGAAAACCCGGCCTCACCGTTGCCACCACCCGCCCGGAGACCATGCTTGGCGACGTCGCGGTGGCGGTACACCCGGAGGACGAGCGCTTCGCGCAGCTGATCGGCAAGATGCTGCAATTGCCGCTGTGCGGGCGCGAGATTCCGATCATCGCCGACAGCTATGTCGAGCGCGAGTTCGGCACCGGCTGCGTCAAGATCACCCCGGCCCACGATTTCAACGACTACGCCATTGGCCAGCGGCACGACTTGCCGATGATCAACATTTTCACTCCGGTCGCGCAGATCAACAACAACGCGCCCGAGCGTTTCCGTGGTCTGGATCGCTACGACGCGCGCAAGGTGGTGCTGGCCGAACTGGAAGCTGCCGGTCTGCTGATCGAGCAGAAGAAGCACAAGTTGCAGGTGCCGCGCGGCGACCGCACCGGCCAGGTGATCGAGCCGTACCTGACCGACCAATGGTTCGTGAAGATGGACACCTTGGCAGAACGCGGCCTAGAACTGGTCGAGAACGGTTCCGTGCGCTTTGTCCCGCCGAACTGGATCAACACCTATCGTCACTGGATGGGCAACATCCAGGACTGGTGCATCAGCCGGCAGCTGTGGTGGGGCCATCGCATTCCGGCGTGGTACGACGCGAAGGGCGGCATTTATGTCGGCCACGACGAAGCCGAGGTTCGCGCCAAACACACGCTCGGCAGCGAGGTCACGCTGACCCGCGACAACGACGTGCTGGAAACCTGGTTCAGCTCGGCGTTGTGGTCGCACAGCACCCTGGGCTGGCCCGATGCGGAGGCGATGGCGAAATACGACTACGCCAAACGCTTGCCGACCTCGGTGCTGGTGACCGGCTTCGACATCATCTTCTTCTGGGTCGCGCGGATGATCATGATGACCGATCATTTCACCGGCGAAGTACCGTTCAAGGATGTCTACATCACCGGCCTGGTGCGCGACAAGGACGGGCAGAAGATGTCCAAGTCCAAGGGCAACGTACTTGATCCGATCGACCTGATCGACGGCATCAGCACCGGTGAATTGGTGGCCAAGCGCACCAGCGGCCTGATGCAACCGCAGATGGCGGCGAAGATCGAGAAGGCCACCCGCAAGGAGTTTCCCGACGGCATCCCGGCATTCGGTGCCGATGCGCTGCGCTTCACCTTCGCCAGCCTCGCCAGCCACGGCCGCGACATCAAGTTCGATCTGAATCGCTGCGAGGGCTACAAGAATTTCTGCAACAAGTTGTGGAATGCCACCCGCTTCGCGCTGATGAACAGCGAAGGCGTGATCGCCAGCGGCCCGCCGCAACCGAGCACCGAGGCCGAGCGTTGGCTGCTGGCGCAGTTCGGCAAGTTGCTGCAAGAGATCGATGCGCAGTTCGCCGCCTACCGCTTCGATCTGGCCGCGCAGGCGATCTACGAATTCACCTGGAACACCTTCTGCGACTGGTTCCTGGAATTGGCCAAACCGGCGCTCACCGGCAACGATGCGCAAGCCGCTGCCAGCACCCGCCACACCCTGATCGTGGTGCTGGAAGCGCTGCTGCGCGCGCTGCATCCGCTGATCCCGTTCGTCACCGAGGAACTGTGGCAGGCGGTGGCGCCGCGTCGTGGCCTGCGTGCCGACCCGGCACAAGGCGACAGCATTTCGCGGCAGCCCTACCCACAGGTCGCCGAATTCGCCGGAGATTACGCGAACGCCGAGGCGGGCGTGGAATGGTTGCGCAGCGTGATTTCGGCGGTGCGCCGTATCCGCAGCGAAATGAACGTGGCACCCGGCAAACCGGTGCCGTTGCTGTTCGCCGGCGGCAATGCCGAGGACCGCGCCCGCAGTGCCCAGTTCGCCGACGCCATTGCGTTCCTGTGCCGCGCGCAATCGCAGCAGTGGCTCGCTGCCGGCGATGAAGCGCCGCCCGCCGCTGCCGCCGCACTGGGTGATTTGCGCATTCTGATTCCGCTTGCCGGACTGATCGATGTCGGTGCCGAGCGCGTGCGTCTGGACAAGGAAATCGGCCGTCTGCGCGCAGAGATCGCCAAGGCCGAGGGCAAGCTGGCCAATGCTAATTTCGTCGCCAATGCGCCGGCAGCCGTGGTCGCGCAGGAACGCGCGCGCATCGCCGATTTCAATGCCTCACTCGCCGGCTTGAGCGAACAACACGAGCGCTTGGCGGATTTGTAGGCCAGCCAGTATCCGTTGCGACGCCGTGTAGCCGGTCGCCCACAGGGTGGCCTCCTACAGCGTTTGTGGGAGCGCGCCCCAGATCAAGTCTGGGGCAGGCTCTGCGCGCGAAGCTGTCGCCAGATCGTTCGCGGGCAAGGCCCGCTCCCACAACAGCACAGATTGGCACCAGCGAGTAACGCCGTTGCTACACAGGGAAGCCTTCGCCGACGATCTCTGCTTTTTGTGGGAGCGCGCCCCAGATCAAGTCTGGGGCAGGCTCTGCGCGCGAAGCTGTCGCCAGATCATTCGCGGGCAAGGCCCGCTCCCACAACAGCACAGATTGGCACCAGCGAGTAACACCGTTGCTACAAATGAGCGTTGCAGTGTGTTTGATAGGAGCCCACTCTGTGGGCGACGGTAATCCAGCTAAAACCGCATGATCGGTTGCTGGCCAATCCTCCACAACGCACGCTACTTCGGCGGCCAGTCATCGCCGCTGAGCAGCTCCATCGCCATCACGATCGCGTCCTCGCGGCCATTGCCATCCGGGTAATAGCCGCGCCGCCGCCCGACTTCGTTGAAGCCCTCATCCTGATACAGCGCGACCGCATGCGGATTGCTCGGCCGCACTTCGAGAAACACGCGCTGGGCATGATGCCAGCGTGCGATATCCAGCATGCGCCGCAGCAATCGCCGACCCAGGCCACGGCCCTGGAACTCCGGTGCCACACACACATTCAACAGGTGCCCTTCATTGGCGGCAATGCTGAGCACGCCGTAACCGCACAGGCTGCCATCGCGATCAAGCACCCAGGCATGGTGGCCGGCGCGGATGCAATCGCGAAAAATGCCGTCGGTCCAGGGATAGGGATAGGCGCGCAACTCGATCGCCATCACCGAATCGAGATCGGCCTCGGTCATCGGCCGGATCAGGGCTCGCACCTGGCGCTGCGCACTCATGATGACGCGAGTGATCGCCGCATGGCGCGCAGTGCCGGCCATAGGCTGCGCTTTACCGCTGCACTGCGCAGCGCCGACGTGCCGGGCAATACCAGCGCAGCGCCCGGCATCTCCCAGACCAGGGACACGCGCTCAGCGGGCAGATTTTTCTCCAGTGCCTGCGCGATATCCAACCCCACATACGCCAGCATCGCCTTGAGCACCGGCGATTTCACTGCGCTTGCATCCAGCTCCAGCGTCAGCCGCTGGTTCGCCGCCACGCGCTGCGCCGGCTGCCACACGGTGTAACCCATCGCCTGCAACAACTGCTTCTGGCGCGGCGAAAACTGCAACGCTGGCGCGCTGCCGGCACTCATTCCGCGCCTACTCCGCTGCGCTTGCGGCGCTGCCACAACCAACCCAATGGCCCGGAAACCAGATACGCCAAGCCCACCGCCAGCAGCACCTTGGGCGGGTCAATGAACAGCGCCACGATCACCAGCACCGCCAGCAGCATGAATAAAAATGGCACCCGATCCGAACGTGGCGCGGCCTTGAAACTGTAGTAACGCACCCGGCTCACCATCGCCAGCGCCGCGCACACGGTCAGCACCAGCGCAACATGGCGCAGCTCATTGCCGCTGAAGCCCAGGTCGTTGAAGGTCCACACAAACGCCATCAACAAGCCGGCCGCTGCGGGGCTGGCCAGACCGATGAACCAGCGTTTGTCGGCCGAACCCACCTGCGTGTTGAAACGCGCCAGCCGCAGCGCGGCGCAGGCGACATACAAAAACGCGGCGGCCCAACCCACCTTGCCCAGCACCGAAGCGTCACCTTTCAGGTGTACCAGCGCCCAGTGATACATCACCAGTGCCGGCGCCATGCCGAAACTGACCAGGTCCGCGAGCGAATCGTATTGCACGCCAAACTCGCTGGAGGTGCCGGTATAGCGGGCAATACGTCCATCCAGGCTGTCGAACAACCCGGCAACGAACACCGCGATACAGGCAATTTCGAATCGGCCATCCGCCGCCGCCAGGATGGCGTAGAACCCGGAGAACAGACCTCCAGTGGTCAGCAGGTTGGGCAGCAGATAGATTCCGCGCGAACGTGGCGCGGGCGCTGGCGATAAATCGCTCATGGGCGGCCCCTTTGATAAGAAGCAACAGTGTAGCTACTCCAGCCGTGGTTGCCAGCCCAACGGCAGCATTGTCCTGCCAAGCGGTGTGATTCGCGGCGCACAAGGCGCTAAACTGCACGCAGGCCCCCGCGGAAGCCCCCACGATGCGCAACCTGTTCGTAACGCGATTCACCACAACTTTGGCCCTGCTGACCCTGTTCATGGGCGCCCATGCGCAGGACCAGGTCTATCACTGGGTCGATGACAAGGGCGTGTCGCATTACGCCGACTCACCGCCTCCGGGCGATGATGCCGGCGTACGCGAGGTGGTGGTTAACCGCAGCCCGCCTGCAGCCACCGCCACCGCTGAAAGCACTACCGTGGCCAGCGCGTCACCCGCAGCACCCAGCAATCAGTCGATCGCAGCAGTACGCATGCAGCAGTGCGAGCGCGCCAGGCAAAACCTGGCTACGCTGCAGAGCAATCAGGACGTTGTGCAGGATACCGACGGCGACGGCGTCAATGAGTTGCTGGATGCCGGGCAGCGCCAGGCTGAGCTCAAGCGCGCACAGGGTGCCATCACCGCCTTTTGCGATTGACCTGACGCTGAGGCAATGACCGCGTGCCGCTTGGTTGGCACGCGGCAACCAAAGCCCGTTGAACGCAAGGGCACCTCTTGACTGCTCGTTACGAGGGAAAGCCCGGTTACGGCAGAGTTTCCGGCCTTTTGACGAAAAAGCATGGAAAATCCGAGCAAACTCGGATTTTCCATGGCGATCCGCGTCAAGTTCGTCAGGCTCCCGCTACAATTGCGCGTTCAGCCCATTAAAGGTTCGCGTAATGCGCCTGTCCCAGTTCCATTTGCACACCTCCCGCGAAACCCCGGCCGACGCCGAGATCGTCAGCCACCAGTTGATGCTGCGTACCGGCATGATCCGCAAACATGCGGCTGGCATCTATACCTGGACGCCGCTGGGCCTGCGCGTGTTGCGCAAGGTCGAGCAAGTCGTGCGCGAAGAAATGACGCGCGCCGGTGCCATCGAACTGCTGATGCCGTCGGTACAGCCGCGTGAATTGTGGGACGAAACCGGCCGCTGGCAAAAGTTTGGCGGGCAACTGCTGAAACTGCGCGACCGCAAGGATGCCGAGTATTGCTACGGCCCCACCCACGAAGAAGTCATTACCGACCTGGCGCGCAGCGAGTTGCGCTCGTACAAGCAATTGCCGCTCAACTTCTTCCAGATCCAGACCAAGTTCCGCGATGAAATTCGGCCCCGATTCGGGGTGATGCGTGCGCGCGAGTTTTTGATGAAAGATGCGTATTCTTTCCACCTGAGCGCCGAATGCCTGGCGACCACCTACCAGACCATGTACGACGCTTACGGCCGCATATTCAGCCGGCTCGGCCTGCGTTTTCGCGCGGTACAGGCCGACACCGGCGCGATTGGCGGCAGTGCCAGCCATGAATTCCATGTGCTGGCCGATTCTGGCGAAGATGCCATTGCATTTTCCGATGCCTCCGACTACGCCGCCAATATCGAAATGGCCGAAGCGGTGGCTCCAGAACACGCCCGCCCACAACCGGGTGAAGCGATGCAAGCGATCGCCACTCCAACCCAGAAAACCTGCGAAGAAGTCGCTGCCCTGCTCGGTATCGAACTGGCGCGCACGGTGAAATCCGTGGCCATCATGGGCGAACAGGGCTTTACTCTGGTGCTGGTGCGCGGCGACCACAACGTCAACGAAATCAAACTGGCGAAACTGCCGGGGGTGGCTGAATACCGGTTGGCCAGCGAAGCAGAAATTGTTGAACACCTGGGCTGCGAACCGGGTTTTCTTGGCCCGGTTGCCAGCGCCAAACCGATCCGGGTTATTGCCGATCACAGTGTCGCCGCGATGGCTGATTTTGTGGTCGGCGCCAATCGCAGCGGTTATCACCTGAGCGGCGTCAATTGGGGCCGCGACCTGCCCGAACCGGCGCTGATTGCTGATGTTCGCAATGTCGTCGCTGGTGATCGCGCAGCCGATGGTATTGGCCATATCCGCATCGCCCGTGGCATCGAAGTCGGCCATGTATTCCAGCTTGGCCAGAAATACGCCGAAGCGATGCAGGCAACGGTACTCGATGAAAACGGCAAGGCCTGCGTGATGTACATGGGTTGCTACGGCATTGGCGTCAGCCGCATCGTCGCCGCCTGCATTGAACAAAACTCGGATGCTGCCGGTATCTGTTGGCCGGAGCCGATGGCGCCCTGGCAGGTCGCGGTTTGCATTATCAATCCAAAATCGAACCCCGAGGTAGTCACCCAGGCAATGGCTCTGTACGACGAGTTGCGGCAACGCGGCATCGATGCCGTGCTTGATGACCGTGGCCTGCGGCCCGGCCCGATGCTTTCCGATATCGAGTTGATCGGCATACCGCATCGTGTTGTCGTATCCGAACGCGGCATGGCGTCCGGCATCTTTGAATACCGTGCGCGCAATAGCGATGCCAACGAGTCGCTGAATAAAGCCGAGCTGTTGAGTCGAATAGGCATTTGCTAAACGAAGTTAATATCCAGCCCGGGTAGCTTTGCTTGCATAATCGCGTGAACGAACAAGTGTTACAGACAGACACAGTCGGCTGCGGTTAACGTCAGGATGTTACAATTCCAAAGTTATTCCCCGCTACTCTCCATCAGCACACCCCAAACTGGAGGATCCATGCAAATTGACCTCGGGACACTCAGCAAAGTAGAACTCGATGCCCTGATTGCGAAAGCAGAGCGTCAAAAAAAGAAGATTCACCGCCAAAAGATCAACGACGTGCGGCGCAAAGTCGCCGCATTGGCCAAAGAAAACGGCTACAGCATTGAAGAACTGTTCGGCGGCGCCAAGGTCGCAACCAAGGTTGTAGCTAAAGTTGCACCAAAATACCGCAACCCTGCCAATCCGGAAAAAACCTGGAGCGGTCGCGGCAAACGTCCGCGCTGGTTCAATGAGGCACTGGCGAAAGGCCGTAAAGAAAGCGACATGCTGATCTGAGTCTTCGCCTGAAGCACATTAAAAAGCCCGGTCTGTGCCGGGCTTTTTAATGTGTAAATCACTGAGCAATGCATCGGCAGATGGCTGCGGCTACAAATTGCGCCGCGGCGCCACCAGCAGATTACCAAACAACACACCGGCAACCAGCGCGATCAGCGCGGCAAGCAGGCCCATCGCGGTAGCAAAGCCCACCGCCATATCGCGCTCCATCAGCAAGGTGATGCTGCGAAAACCGATGCTGCCGGGAACCAATAAAATGATGCCAGGAACCCGTATCAGCGCGCCCGGACGATTGGCAGAACGCGCATAGATATTGCTCGCCGCAGTAACCACCAATCCGGCAAGAAATACGCCTAGCGGAAAGGTGCCGTGTCCAGGCAACAGCCACACACCGGTGAGGCGGGTAACGCCATAACCCAGCGCGGACGCAAACATCACCAAGGGGTAATCCTTTAACGGCGCGCGAAACAGCACTGCAAAAGAATACGACGCCAATAGCAGCGCCACCCACTCCACCCATTGTGGCTGCGGTGCCGGCGCCGCCTCGATCGGATTCCAGCCCAGCACCCGGACCAATTGCATCGCCACCACCGTGCCGAAGGTGAGCTTGAATAAACTCGCTACTGCACCGGCAAAACGGGCGGTGCCGGAAACCAGGTGATTACTGGTCAGCTCGGCGACAGCATTGGTCAGCGCCAACCCTGGCAACAGCACGATCAATGCAGCGACCACTACCGAACTCAGCGACAGTGGCACCCACCACGTGGCCACTGCCGCCGCAATCAACGTCGCCAACAGTGCAGCCAATGCATCGAAGGTCTCCGATACCCGCGGATGGCGCGACCCCAACACATGCAGCACACCGATCAAGCCCCCGATGCTCGCTGCGACAAGGATATCGGGCCAACCAGCGTGCAGCAGGCCGGCCACCGCCGCCGATGCCAACACGAAACTCAATGCCGTCATGCGCTGCGCACGCGGACGCGGCGGACGATCCAGCGCGCGCAGCGACTGCTTGCCCGAGGCCAGATCCAGTGTGCCGGCCAGAACCTGCTCGGCGATGGCATCGGCACGGCATAGTTTGCCCAGATCGACATCTCCCGGTTCCAGCCGGATCACCCGGGTAATGGAGGTCAGCTCCGATGTCGTTGGATCGGAAAACGTGAGGATCAATCCGGTCGGGTTCGACCACGGATCGCATTCCAGGTTCAGGCGCCGCGCTACCGCGCTGATTGCACCTTCCAGACGCTGCGCGGTGGTGCCGTATGCGTGCAAACGCCGCGCCAGCTCAACCAGAAAGTCGACCCGCGCCGAAAACGACTCTCGCCCCATGCCTGTCGTTGCCGCCTGCATCACCATCAGCTCCACTTTCCATTCGATGGCTAGTGTAGTCGTGGGGCGCAATGAATTGCGCCCCTACCGGGTTCATCATCACGATCCCGTGGAAATGGCCACGTTCGCAATCGGGGCGTCCGTCAATACCCGCCGTAGGGGCGCGATTCATCGCACCCTGATTCAATGGCCTGGTGAACGGCCGGGAATGCGGGGTATTGTCGGCGTCACACTGGCGCTTGCGGGCGTTGGACTGATACTGACGGGCTGATGATGCCCACAAAGCCCGCATTTTTCGGCACACTGACCACATTATGAGCGCACAGCCCCCGGTGCAAGTAGACCCCGAAAGCGGCAATCGCCTGCTGCTGGCGGGTCGCTGGACACTGGCCGAAGCCGGGCTTCGGCAAAAGGCGCTGGCCCGCGACTGGCCACAGATCGAGCAGATCGATGCACAACAGATCGAACAGCTCGATTCTGCGGGTGCGCTGTTGCTGGTGCAATTGCTGGGCCGGCTGCAGCTGGAGTTGCCACAGGTTGCACTCAGCCCGGCCCACCAACCCCTGCTGGCCGCGATTGCCGCCGCCAGCGAGCGCGAAGGCATGGTGCCCGAACCGCACAGCGGCCTGCGCGATCTGCTGGCACGGGTGGGCGAAACCACGGTCGGGCTGTGGTTGCAGACGCGCCTTTTCTTTGGCTTCATCGGCCTGAACCTGACCACGTTGCTGCGCACCGCGCTCCATCCTCGACGACTGCGCCTCACCGCCCTGGTTCACCATATCGAGGCAACCAGTCTGGATGCGGTTCCGTTGATCGCGGTGCTGTGCTTCCTGATCGGCGCAGTGGTGGCGTTTCTGGGCTCGACGGTGCTCGCCACCTACGGCGCCACCATTTTCGTGGTCGAGCTGGTCGGGTTTTCGTTCCTGCGTGAGTTCGGTGTATTGCTTACCGCCATCGTGGTCGCCGGGCGCACCGCCAGCGCCTTCACCGCGCAAATCGGCGCGATGAAATCACGCGAGGAAATCGATGCGATCCGCACCCTGGGCCTTGACCCGATCGAGCTGCTGGTGTTGCCACGCATGCTGGCAATGCTGATTGGCGTGCCCTTGCTCACCTTCATCGCGATGATCGCTGGCATCGCCGGTGGCCTGGCCGTCGCCGCAGTGAGCCTGGACATTACTCCGGAGGCGTTTCTGACCCGTTTCCACGAAACGGTGGCATTGCGCCACTTGCTGATCGGCCTAAGCAAGGCGCCGCTGTTTGCAGTGGTGATCTCGCTGATCGGCTGCCTGGAGGGATTCAAGGTCGAAGGCACCGCGCAGTCGGTCGGTGAGCGCACCACCTCCAGCGTGGTGCAGAGCATTGCCTCGGTGATCGTGCTCGACGCCCTGGCTGCCGTGTTTTTCATGGAGATGGACTGGTGAGCACGCACATGATGGAGAGTGACCCGGTCATTCGTATTCGCGGGCTGGAAAACCGGTTCGGCGCTCAGGTGGTGCATCACGATTTGTCGCTGGAGATGCAGCGCGGCGAAATCCTGGGTGTGGTCGGCGGCTCGGGTTCAGGCAAGTCGGTGCTGATGCGCAGCATTCTCGGACTGCGCCGGCCACAGGGCGGCAGCATCGAAGCGCTCGGTCACGACGTGCTTGGCGGCAGCGACAGCGCCCATCGCGTGATCGAACGCCGCACCGGCGTGCTGTTCCAGGATGGCGCCCTGTTCTCGTCGTTGAACGTCGCCGAAAACGTGGCGGTGCCACTGAAGGAAAACCATCCCGACCTGCCGCCGGGCCTGCGTGATGATCTGGTGGAACTCAAGGTACGATTGGTGGGTCTGCCGATGGACACTTGCATGAAGTTGCCATCGCAGCTTTCCGGCGGCATGCGCAAGCGTGCCGGCCTGGCGCGAGCGCTGGTGCTCGACCCGGAATTGTTGTTTCTCGATGAACCCACCGCCGGCCTTGATCCGATCGGCGCCGCCGCATTCGATCAATTGCTGCGCACCCTGCAACAGGCCATGGGCCTGAGCGTGTTTCTGATCACCCATGACCTCGATACCCTGTATTCCATCTGTGATCGGGTCGCGGTGCTGGCCGAAGGCAAGGTGCTGACCATCGGTACGTTGGAGCAGGTACAGGATTACGATCACCCGTGGGTTCACGAATATTTTCACGGCCCGCGCTCGCGCGCGGCGCAAACTGCCAAGCGAGGTGGCTGATGGAAACCAAAGCCAATCATGTATTGATCGGTGCCTTTACCCTGCTGGTTTCGGTGTTGATGGTGTTGTTCGCCTTGTGGGCGGCCAAGTTCACCTCCGATGCCGCCTGGCGCGAATACGACGTGATCTTCAAGGAACCGGTCAGCGGCCTGTCCAATGGCAGTCCGGTGCAGTACAACGGTATCGGCGTCGGCACGGTGCGCGACCTGTCGCTGGCACCGGACGACCCGCGCCAGGTGATTGCGCGCGTGCGGCTGCGCTCCAGCGCACCGGTGCTTGAAGACACCGAAGCCAGCCTCGCGTTCATCGGGCTCACTGGCGTTGCCTTTATCCAGCTTTCCGGCGGCAGCCCAGGTAGCCCGGCCTTGCTTGGCACTGAAAACCAGGTGCCCAGTATCGTTGCGCAGTCTTCGGCATTCCAGAAACTGCTGTCATCAAGCGAAGACATTGCCACCGCTGCCACCCAGGTGCTGTTGCGGCTGAGCGCCATTCTCAGCGAGGAGAATGCCCAACGCGTTGCCGGCGCGCTCGATGCGATCAACGACCTTGCCAAGACGCTGGCTGGCGAACGCGACCAGATCCGCGCCACCCTGCGCTCTGCGCGGCTGGCCAGCGAACATCTGGAAGGCATCATGGGCTCGGCCGAACGGGTCATGGAACGGCTCGACCACGGCTCGGAGGTAATGAATCAAACTTTGGTTGCCGATCTGCCGCAAATCAGCACCGACCTTAAACAAGCACTGGCCAGTCTGGCCGCAGCCAGCAAACAAGCCGAAGTCGTGTTCGGGCCGCAGGGTGCCGCAGCCGATGCACTGGGTGCGCGTGGCATCGGCCAGACCGGCCCGACGCTGGCCGAGCTGCGCGCATTGTTGCGCCAGATCAGCAGCCTTTCCGCCCAGATCGAGCAAGACCCAGCCGCCTTTTTGCTCGGTGGCGATGATCGCAAGGAGTTCAAGCCCAAATGAGACATGCCATCGCCATCGCGCTGTTTTCCCTGCTGCTTTCCACACTCACCGGTTGTGTCAGCCTGCCCGAGCGTGAGGCGGTGCAACTGTATACGCCGACACTGGCCAGCAGCGCTCCCACCGACGCGCCTGAGGTGCGGTGGCAGTTGGTGATCGACCGGCCACTGAGTGACCCGGCGCTGGACTCGCCGCGAATCGCGGTACGGCCACGTGCCAACGAACTGCAATCCTATGCCGGCGCGCGCTGGACCGCAGCTGCACCCGACATCGTGGAAACGGCGCTGTTGCAGCGATTCCAGGATTCGGGGCGAATCGTGGCTGTTGGTCGCGCCCGCGATGCGCTGCGCGCCGACTACCTGTTGCAGTTGGACCTGCGCGCATTCGAGTCGGTTTATGACGGCGAAAGTGGCGCGCCCCACGTACACATCGCGCTGTACGCCACCGTGCTCGATGCCGGCAGTCGCAACGTCATTGCCGGCCGCCTGTTCGTGCGCGACAGCGCCGCCAGCGATGAAGCGGTGCCCGCCATCGTCGACGCGTTTGGCGTTGCTCTGTCTGCACTGAGCACCGAACTGATGGAGTGGACGCTGAGCAACGGTCAGACGCACGCCGAGCGCACGCACTGAGCATCGATTGCCTGCCGTTTAGGGATGCTCTGAACAAGCTCTTGCGGACGTCATTGCGTACATGGACGCAATGACAACTTGTTCAGACCATCCTTAGGTGCTGGGTGTATTGCCGTCAACGCACACGCGATTGCGGCCACCACGCTTGGCGCTGTACAGGGCCTGGTCGGCGCGTTGCATCAGCGATTCAAGGGTTTCGCCGTCCATCGCCCGGGCGATGCCGATCGATACCGTCACCCGGATATCGACATCCGCCTCGCCATGCACATGGCGCGCGGCAATCGCCGTGCGCAAACGCTCGGCGACGGCCGCCGTCGTGCTGTGATCGGCTGCCGGCAACAGGATCATGAACTCCTCACCGCCCATGCGGCCGATCACATCGCCCTCGCGCAGTTGCTCGCGGCAACACTGCGCGATTGCGCGCAACACCGCATCGCCGCTGGCATGGCCGTGCTGGTCGTTAACCTGCTTGAAATGGTCAATATCGAGCATCAACACGCTCGGCCGCTTTGCGCTGCGTTGGGCCATCTTGAGCGCACTGCTCGCCAGCGCGAGCGTTTGGCGGCGGCTGGCAACGCCGGTCAGTGCGTCGGTATCCACCAGTTGTTGCAACATCTCCTGTTGTTGCAACAGCGTCTGGTTGGTGACTTGCAACGCCTTGGTGCGCTCGGCAACCTTGCGCTCGAGCTGCGCGCTGTAGGCTTCCAGTTCGCTTTCGTGGCGGGCACGCAGCGTCAATTCCCCGACCAGCCGCTCGCGCATGGCATTGAGCGCATCGACAAGGGTGTCGAGTTCATCAGGGGGTGATGAACGACGCTTGTCGGGCAATCTCAGCGCACTGTCGAAACGCTCTGTGGAAAACGCGCTGGCTTGCCTCGCCATGACCTGCAAGTGACGTGTTACCCAAAGCCGAAACACGATCAGCACGACAAAGCCCATCGCACCAACAGTGAACAGGACCGTCGTCGCCAGCGCAAGCCCTCGGCTGCGCAATCGATCCAGGATATGCTGGCGCCCGGCCTGTACCTCAAGATCGCCAAGGGCATAGCTATCGCCAGCACCGCTGAACGTGAGCGGGTAATGGCGTTCAAGCAGCACATCCTCGCCCGGATTGCCGCGCACCATCGGTTCGCCGTCTGTCGGGCGCACGATCACGGCGGTCACTCCCGGCGTCTGTATCAATGCGTTCAGCAACAGGTCTACCCGTGCACCATCCACCTGCCACACTCCATCTTCCAGACTCGGCACCAGCGTGCGCTCGATTTCATCCAGGCGATGCACGGTGAGCGCGCGCTCATCGTGGTACAACTGCACCAGCATGAACGCGCTCGCGATGATGGCGGCGATAGTGCCAGCCAGCAACAAAGCAAGAATCAAGCGCCGGCGCAGGGCCGGCCGATAGGTGATCGATGCCGGCTGCGGCGAACACTCTGTGCTCATCGCCCGACCTCGCCCGGATACCAGAAGCCTGGATGTTCTGCGCGCATCGATGCTGGCAAATCCGGATTGCGCAGGCGCAGCACACGGCGTTGCCCGATCGACAGCTTCTTGAACAGTCCGCTGTAGGTGGCATCAAACAACGCCTGCAAGCGGCCATCGGTGGTGGCTTGCTGCAAGCCTTTGTGCAAAGCCTCGGCAAGCCGTGGATTGTTCTTGTTGACGAACAGATACATGCCCGAGGGGTAATACAACAGCAGCCGTGGCTCGATCTCCAGCGCCATGTCCGGATGCATTTCCACATCGAGCAACACCTCGGACACGGCACGTGGAAAATAATCGACCCGGCCACGCACCAGCATTGCAAACAGACCGGAAAAACTGCTGCCTGCGGAAACATCGAGCCCGTTGTTGCGCAAGGTGCCCAAGTCGGGCCAGTCATGCCCCTGAATGCCGCGCAGTGCTCGCAGGTCAGCGAGCGTTTTCACCGCGGCGAATCGGCCCGCGTCGCCGTGGCGGATCAACAACACCCGCCATCCAATCAGGCCACGGTCGATCGCAATGGGCACTGCACGCAGGCGCTGCTCGCGCGCAACCGACGGCGCGCTCCAGACCACGTCCATCGACTGCCCCTGTTCGAGCAGCAACAAGGCGCGGGTTTGATGCATCGGTGCCGCGCTGGGTTGCAAGCGATAGTCGCTGCCGCTGGCTTGCAATGCCAGCTCCAGCGCCGACAACGGATACCGTGCACGCGGGTCGTTTTCGGTTTCAGGCTGCGGGTAGATCACCCGCAGCGGCGCATTCGTCGACGCCAGATCGGCGGCGGATACCTGCGATCCACCCAGTAACACCAGCAGCAATGGCAACAGCCGGATTCGACGCATACGCCGAGTGTAGGCCCGTGTGTCGGCGCTGCCAACATGCTTGGCGAGGGGGCAACCTGGTGCTTGGGTACGGACAGGATACGTTGCTGCGCGATCACAGCAATGCCGAATTCACCCAGCGAAAGGTCAGGTTGATGCGCTCACCTGCCACGCGCGCGCTGCGCGGCACGGCATGCCGGTAGTTGCGCTGGGTGTCACCGGCCATGATCAGCAGACTGCCATGCGCCAACGGCAAGGTTTGCGAACGCGCACCGGCTTGCCTGCGTTTGAACGCAAACCGCCGCTCGGCGCCCAGGCTCAGTGAGGCGATCACCGGCTGCGGCCCGAGTTCGGCCTCGTCATCGCTATGCCAGCCCATGCAGTCGTGGCCATCGCGGTAGCGATTGGCCAGCACGCTGTTGAAACGCGCACCAGCGGCTTGCTCTACGTGCGCACACAACTCGACCAACAACGGCGACCACGGCTGCGGTGCGAAGCGCGTCCCCGAATAGGTGTAGACCGCATCCGCATCGCCAATCCAGCAACACCGGCGCGGGCTGTCGTGCCAGCGCCCGAACAGGCGAATACGATGCGTTTCCCAGGCGATTGCACGCGTCAGCTGTGCCAGTAGCGCATCGGCCTGCTCAAAGGGCAGCCAGTGCGCGTCATAGCGCACCTCGGCGTCGGCTAGCGGTAGGTCGATCCATGCCATGGCCCATGGTAGCGGCTGTTAGAATGGACATGCACCCAGAGGAGGCGGTCATGAGCGAACGCGAATTCATGGAATACGATGTAGTCACCATCGGCGCCGGCCCGGCCGGACTTGCCTTCGCGATCGCGCTCAAGCAGCGCAAGCCGGAACTGTCGGTGTGCGTGATCGAAAAGGCTTCGACCATCGGCGCGCAGATTCTCTCCGGCGCGGTGATCGAGCCGGGTCCTTTGGATGAATTGCTGCCCGGTTGGCGCGACAACCCGCCGCCGATCTGTGTGCCGGCCGGCAAGGACGAACTGTGGATGCTCTCCAAGACCGGCGGTTGGCGGCTGCCGACCCCACCGACGATGAGCAACCATGGCAATTTCATCGTCAGCCTCGGCGCCATGTGCGCGTGGCTGGCGCCGCAGGCCGAGGCGCTGGGCGTCGAAATCTATCCCGGCTTTGCTGCCGCCGAACCGCTCTACAACGCCGACGGCAGCGTCGGCGGCGTGCGCATTGGCGACATGGGTGTGGCCCGCGATGGCTCGCACAAGCCGAGCTACACCGAAGGCATCGACATCAAGGCCAAGGTCACGGTGCTGGCCGAAGGCGCACGCGGGCATCTGACCAAACAATTGATCGAGCGCTTTGATCTGGCCGCCGACAGCGACCCGCAGGGCTATTCGATCGGCATCAAGGAACTGTGGCAGTTGCCCGCGGGCCGCGCCGCAGCGGGCACCATCTTCCACAGTATCGGCTGGCCGGCCGACACCCACACCTACGGCGGCGCCTTCCTGTATCACCTGGATAACGACCGCGTGGCACTGGGCTACGTTTCCGGGCTGGACTACACCGACCCGCTGTACCAGCCCTACGAAGCCTTCCAACAGTGGAAAGCGCACCCGAAAGTGCAGGGCCTGCTGCAAGGTGGCAGCATTCTCTCGGCCGGCGCGCGGGTCATTGTCACCGGCGGCTACCAGAGCCTGCCCAAGCTGGAAATGCCCGGCGCGATCCTGATCGGCGATACCGCCGGCTTGCTCAACGTGCCCAAGATCAAGGGCGTGCATCAGGCGCTGCGTTCGGGCCTGCTCGCGGCCGAGCATCTGGCCAAGTCGCTGAGCCCGGTCGGCTTCGAGGCTTCAAGAAGGGCCTGTGGTTCGGGTTGCTCAACTCGGCGTGGGAAACCATCACCGCCGGGCTGTCGCCGTGGACGCTGCGCAACAAGGCCGACTGGGATCGCTTGCACAAGCTCGGCGAATATACCCCGCCCGAGCGCGATTATGTGGAGCGCACCCTGCCGCCGCGCGACCGCCTCGCCGGCGTGTATTTCGCTGCTACCGAACATGATGAGGACCAGCCGATCCACCTGCAGGTAGCGGACACCTCTATCTGTATAGATCGCTGCGCCACCGAGTTCGGCAATCCCTGCACCCGCTTCTGCCCGGCCGGGGTCTACGAAATGGTCGATGACGCCCAGGGCAAACGCCTGCAGATCAACGCCGCCAACTGCGTACACTGCAAGACCTGCGACATCAAGGACCCCTACCAGATCATCAACTGGGTCACCCCCGAGGGCGGCGCCGGGCCGAATTACCAGAATCTGTGAGGCGCACGCTGCAGCGCAGCCCGCAGCCAACCTGCGATAATGTGCGCATGCTCCGTATCGCTCTCACCACCGCCGTCGCGGCATTCACCCTCGACGAAGACATGGACCCGCTGCTGGCGGCTTGCGCGCAGGCCGGGATGGCGGCGCAGCGGGTCGCCTGGGACGACGCCACCGTCAGTTGGGGCCGCTTTGATGCGGTGCTGCTGCGCTCGACCTGGGACTACAGCGACCGTCTGCCGGAGTTTCTGGCTTGGTGCGAACGCGTTTCGACGCAAACCCGGCTGATCAATCCGCTGGATGTGGTGCGCTGGAATACCGACAAGCGCTATCTGGGTGAGCTCGGCCGTGCCGGTGTACCGGTGATTGAAACCCATTATCTGAGCTTGGCTGATGCGCCTGACGATTTCCCGGCGTTCGCCGAGTTCGTGCTCAAGCCCACGGTAGGTGCCGGCTCGCGCGGGGCGCGGCGTTTCGTTGCCGATGAGCGTGAACAGGCGGTGGCGCACGCGGCCGCATTACAGGCGCAGGGCCGCGAAGTGATGGTGCAGCCGTATCTGGCACAGGTGGACAGCGCCGGCGAAACCGCATTGCTGTATTTCGCTGGCGCATTCAGCCACGCGATCCGCAAAGGCCCACTGCTGCCACGTGGCAGCGAAGCCACCCGAGCGCTGTTCGCGCCCGAGCAAATCAGCGCCCGGCAACCTGACGAGGCCGAATTGGCGCTCGCCGAACGTACACTTGATGCCCTGCCCTTTCACCGACCGTTGTATGCGCGGGTTGATTTGCTGCCTTCTGCCGATGGCCCGCGTCTGCTCGAACTGGAACTTGTCGAGCCCTCGTTGTTCTTTGATACCGCACCCGGCTCAGCTCAGCGCTTCGTGGCGGCGCTGGGCGATGCGCTGGGGTGATTCTGCCCGGCCAGCTACAGGGCTCACAGGAGTGCTTCAAGGCGTTTGTGGGAGCATGCCTTGCGCGCGAAGCTGTCGCACGATGGTTCGCCGGCAGGCCGGCTCCCACCACTGCACGGATTGGCGCCAGCGAGTGACACCATTGCGACAGTTCGTTGCCCGCCGCGCTGCACCATACGGCGCCGAAGGGGTAAAATGGCGTTTCTGCCGCGGATATTCCCTTCGCATCCACAGCATTTCGATGCCCGGCACCTCTCCGGGCCAACGCAACCCCCCCTCCCGAAGGAATCCAAACAATGAAAATTCTGGTCGGATACAAGCGCGTGGTGGACTACAACGTCCGCATTCAGGTCAAGCCCGATGGCAGCGGTGTAATCACCGATGGCGTCAAACAGTCGGCCAACCCCTTCGATGACATCGCCCTGGAAGAAGCCCTGCGCCTGCGCGAAAAAGGCGTCGCCAGCGAAGTGGTGGTGGTGGCGATCGGCCCTGCAGATCTTACCGCGCATATCCGCAACGGCCTGGCCATGGGCGCCAACCGCGCCATCCATGTGGTGTCCGACCAAGCCATTGAACCGCTGGCCGCCGCCCACGTGCTGCACAAGCTGGCGGAAAAAGAGCAACCGGGCCTGGTTTTGCTCGGCAAACAGGCGATCGATGATGATGCCAACCAGACCGGACAAATGCTGGCCACGCTGTGGGGCCGGCCGCAGGCCACTTTTGCCGGCAAAGTGGATGTCGCTGACAACGTGGCAACGGTTGTCCGTGAAGTCGATGCCGGCCTGGAAACGCTTGAAATCGACCTGCCGGCGGTAATCACTGCCGATCTGCGCCTGAATGAGCCGCGCTTCATCAAGCTGCCGGACATCATGAAGGCCAAGAGCAAGCCGATCGAAACCATTGCCATCGCCGATCTGGGCGTGGATACCGCCAGCCAATTGCAGATCACTCGCTATGCACCGCCACCGACCCGCAGCCGCGGGGTGATGGTGAAGGACGTGGCCGAACTGGTTGCCGCGCTCAAGACCAAGGGCCTTCTTTAAGAAAGTGCCGCTTGTGCAAACACGCACTCACTGAACCAAAAGTGCCCGGCTAGCGCCGGCACCACAGAAAGGAATGCATCATGAGCAAAGTCCTGATTGTTGCCGAACACCACGACGGCCACCTCAACCCTGCCACCGCACGCTGCGTCAGCGCGGCGCTGGCACTGAAGGCCGAATCCATCGATGTGCTGGTGCTGGCTGACGCGCCCGACGCGGTGGCCGCACAGGCGGCAAAACTCGATGGCATCAGCCGCGTATTGAGCATCGCCAACGCCGCCAATGCCGCGCCCATCGCGCAAGTGCTGGCGCCACAAGTGGCCAAGGCTGCCGACGGCTACAGCCATGTGTTCGCGCCGTCCACCACCTTCGGCAAGGATCTGCTGCCCAGTGTCGCGGCGCTGCTCGGCGTGGCCCAGATCAGCGATGTGATGGCGGTCGAAAGCAGCCACGTGTTCCAGCGCCCGATCTATGCCGGTAACGCAATCATCACCGTGCAGGCAGCCGCGGATCGCATCGTGGTGGCCACCATCCGCACCGCCTCGTGGCCGGCGGTGGCTGCCGGCGGCAGCGCCCCGGTGGAAGCGCTCACTATCGAAGCTGCCCTGCCCAGCCATACCCGCTACAAGGGCTTGCAGGCCGGCAGCAGCGACCGCCCCGACCTGCAAAGCGCCAGCAAGGTGATTTCCGGCGGCCGTGGTGTTGGCTCGGCCGAGAACTTCGGCATCATCTTCGCCTTGGCCGACAAGATCGGTGCGGCGGTTGGCGCCTCGCGCGCGGCGGTGGACGCCGGTTATGTGCCCAACGAATTGCAGGTCGGGCAGACCGGCAAGATCATCGCGCCCGAGCTGTATGTTGCCATCGGCATTTCCGGCGCGATTCAACATCTTACCGGGATCAAGGATGCCGGCACCATCGTCGCGATCAACAAGGATGCGGAAGCACCGATCTTCGAGATTGCCGATATCGGCCTGGTCGGTGATCTGTTCAAGATCGTGCCGGAGCTCGAAAAAGCCCTGTAGGCGCCGTTCAAAGCGCGGCAACGCCTTTCAGTTGTCGCGCGATTCACCAATAAACCGCCACTGTGCCGTTTACGGTGCCGGTTCGCGTTGGTATTGGGGTGGCCATTGGTCTTTGGTACACGTTTGCTGCTTGCCATGCGCGCCTAAACTCCGGAGTCACCCCCGATGCAGCCCAGGAACACCAACCCAATGGACCAGCCAATCTGGAGCCCGAGCGAGGAGCGTATCGAGCGGGCCAATCTGCTGCGTTTCATGCGTTTCGTACGTGAGGAACTGGGCGACAACGGTGACCTGAACCGGCACGCCGCGCTGTATGACTTCTCGATTCGCCAGCCCGAACGGTTCTGGACCCTGGTCTGGGATTTTTGCGGCATCAAGGCCAGTGGCGAGCGCACACCGGTGCTGGTTGATGCCGACAAGATGCCCGGCGCGCGCTGGTTCCCGAATGTACGCCTGAACTTCGCGCAAAACCTGCTGCGCTTCGACGACGAGCGCGTTGCGTTGCTGTTTCGCGGCGAAGATGGCAGCAGCGTGCGCATCAGCTACGCTGAACTGCGCCGGCGGGTGGCGGCATTGGCCGCCGCGCTGCGTGCTAGTGGTGTCGGCATCGGCGACCGCGTCGCCGGTTTCATGCCCAACATCCCCGACACTGTGATCGCCATGCTTGCCAGCGCATCGCTGGGCGCGGTGTGGTCGTCGTGCTCACCGGATTTTGGCGTCAACGGCGTGATTGACCGCTTCGGTCAGATCCAGCCCAAGGTGCTGTTCACCGCCGGCAGTTATCAGTACGGCGGCAAGCGCTTCAACTGCCTCGACAAGATCGCTGAAGTCGCCACCAAGATCACCAGTATCGAACGCGTGATCGTGGTGCCCTACACCGAGCGCCCTGCGGACATTTCACACGTGCGCGGCGCGGTGCATCTGGCTGATTTCGTCGCCGCTCACGCCGACGCGCCGCTGGAGTTCACCGCCACGCCATTCGATCATCCGCTGTACATTATGTATTCGTCCGGCACCACCGGCGTGCCCAAGTGCATCGTCCACGGCGCCGGCGGCACCTTGCTGCAACACCTCAAGGAACTGGTGCTGCACACCGATCTCAAGCGCGAAGACCGCATCTTCTACTACACCACCTGTGGCTGGATGATGTGGAACTGGCTGGTTTCCAGCCTGGCGGTGGGCGCCACCGTAGTGCTGTACGACGGCAATCCGGCATGGCCTGGCCCGCAAGCGCTGTGGGATCTCGTTGACGAGTTCGGCATCAGCATCTTCGGCACCAGCGCCAAATGGATCAGCGCGGTGGAAAAAGCCGGCGTGAAACCGCGCGCAAGTCACAAACTGCTCACCCTCAAGACGATCCTTTCCACCGGCTCGCCGCTGGCGCCGGAGAGCTACGACTACATTTACCGCGATGTGAAAGCACGGGTGATGCTGTCCTCGATCTCCGGCGGCACCGACATCATCAGCTGCTTCGCGCTCGGCTCACCGTTGAAGCCGGTGTATCGCGGCGAGCTGCAATGCCGTGGCCTAGGCATGAAGGTGGCGGTGCTCAACGAGGCCGGCGAAGCGGTGACGGAGGAGACCGGTGAGCTATCGTGCCTGGCGCCGTTCCCGTCGATGCCGGTCGGCTTCTGGAACGATCCCGACGGCAGCAAGTACCACGCCGCCTATTTCGAAACCCATCCCAATGTCTGGTGCCACGGCGACTTCGCCCGCCTCACCGCACACGGCAGCGTGGTGATCTACGGCCGCTCCGATGCCACCCTCAACCCCGGCGGCGTGCGCATCGGTACCGCCGAGATCTACCGCCAGGTGGAGCAATTGCCGAAAGTGCTGGAAAGCTTGTGCATCGGCCAGGACTGGGAAGGCGACGTGCGCGTGGTGCTGTTCGTGCGCCTGCGCGAAGGCGTGCAGCTCGACGACGCCCTGCGCGAGCGCATCCGCAAGCAGATCCGCGCCAACACCACCCCCCGCCACGTGCCCGCCAAGATCATCCAGGTGCCCGACCTGCCGCGCACGATCTCCGGCAAGATCGTCGAACTGGCGGTGCGCAACGTCGTCCACGGCCGCCCGGTGAAGAACACCGATGCCTTGGCCAATCCCCAAGCGTTGGAGCACTTCAGGGAAATTGCAGAACTGGCAACGGCCTGATCCCGCTCAATCACTACCTCCGGTCATTTACCGTCGATCATAGTGAAAGATGATCCGGCCCTCGTCCGACACCTTGGCGCTGTCAACAATCCGGGCGTTGGACGCCAATAGATTGCGGAAGTTATCTTCGGTGTAATCGGCGAAAATATCCTCGCGCAGCGCCAGCATCCGTTGGATGGTGGTGTCCGATTTCTGGACAAACTCGATGACGCCTTGCGGGGCCAGCCCAACCATCCATTTGATCATCTGATCCAGCGGGATGTTGCGGCCGATCGCGAGGTGGTGCTCTACCGCGAGCGCAACGAGGAAGTCGAAGTTGCCGCGTTCCGCGAACGAAGGGCGTTCTTTGTCCAGCCACCCTTGCGCCGGGCTGGGGTTGGTGGCGTCCTGCACGAGCGGCAGAAAATTGAGTGCTTCGGCTTCAGCCCGACGGAATGCCAGATGCGCCGTTGCAGGATCAGCCTCTGCCCCAATCACCAGGCCGGCGCCTGCGCCCAGCGCAACGTTGGAGTAATCACCGGTGTTGCAGCCCAGATCGAGTACAGTGCCCGGCGCTGCGGCTTTTACGGCCATCTCCACAAAGCCACGTTTGGCATCGCGCTCGGCGCTTTGGTAGGTGTTGTCGTTGGCGTAGGCGGTCCAGTCGGTGAGGCTTGATGGCGGTGCAAGGCGTTCGATCCAGCGCCGCAGGCCAACCAGCATGCCGCGCAGGGAGGATTTTGGCAACGCGCGCCGGGCAACGGCCTTCTTGGCGTCAACGCGGCCGCGCCGCGCTGAAGTCTCCAGGCGCGAGGGGATGACGACATTGAGCAGGGTTTGCAGCGAAAACTTGTCGCGCAGGCGCAACAGCGATGCGAGTTCGGTGGTGGAGAAACCCTCCAGCCGGCCCCGATACATTGCGTTGAAGGGAACGCCAAATTTTGCCGAAAACAGCAGTGGGCTCAGAAACTGGTCACAGAATTGACGGTGGCCCAGCCAGTAACTTCCTTCGACATAGCGCTCTACCGACAGGCAATCGATGAACACGGGTTTCGGGCCGCGGAACTGGATGTTGTATGCGGATGCGTCACTCAGGGTGAAGCCGTGGTCGAGCAGTTGCAGGTGGACATCGAGCTGCAACAACGCGGCAGCGCGAAGGGCGGCGAATGGCCATTCATAGGGGAAGCTGACAAACGCAATCCGCTCATGTTCGAGCAGCAACGCCGCGTTCGGGATGCCCAGCTCGGCCGGATCTTCGCTGGCTACCTTGGTGCCGATGAATTGCCCGGCAGCGACCAGATGGGCGAAAACCTTCGATTCGATGAACTCACGCTGGACTGGAGCAGCCGCGCTGCTGACGCTGCGGAAAACCCGGTTGCCGAGAGTGAAGACGTAGCCTTTGCGATCCCGGAATGAACCGGCAACTTGTTCTGCAGTCATTGCTTACGTGTCCTTACGTATGGGGTGTTACTTGGCGGCTTCGTCGTCGCTGTCGATTTCTTCGGTCGTTCCGCTGGCTTTGTTCCGCGAGAAGAAGAGCTTGATGCGCGACCAGTAACTGGCGATACCGACGGATGCCGCGGCCACGCCAGCCAGCAAACCCTGGATCAACATGCTGCCGGTGCCAGGGTCGAGATAGGCGTGGGCAGGCTTTGCAACAAGCAACAGAAAAATTGCCGCGACGATGAATTTGGCCATGATGTAAACCCTTTGGGTTGCTGCTTGGCGACAATGCCGTATCGAACGGGCGACCATCGAAAGACGAGAAACCGGTGAGCGAATCTGTCATGTTACAACATTAATTATTGCGATGTACTATTCGGATTACACAAGAGAATGCTTCATTCGTCCAAGAAGTTTGGGCATGAGATTGATTTTTCTGCCCCCTGTTCAGTTGTGAAGTGATTCGGAATCAATTTCGCGCGCAAGCGCGGTTTTTCGAGCTTGGGGGATCTCGAGCTCGACCGTTCTCCCATCGTCGAACTGCACGAAAAATCTCAGGCTGGAAAGGGTTGGATCCACGTTGATCTCTTTTTCTAGGTCGACACGAGGAATCTCGAATGAGTAACCGCTCATGAGCAGAGTCTTTCCGAAACTCTGCGCGACTCCTGCTCGTTCTATCATGGGCTCTCCGACAGCAATGCTGCTCCCCGAAAGCGTGATAACGATGGTTTCGGGAGGCTGCCCTGTCGCGATGTCGCCGACCCATCCCACAAGTCCGACGATGCCCTCTTTGACGTAGGTGCGATCGAGCGCATATTTCACCGTGGGGCCGCGCACACTGAGCGAAACGGAATGCCCCGTGCTGGTCACTAATGTCTCCATTCCGCGCGAATCCACCCCAAGTCGAAATGACCGTGCTCCTTCCCATCTTACGGCGGCAAGGGAAGTCTCTTGCGCAGAGCCAGACACCGCGAAAACCTCTACGCGATTGATATCCTCCTTGAAAGCTGCCTCTGGCAGCATCACCGAAAAAAAATGCTCGTTCCCGTTCCACGGGAAGGTATCGACTGTGAGTTTGATGACTCCATTGATGGCGATACCTAGCGTGAGTGGCCCGCTGGATGGTTTGGAACCAAGAATCTCCCCGCTCAGGTGCAGCGGAAGGAACGGCGCATCGGACGCCACGCCCTGAAGCAGCGACACCTTGTTCGACCTTAGTGTCAGGCCAGTGTCCCTGTTCACCCAATGCGCCACCACCTCGGTCCCGGCCAACTCGGCGAAACGGGGGCCGGTATTGACCATTTCGTCTGCACGCACACCCGCGCGCAAGCCCGTCACCAGCCATGACGGCAGCGTCGCTTCATACAATGCGGACGCGTCCAACGCTCCGCTCCCTGCCCGCGGGGACTCCCGTCGCGGAAACGAGGCTGCGACCATGGAGGACCCATCCACGGCCCAGGTCACCTTGGCCTTGAGCACGTCTGCGATGGTCGGCACGATATCCACGCCAGAGACGCGACGCGCACTGACTCGCCCGACTTTCTGGCCGGGCAATTTGACGAGCATCGGTACGCGCATGATGTCCGCAATGTTTGCCTGCGTGAGGTTTCGCCGCGGCTGACCGGGGCGAAAGGAGACCCCGTGGTCGGCAGTGACGATCACCAAAGCGTCATCGAACAACCGCCGCGCCACGAGGCGGTCGATCATTTCACCGATCAAACTATCCACGTAGGCGGTTTGCAGCAGGTAACGGTGGTATCCGACCACCACCAACGGGCGCTCGGGCACCCATGTCTCGTCAACAACCCCCTGCGGGAGATCGCGCGCCACGAAGGTGTAGCGACGCCCGGAAGCGAGGTGCTCCCATGGGATATGCGGCAAGAGGGTATGGACAAATGTGAGTGCGGGCTCATCGGGTATGTGGTCGATTGCCTCCAGAAAATGGTTGCCACGCTCGCTTTGCTGTTGCTCTCGCACACTGCTGATGAGGGAGTCCAGATCGTCCGGCTCGGATACGCCGCCCACACCAAATCCGCTCCAAGCTGCGTCGATGGACGGTAGTAGTCGATGCGCTTGCCGCGGAGGGGTCACCATGTGGAGGTACACGATCGATATGTCGCGTCCGATCCTCCATAGGTTATCCAGCCTGTCGTTTACCGAAACCACGTCGGTGTCGCATATGGTGTCGGGGCAGAGGTGTGTGATGACCTCATGCACATTCGTACCCAGAGTCGGCCCCAACCACGTGAACACATTGTCAGGATAGAAACTCGAAGTGGGAATCGCCTCGTCGCCCGCAACTGGATAACGCCCGGTCGCAATTGCCGGCAAGGCCCTGAAGGTCATGTCCGATGTAGCCGTCGCGAAGGGAAACCACCAACTCGTCGCCGCAAGCCTGGCAAGCTCCGGGAATCGATTGGCGTCGAGCCCACCGGTCTCGTCAAGCAGCGATAACAGCGAAAGTTCGTCGAACACGACAACTACAATCGGTACTGGCCGGCCAATAGCGCCAACATTAGGCCCGTCAGCAGCAGCCGTACGCAGGAGAGCAGAGATCGGCGAGAAGAACAGGAAGATAAGCGGAAACAGCAACACCGCAGGCAGAAGGACCACGACCAGCCGTCGCAGAAATTTTGAAACTGCAAAAACAGTAGCCGCCGCGACACCTGAAAAGACTGCGGCTGCCAATGCAAGGTACGTGGATATTTCCGGCAAAACGCGGATGATTGGCGCCACTACCCCAAGCGCAACAAGCGCGCCAACCATCGTCAGGTGAAATATCCAGCCGGCCTGCGAACTCATTGCCCTGAGCAAGCCAGCGGGTAAAATCACCGCTGCGGGCAAGATCAAAGACAGCACCCCCGCAAGCAGGAGCAAATCGCCAGTCCCAGCGTTGTGAGCGGTGAAGAAGGTCCCGTTACGACTCAGCAAATCATAGAGCGGTTGTGCTACCGCAAAGCTCCATAGCACAAGGAGTTGGGCCGCCGAAACAGCGTAGTCGCGCCAACTGGCGGGACGGTGCCAAAATTTTGGAGGATTCAAGATCGGCTTCCGTGTCAACCCAAGGAAATCAAGCAAAAATACTCACTCGCAAAAGAGCGGCAAAGAGTATCTCAGACAATTAGGTTTGCCAGTGCGTCAGTATATACCCAGCAAGCGCCGGATCACGGCAAACGAACCTTTGGTACGCCAGATTTCCGCGACTTGCTGCATCCGATAACGACGGTAAGCGGCGTCGGTCAGACTCAGGCGGATGATACCGAAGCGTCGTGCGAACCGGGACGAAGCGGTTCGTTCAGAGGGTTCACTTTTTTTTTTGCCAGCAACTCCGGGTGCTCCAGCGGCCCCTGCAATTCCATCCAGCGCTTGAGCGAGTTGTCTTTCGCGCAATCAAACGGATGCGGAAAGGCCGCCTGCAGGTCGGCGCGCGCCCGGTACAGCCGACGATGCGCGCGCGGGATTTTGCTGCCGTCGGCATAGGCACCGAAGCGCCATGGAATCCGCGATATCGGGTCCTGGCTGTCGAGGCGTGTCTCGCACTCATACCAATCCACCAGTGCGGCAGCGGAAGCGTTACCCGGAGCGTTCTTGTTCGACATTACCCGGTGCGCGCCGCTGTCGAAGCCGGTGAAGTGATAGAACCCCAACGGCCGGCCATCTACCGTGAATCCATTCCCGGTATCGCCTGCCAATGTCCGTGTGGTCAGGTTCCAGGTAGCCACGTTGAATCGGGGATTTTTGAGAATGCGCACACCGTCGAAGAACACGGGAGCAAAATCGATCCATTTTTGGTCGGTGAACAGGCCGTTGGGGATGTCGGCGATACAGTAACGGTAGACGCGATCAGCCCACCAGTCTGCAAACCGTTTGCCCTCGGGCGTGGCCGAAACCCCGACGAAGCCGAGATTGAAAATACCATGCTTGAGGCTGCATATCTCGTTGTCCTTGATCGCCTCGTTCGTCGTCTCGGGTACCGTCTGGTGTGGCGTAAGCGCAATATCGCCGCTATCGAGTTCGGCGAGCAGGTCGTCCAGCCGCGAAAACAGCACCATATCGGGATCGAAATACAGCACCCTGCCGACATTCGGCCGAGCGAGCAGAGTCTTGAGCACAAATGGCTTGATCGCCGTGGACAGTTCGACGATGTCGTGGAAGAAAACCCAGCGCTCCCGGTCCGGGATTTCGAGGTCACCGACCGCGAGTACCTCGTCGATCGGCTCGCTGGACAGATCAACCTGTGCCGACAGTTCATCGGACAGCGCCAGAACGATCTCGAATTCCGGGTGATGATGCCGAATCGATGCGCACAGCATGCGTACCTTGGGCAGGTAATTGACTGCAGCAGAGGTAAAGACAATGGTTTTCATTTGAACTCACTAAGAAAGGGGTCGCTGATCGGCGTCTCGGCGGCGACAAGCTTGCGATGAAATCCAAGCAGCGCGTCCAGCGCGGCACGCGCTTCGATACATGGAATGATACAGCCCAGTTCATACGACTGGACCCGCTCGGCGGGTGCACCTAGATCAAACACGGCCACGGGCATGCCGTAATGCATCAACTCGGAAGTGACATACGAGAAGGTTTCGTGCCAGATCGACGGCAGTAGACAGACGCTGGCCTGCTCTACCTCCAGCAGTTCCGGAAGCGTATCGGGCCGATAGGGGCCGACCACGCGCAACGCTGGCGAAGGGAGCACATTATCGATGCTGCCAATTACGACAATCCGTGCGGGCACGCGCTCACGCTCGATGATTCGCGCCATCTCGGCCACGATCTCGGCACCCTTGTGGGCGTTGATGGTCCCAACCACAGCGATCACCGTATCGCCATCGAGACTCGGCCGCACCTGGCGCTTTGGCAGGTAGGCAAGCGAATGCGGTCGGATCACGACTCGTTCCAGGTTCAGCTCCGGAAAGGCTCGGCCAAGGACTGCCACCGAGGCCTTCGAGAAGGCCACGATCTCGTCGGCATCGTCCAGAAACATCCCCCAGCGCTGGCGCCAGTCTGGCACATCAAGCTTCGGCAACAAGCCCAGGAACGGCATTGGATTGTCCGGCAGGCAACGCGCGCACTCGGCGAAATCGGGAATCTCGCAATAGCGCTCGTGGCGGCCCACCAGTGTCCATACCGGGCAGGCAGGAAAATAATCGTGCAGGTAAAACCGCGTGCGGGCGCCCTTCGCCTTGCGCTCGGCGATCCAGGCCAATACCCGTAGCGGATCGTCGTATGAAGCCAGGTCGTTGACGACCACCCACGCGCAGCCTGCGAGGGCATCCAGGCACGTCTGGAGCGAGGGGTAACGCGAAATCTGCTCGCCGTCCCGACTCCGGTACGCGATCTCGTAGCTGAGGGTCGGTAGATGCGGAGTTACCAGCAGCACCGTGTGACCTTGGGCGATCGCTTCGGCGATCTTTTCTTCACGAAAATGATTGGCGCCGCCGCCCATGGCATGATCGAACAGGATGATGTGGGCATCATGTCGGCTGTGCTGCCGGCGCCTGCCAAGCCACGCCCTGCGCAGCGCAGATAGCCGCCTTGCCAGCATCGCCAGCAGGCGTTTTGCCAATACCAGAAACTGCCCCGAGCGCAGCAATTGCAGGGTGATCGCGCGCCTGCCCTGCCAACCGCCGTCAATATCGAACCGGCCCGGAAAACCCTCGATCTGCACGTCCTCCTCACGGCCGTCAGCGAGCCAGACATGCAACGTGGCTTGCGTGCAATCCGCGCCGGCTGGCAAGCGCCCTTGAATCAGGAACCCACCGTTGATCGCATGTGGCAGATGCGGAAACGCTTCGGCCAGGTCCGGTCGGGTGCCGGCCGTCGAGCAGCGTAATCGAGTGCGTTGCCCGCCCGGATTTTCGATACGCAGCTCCAGTCGCGAGGTGGCTGCGTGCGGGCTCAAAAACCATCCCCAACCGAATATTCGGCCGTCACGTACAGACAACGAGTCAAACGCGAACTTCGCCTTCATCGCGCTCGCCCCCTGCCGAACAGCCGACTCAAGGCACCTGCAATGGCGCGCAGCGGCCGGGTGAATCGCCATGAACGCGAGGCCAGGAGTTCCGCAAGATGACGCTCGCTCGTCTCACGGTATTCGCGCTGCATGAGTGCTTCGGTCTCGGCTTCATTGATCCGAACACTTAGTTGGGCAACCCGCTTCTGCTGCTCCAGGGCAAGCTGCTTGCTCTGCTCCAACGCGGCATGCGCTGCGTCCAGTCGTGTGGCCTGCGCCTGCAAGTACTCCAAGCGATCCAACGCGAGCGCGGTCGCTTCAGCCAACGCCTGGTCGGTCTGCTGCAACCGCGCTTCCAGTGCGCTCACTTGCTCCAGACGCAACAGCGATAGTTGCGTCACCTCTTGCAATGCCTGGTCTGTGGCACTGAGCCGCGCGTCCAGCGCCTGCACCTGCGCCAAGCGCGACAGCGATAGCTCGGTCGCTTCAGCCAA